>CAYRBI010000039.1:7514-37510 GCA_964422415.1 uncultured bacterium | reverse complement strand
CGTGAAAAGAACGCGAAAGCCAGCGAGCTGGCCGCGAAGTACATCGCGGACCAAACCGCCAAGGGAAACAAGAAATTGTCCTACCTCGACATCGGATCTAAGTTCCTGGCGGCCGATGGCACGCTGCCCAAGGACATCATGCCCGACTTCCTGCACCCGAACGAGAAGGGGTATCAGATCTGGGCTGAAGCGGTTGAACCCAAGATCGTCGAATTGATGGGCGAAAAGAAGTAGTTCCTTCTACTGGGATACGGGAGTTCCTGGACATGCGTGGACCGGGAACTCCCGTTTTCCCACGAAGCGGCCGCGTAAATCTTTTCACGGCCCGATACACAGATGGAATGGATGTCAACCCTATGAAGCACCGGATGGTACTGGTTCTGGCGGCGGTTATATCCCTCTCCGCGGTGGTGTTCGCGGACTCGAATCCGGTAACATCCACGCCAAAAACGCATCGGGCGGTGACACCAGTTGCCCGTTCCAACGATTGGTGGATCGAACGGCACGAGGCGATCAAAGAACGCATCAAACAGGGCAATGTAAACCTGATTTTCATCGGCGATTCGATCACCCATTCCTGGGAAACATCCCCCACCCACGCTTGGGAGAACAACGGGGCGGAGATCTGGACTCAATACTATGCCCCACGTAATGCAGTGAACCTGGGCTACAGCGGCGACCGCACGGAGAATGTATTGTGGCGGCTCGAGAACGGCGAAATTGACGGTATTTCTCCGAAGCTGGCTGTACTCATGATCGGATCAAACAATTCGAATAATGATGACTACACAGTTAAGGAAATCGCGGATGGCATCATCGCCATCATCGAAAAGCTACGGACTAAACTCATAGAAACAAAAGTCCTGGTCCTCGGAATTTTCCCTCGTTCCGAAAAACCTTGCCCACAACGTGAGAAGAATGCGAAGGCCAGCGCACTCGCCGCACAATACATTGCGGCGGAAAACGCAAAGGGTAACCAGTGGTTGTCTTACCTCGACCTTGGGTCCAAGTTCTTAACACCTGATGGCACGTTGCCCCAGGAGATCTTTCCAGACTTCCTGCACCCGAATGCCAAGGGATATCAGATCTGGGCCGAGACTATGGAACCCACGATTACCGAACTGATGGGTGAGACGAATATTCAGTCCCAAGAAACAAAAAAATAATTTCCTGGCGAGTCTCAACTCGGCGGAAAGTGATCTCAGCAAGGGAGGATGATTATTATGGCGGACAATATAACCAGACGGGATTTCATGAAGGGTACGGCGACGGTGGCCGCCGGAGCCGCCGCGGGGATCGGTGCGTTGCGCCATTCGACCGCATCCTGGGCGGGGGCAAATAACCGCATCCGGATGGCCGTGGTTGGAGTTAACGGCCAGGGCAAAGGTCACCTGAGCGGCTTTTCCGGATTGAAAGACGTGGAGGTCGCCACCATCTGCGACATCGATGAGCGCCTGTGGGAGCCGCGCGCCAAGGAATTCTTCACCGATAAAGGCCTCAAGAAGCCCAGCTTCGAGGCGGATATCCGCAAGATGCTTGAAGACAAGAACATCGATGCCATTTCCATCGCCGTCCCAAATCATTGGCATAGCCTGGCCACCATCTGGGCTATCCAAGCCGGGAAGGATGTCTATTGCGAAAAACCCCTTTCACATGAGGTGCTGGAGGGACGGCGGGTGATCGAAGCCGCTAAGAAATACGACCGGATCGTACAACACGGCACTCAAATCCGCAGCAGCCTGGGCATC
Source organism: uncultured bacterium (assembly GCA_964422415.1). GTDB lineage: Bacteria > Hinthialibacterota > Hinthialibacteria > OLB16 > OLB16 > OLB16. The sequence goes on along the minus strand of CAYRBI010000039.1, from coordinate 35,762 downwards.
ATCGAGGCCATCCAGAAGCTCAAAGAAGGGATCATTGGTGAGGTCTATATGGCGCGTGGCTTGTGCTACAAGTGGCGCGACACCATCGGCAAACTGCCGGAGTTACCAGCTCCCCCCGCCGGTGTCCATTATGACATCTGGCAGGGTCCAGCCCCCGAACGTCCCTTCCGGGAGAACCGTTTCCATTACAACTGGCACTGGTATTGGGATTATGGCAATGGCGATATCGGCAACCAGGGCATCCACCAGATGGATGTGGCCCGCTGGGGTCTGGGTGTGGGCCTACCCAAGCATGTTTCGGCCTCGGGTGGCAAGTTCCTCTTTGATGATGACAAGGAAGTCCCGAATGTCCTGACCGCCAGCTTCAACTACCCTGGCGAGGGCAAGATGGGCAAGCTGCTCTGTTTCGAGGTGCGCCCCTGGATCACTAACGATGAAAAAGGCGCGAAGATCGGTGTCACCTTCTATGGCTCCGATGGCATCATGGTGATCGACACCTACGATCACTACCAAGTCTATCTCGGCAAGGATTTAACCCCTGGGCCGACACGCAATGAAGGCGGTGATCACAAGGCCAATTTCATTGAGGCGGTACGCGCACATGACAAGAGCATCCTGCATGCGCCCCCGGAGGAGGGTCATCCATCCGCCGCGCTCTGCCACCTCGCGAACATCTCTTTCCGTTTGAACCGGGATCTCGAATTCGATCCCGCAACGGAGACTGTAACGGGCGATGAAGAAGCCAACAAGATGCTGACCCGTAACTACCGCGCGCCCTTTGTGGTGCCGGATCAGGTCTAGCCATACCTCTCCTTTCTAACAACCGGGGGTGGAGACTCATTCTCCACCCCCGGGAATGACCCGTTGGGAGTTCACGCTTTAGCGTGCCTGAGCAACCTGAAGGTTGAACTCCAAACCCGTATGGTTCATGTTTTTAACGTATGGGTACGTTCCAGCAACATGCTAAAGCATGAACAACATACAAATGCACACGCAAATCCCTATTGCGAAACACAAAACTAACGTAGTCCACACATAAACATAAAGCGCGAGAGCAAGAATTCTATTGAACCACTGGGAAAACCAGGAGGGTTAATGGATATGGATGCTCTCACACCAGGTATTCTTTTCGTCCTGTTTCTCATCCTCTGGGCTGAATTTGTGAATGGTTGGACGGATGCCCCCAATGCCATCGCCACGGTCGTCTCTACTCGCGTCCTGTCCCCCCAGACAGCGATCTTTATTGCCGTTGTATTAAATATCGCGGGCGCCCTTTCCGGCACAGCCGTCGCAACCACTATCGGCAAAGGAATTATCCAAGCCGATTGCGTCACTCCCGCCACGGTGGGGGCAGCCATGGTGGGGATTATCTCCTGGAGCACATTAGCCTGGATCTATGGTCTACCCACTAGCGAGAGTCATGCCTTAGTGGCGGGCCTCACCGGAGCGGGTCTTTTCATTCGTGGTCCGGAAATCCTCCTATCGGAAGGATGGCAGAAGGTCGGCCTCGGGCTAATCTTCTCCACGATATTGGGATTTACCGCGGCGCTCTTGTTGATGACCGCGTCTTACCACCTATTCAGAAATTCCGTACCGGGACGAGTCACCAGTGTCTTCTCCAAGCTCCAGATTTTCTCCGCCGCCTTCATGGCCTTCTCGCATGGCTCCAATGATGCTCAGAAGTTCATGGGCGCCTTTGCCCTGACTCTCTATGCGGGTGGTATCCTCTCAACCTTTCAGGTTCCCACCTATGTCATCGTACTCTGTGCCACCATCATGGGCATCGGCACGGCGACTGGCGGGTGGCGGATTATCCACACCCTCGGTTCGCGCGTCACCAAAATGGAGCCGATCCATGGCTTCGCCGCGGAGGCTGGCGCGGCCACGGTGATCGAACTGGCTTCACACTTTGGCATCCCCCTCTCGACTACCCATACCATTTCAACGGCAATTATGGGCGTTGGTTCAGTACGGCGGTTATCGGCGGTCAGGTGGGGAGTCGCGGGTGAAATTGTCTCCGCCTGGATTCTGACTTTTCCCGTGTGCCTCGTCCTGGGATATCTATCAGCCGCGTTTTTCCGGCTGATCGGACTACACTAAAGGAGGTGAATATCATGAGGCTCAGCTTGATCCCAGAAAATCGTCAGTTCTATGACCTCATCGAGAAGGCCGGTCGGAATATGACTCTGGCTCTCCAAGAATGGCACAACTTTCTTGGAAGCAATGACAGAATCGATCAGAAGATCGACAGAATCCAAACCCTCGTCAACACGGGTGATGAAATCAATCACACCACCATGACCGCGCTCAACCAGACCTTTCTCACACCCTTTGACCGCGAGGACATCGCTTTTCTCTCACGGCGTATCGCCGATGTGGTCGACCTTATTGGCTCGGCCTCTGTCCGCTTCCAGGTTTACTCCATTAAGGAGATCACACCAACCGTTAAGGAAATGTCAGCCTTGGCGCTCCGTCAATCCGAAATTGTGAATGAGTCCCTGGGATTATTAAGGGACCACAAGGCCATGCGGGCCATCCTCGAGAAATCAAAGGAAGTCCGTGAAATCGAAAAACAGGCCGACGCGGCCCTCTGCCGGGCATTGGGAGAAACCTACAACCCGCAACCCCCAACCATCGAACAACTCACTCTCGGTCTCAAATGGCGCGAAGTATACATCCGGCTGGAGAAGACCACCGACCGGCTGGAGGAGATTATGGACACTCTCGAGGGAATTGTATTGAAGTATTCATAGAAACCAACAATGGGTGTGGCTTTTATCACCGGGAGCGGAGAAACAAACTCCGCCCCCGGTGTCTCGCTTTTTACGTTAATAGCCTGTTGAAAAAGAGCGTGACTATGGATTCCCGCCTTCGCGGGAATCCACGGTGCCAACAGATCCTCAAGTTATGCAACAGACTGCTAAGCCTTCGTCACGACAAACTCACCATATTCATCGCCACATTCAATACCCTTAGTTTGAACACACGCAAAGGTACGCAAACCTGTATTCCCGGTGGGGTCATATTTTCCACCATAGGCCAGGTCCATAAACGCGGAGCTGATTCCACGTAGCATGTACGCACTCGGTTTCCGGGTAACCCCATAACTCACAATATCCGCCTCATAATAGTCATAAGCCCGGATGACCATCTTCTCATTAGGGATCAATTCCACAATCTCGGCCTGAGCCCAGCCCCAAGCAGTCAGCACCGCAAAGGCCCCATGCAGAATATCCTCGGGAACCTTTTCAATCATGGGACCCACCACTGAGTTCCACTCCTCCGAGGTGATAATGCCATATCCGGTGTGATAACCGCATTCATGCGCCGCGTTGACCAGCAGCCATTCAGCGGATTCCAGCATGTCTTGCCCAACCTTCTGGGTCAGACGTTCGGCGAAACCATTCCACAACGCCGCCGGAAGACGTGTAATGTATACCCCGAAACCGTGGATTAAACCCTCCGCGGTCTCGTGGACCTCGATTTTCGACAGATTATCAATGATTATCTTTCGGTTAATTGCCATGGTGTCTTCTCCTTTCACCTCACCACCACCAAGAACCGCGAGCATTCCGCGCCCGTCACAATGCTCTGGCTCTCAATGACTTGATAGGAACGAGCCGGTTTCCCATTAACCGCGGAGAAGAGCGCGGCGATATAACCGGAGGTAATGAAATTAACAGGTTTATCCCGGCGGCCAAATTTCTTGATCCACCCCTGATCGACATGGGAGAATGGAAGTTCCACCTCACCAGAATCCGGACCCATAAAACAAACCTTCAGCTTTCCTAAACCCGTGGCAGCATAATACTGCTCGGCGATCTGGATACGCTCTTTGGGGCAGGACAGGCCATTTACCTTGTAATAATCCGACAAGATCTTAAGAAAGGTATCCTCCGCAACCTCCGCCAGGAGCTGCTTGCCATCCAACATGCCGCAATCATCGGCAAGTTGTGAATACAAGGTTGCGTAATGATGGCAATGCAAAACACTCGTTTCACCATTAATGGTGTGGCGGCTAGTACGTGGATCAAATGCGCACTCGAAAACAATCTCAGTCTTCTTCTTTACTGTCACTGTGGGGTCCTCCTTTCATTGTCCATTATCCGACCGGGGCATCTTTTCCGGTGATCTCCTTGAATGCTGCCTTAAGTTTATTCACATATTCCGGCGAATCAGGCAACGACGCGGCGGCGGCACTGGGGATACATGTTTTCAGTGCCAGACGGGTTTTCATCTGGACACCACCAATATCATCCGCGGCCTTGTAGATCTTCATCAACACATCACCCATGGCAATCAATTCCTCCTTTCTACCTGGGATTCTCCAGCAAGATAACCAGAGTGAAATTGGTGTTCCAAAAACGCTTCAAAATCTGCTTTGACTTGATCTTTATTGGTGTGTGGGAAGATGGCACGGCAGTGGTCTTGTCCCTGTACACCCTTGATTTGAAGACCCTGCGTGGTAATCACACGGAAGAACGGCTGGGGAAATTGGGGAAAGTATTCGAGCTGGCCCAGACCCTTCAGACCATGGATGGTATCGGGTTCCCAGGTTTGCTCAAACCAATACTGAAAGATGCTACTTCCATCAAAGCAATCTTCCAGCTTCTCAACCTTGGCGATTCTTCCAAACATATGCACCTTCATTGTAGTTACACGCAGGTTCGAAGGTGCTTTTATTAAGAACCGCCATCACACTAGAGAGGCAGATCAAAAGCTCACTTCCAACCACAGCCTGTAGTATATGTAACAGGTGCGGCTTATGCAGACAATGAGAAGAATAGTCGATTAGAACGATCTTGTCAACTGGATAAATGCATCTAATGTGCACTTAATCTCCATGTCCGTGTTAAATCCCGATAGACTCAATCGCACCGTCCCTTCAGGAGCACTTCTGAGAGCCTGATGGACCAGTGGGGCACAATGCAGACCGGTACGGCATTCAACCCCAAAACTTTGCTGGAGTATGTAACCTGTTTCCTCCACCTCCAAACCATCCAACTTGATCGATATCACCGCTAAAGAATCTTCCACACGATCTCTTCCGAAAAGTCGTAACCCTGTGATCTCCCTCAGGCCATCCCATAGCTGGTGTGTAAGCCTTTGCTCTTGAAGAAGGTACTCGGCTTCATGTCGGGCTAACCATTCAAGCGCCACTACAAGTCCATGGTAGGAAGGAATGTCGGGGGTTCCTGTCTCTAGACGGATGGGCATCTCCGGGGGTTGATGCGGAAGATCACTCCGGATGCCAGTTCCACCCACCAGAACTGGCTCCAATTCCACACCCGGAATCACATAGAGTCCCCCAGTACCTACTGGACCGAGGAGCCCCTTATGGCCTGGGAACGCCACCATATCAGCCTGAAGCTTTAGGGGATGAACAGGAATGTGCCCCATGCTTTGCGAGGCATCCAGGAGTGTCCGGGCTCCCATGGCATGAGCCTGCGCGAACAATTCCTCCACGGGCTGCACCAGGCCAGTCACATTGGAGGCATGGTTGATCACCACCAGCGCGGGTTCCCTCTTGAGCGCTTGTTGATAAGCCTCACGGTCCAGATCACCACCCGGAGTAACCCCAATTATTTCAAGCTCGATCCCCACTTTTTCCCTCAAGCGGTAGAGTGGACGGAGGACGGAGTTGTGTTCTGTCTGGGTTGTGACTACCAACTGCCCCTGTCTCAAACCAAGGCCGAGAAAGACGAGATTGAGAGCAATGGTCGCACTAGGTGTTAAAACGATCTGGCTTGGATCAGGCACCGCTAAACGCTCAGCCAAGAGCTGACGGCAGGTAGTCAAAGGATCGAGAGCTGTGGATACATCCCGTCCTGGAAGAATGGGTGGGGCTTGAATGGCGGCGGCGATGGCCTCTGCCACCCCGGGGGCTTTCGGCCAGGAAGTGGCTGCATTGTTGAGGTAAATGAATGAGTCCATGAACACTGGCCTAGGGATAACGAGCCATCTTGGTTTCCGATCGGTAAAGAGTTTATACTCTTCTCTCGTGAGTGGGACCAGGGATAGGGATGGATCACCTTGGCCACAGTGGGGGACTGGGCCAACATCGAATTGGAGTAAACACATTATGCCGGCTTGTAAACAAACAACCCCCAGGAGCGGACTCTTTGTTTTGACCGCTGTGGCTATCCTGTGCGTATCCTGTGCTATAGCTGTGAGCGCTCCCGAGTGGCCCACCGAGACCACCGCCACCGCTGCGGTCGAGGATGGCCCCATCGAGGTGGCTCCCGGCACCACAACAACCACCCACGGAAGTGACACCTCCGCGAGTATCGATCTCGAAGCCCCCTTGATCGACGATTATGTCGATCTCCCCTTCAAGATCCGCGATGCCACCAGCACCTCTCAGCTGATGTCTCAGACGCAACTCATCATCAATGCCACCAAAGTGGAGGTTCCCGCTGGAGCGCGTCCAATCCACCTGGTGGAAGTGGTCAAGGATACTCTCGACCGGAACTTCGCCTTGCAAGCCGCCCGTCTCTCCCCGCGCATTACCGGCACCAGTGTCGACTCCGCCTGGTCCGCCTTTGACCCGACCGCTTTCGCGATGGTCACTTACTCACGAGCCAATACCCCCAGCGCCGGTCTCCTGAGTGGCGATACCACCGGTGGGACCACGATCAACAAGGTCAAAACCAATTATTTTGGCCTGGGTTCCACGAATAGCAGCGACCCCGGTCTGGGCGCACGGCAGATGCTCACCAGCGGTACCCAATTCGAACTCCAAACCAAAGTTCACCGCGAGGATAGCAGCGTCGGGATGTTGCAACCCTTCGATCAGGAGTACTACTCGACTGGATCGTTCAGTATGGTCCATCCCCTCATGAAAGGTTCCGGAGCCAATGTTAATTTAGCCTCGGTACGCATCGCTTATAACAACACCCGCATCTCCGAGCTGGATCTCCGCCAGCTGACCTTGGACACACTCAGCCAGGCTCATCAAGCCTACTGGAACCTGGTCTACGCGCGCATCAATCTGGCCATCAATATCCAGTCTCTCGGCCTGGCAGCCGACCTTCTGCGCGAGAACCGCATCCGTTACAAATATGGAGACCTAATCGCGGTCGATGTCCTCGAAGCCGAGGCCAGTGTGAAGCAACGCGAACAATCAGTTATCGCCGCACAAAATTCATTTGAAAATGCACGTGACACAGTCCGTCAGCTGACCGCCATCGACCGCACTTTACCTGGCTGGGAGGCCCCTCTCGTTCCAGTCGATCCCCCCGTGTTCTCACCCGTGGTGGTGGATGAAACCCTCTCGCTGGATATCACCCTTAAGAAAAATCCAAGCATCCAATCAGCGAGACTCTCGATCCAGAACGCACGTGAGGGCCTGTTGATGGCCCAGGACCGCTTCCGGCCGCAACTCGATGCCATCGCCGGAGTGGAGCAGACTGGTCTCGGGGAAACCCTGGGAGAATCAAAAAGCGAGCTCTTCGGTAAAGATTACCTGTCCGGGACAGTCGGGCTTCAATATGAAATGCCCCTCTACCGCCGTAAAGAGAGAGCCGACATCATGTCCTCGAACTACCAGATCTCACAGGCCAACTACAACCTGCAAAACACTGAGCAGTCAGTGGTGTACTCACACCGCGAGGCGGTCCGGAAAATCGAAGACCTACGCCGTTCGGTGGAGGCGGCGGGAGCCACGGTCCGCGCCCAGAAAGACCGCTTGGAGAAACAGAAGATCAGCCATGAGCAGGGTGTCACCACATCGCATGACTTGCTCGAGGTCCAAGACTCCTTCGCTCAGTCTCAAGCCCAGCAAATCAGCGCGATTGTGAATTATTATATTGCCCTCATCGATCTAGAAAGGATCCGGGGAACCCTTATCGAGACCTTGGGCATCGAACTGGTTCCGATGAGCACGGGCAAATAATCATCGATCCAAGTTTTTCGTGGTTGGCGATTGTTCCACGAGGTGTATGATGAAATCCCGCCAAACCAAGGTCCCTCAAGGTGGCCTGGTTTGGCGGATTTGATGAGTGCGTTCCTAACGCATCCTCTTTCATTTTATTCATCTCTTGTCAGTGGAAAGGTGCGCTCATGCCAGACCCAACCTCTTCCCCCATTACAATCACCCTATTCCCGGAGGTCCGCCGCCATACAGTCAGCCGGTACATTTACAGCCACTTCGCTGAACATATCGGACGCTGTGTCTATGAGGGCATCTGGGTGGGAGACAACCCGAAGATTGAAAGCTTCGATGGCATCCGCAAGGATGTAACCGAGGCTCTCAAAGAGGTCGCCCTCCCCGCATTACGCTGGCCTGGCGGATGCTTCGCGGACAACTACCACTGGATGGATGGTATCGGCCCACGCGAGAAGCGTCCCAAACATCACAACTTGTGGTGGAATCAGCCCGAGCCCAACTCCTTCGGTACCGATGAGTTCCTACGCTTCACCAACATGATCGGAACCGACCCCTATTTCTGTCTGAATGTCGGCAGCGGTACCGTCGAAGAGGCCTGCTCTTGGGTTGAGTATTGCAACAGCAATCAGAACTGCACCATGGCCAATCTGCGCAAGGAGAATGGCCACCCCGATCCCTATAACGTGAAGTTCTGGGGTGTTGGCAATGAGAACTGGGGCTGCGGTGGCGGCATGAGGCCCGAATTCTATGCGGATCTCTACCGGCGCTTTGCCACCTATCTGCGTGGTCTGGTGGGACCCGAGGGGAGGTTGATCGCCTGCGGTTCCTACCCCAACATCCCCGACTGGGATGAAACCTTCTTCGCCAATCTCAAGGGGGGAAACTGTCTCCACCTGGTCGATTACATCGCCCTTCACAACTACTCCGGCCAGGGAAGATCTGAACTGGATTTCACGGAAGAGGAATTCTATTCGCTTCTCGGCCAGATCGAGGTCACCGAGAAGGCCATCACCCGGGCCTGTGGCTTGGCGCAAGCCTATAGCACCTTCGGTCACCGCATCGGTGTCCTGCTGGATGAGTGGGGAACCTGGTGGCGGGAGGCCACTACCGCCAATGGCGTCTCCCAGCAAAACACCATGCAGGATGCCCTCTTCGCGGCCGCATGCTTTCATATGTTCCACAACTATGGCGAATGGCTCTTCATGACCAACATGGCGCAGACCATGAATGTCCTCCAGGCACTGATCCTCACCCGCGGTCCTGAAATGACCTTGACCCCCACCTATCATGTCTATGAGATGTTCAAACCTCACCGGGATGCTTCCTTGATCCCCGCCATTAAAACGGCCGATGTACCACGCATTAAATTGTCCGATGACCGGGAACGCGAGGCTGTCTCCATCTCAGCGACGGTCACACCAAAGGGGGATGGTATCTGTGTTTCGCTTCTCAACTTCGATCTGACTTCTCCCTTCGATGTGACTCTCAACCTCACACAGAAGGAAGGATGGAAGGTCTCCCGGGCACGTGTTCTGGGTGGTGGCAATATCCACGACCACAACACCTTCGAGGAGCCGGACAAGGTTCTCCCGTTGGATATTCCACTTGGAGAAGGGAAACTCCCCTTTACCGTGAAGTTGCCAGTAGGCTCGATTACCACCGTGGAGCTGGTAACACCGGCATAGGTTCTCTTTCCACCACAGGCCTCGGAGTCAAACTCCGGGGCCTGTTTTTATCTGTTGTTCATGCTTTAGCATGTGGGTGTCCTTCACCATTCAGTCATGAGGTAATCCAACATGCTAAAGCATGAACAACATGCGGGCGTGAGATGAAACTGGACCGGCGTGGCTTTCTTCAATTCCTCACCGCTAGCGCCGCGTCCGGGCGGGCAACAGATGCCGTTTCCGCATCCCCTCCCGAGGTCATGGGCATGTTGGTGGACACCACCGAATGCCTCGGATGCCGGAAATGTGAATACGCCTGTGATCAAGCCCACCACCTGACAGATCAACCCCTTGAATCCTTTGAAACCCTCGATGTCTTCGACCAGAACCGGCGCATATCCACTACAGCCTATACAGTGGTCAACCGGACTCCCAATCCGGAGAATTCTGAGCAACCCACCTATGTGAAGATCCAGTGTATGCACTGCCTCGACCCGGCCTGTGTTTCGGCCTGCCTGGTGGGATCTCTCCAATTGCAGACGGATGGCTCAGTCACCTACGACGCCTGGAAGTGCATCGGCTGCCGTTACTGCATGGTGGCCTGCCCCTTTGAGGTGATTGCATACGAGTACCCGGATCCCCTCACTCCCGAGGTCCGGAAATGCGATTTCTGCTTCGCGCAAAGATCCCAGGAAGACCAGCTTCCCGCCTGCGCGGAGATATGCCCTCCCATGTGTTTGACCTTTGGGAAACGTTCCGCGCTTCTGGAGCTAGCCCATCAGAAAATCAAGGCCGCTCCCGAACGGTATGTGGAACATGTCTATGGTGAAACCGAGGTGGGCGGGACCGCCTGGCTTTACATGGCGGGACAAAACTACAACAAACTGGGTTTCCTGACCTATGGCGATGAGCCCATTCCCACGACGACCGAGGCGATTCAACATAGTGTCTTCAAGTATGGAGCCCCTCCCTTGGTTCTATATGGTCTTCTGGCGGGATCGATGTGGGCTTTCAAAGATAGGAATCGGAAGGAAATTCCAGTCCAACAAACTCCAGAATCGCTTGAACAAACTCCAGAACCGCTCGCGGGCCGTTTCTGGACCCCCTATGCTTTTCTCCTTCTGCTTCTTTCCGCAATGGGTTGCGTGGCTTGTTTCTACCGTTTCACCGGCGGTCTCGGGGCAGTCACGAACTTAACCGACAGTTATCCCTGGGGGATCTGGAAGGCGGTCAATGTGGCTGCTGGTGTGGCCCTGGCTACCAGCAGTTTCACTACTTCCGCTTTGGTCCACATCTTTCACCGCAAGCGTTTCGCCCCGGTTCTGCGTCCCGCTCTGCTGATCGGTTTATTGGGTTACACCTTCGGGGCGCTCAGCCTCTTCGTGGACATCGGACGGTATTACAACATCTGGCACCCCGCTTGGCCCTCCATGTGGCAGGGAGACTCAGTACTCTTCGAGGTGGCCATATGTATCATGTGCTACCTCGCTCTCCAGTACATCGAGTTTATTCCGGTTGTATGGGAACGCTTTTCAAGGGCCGTGGATTCCCGCTCGCGCGGGAATAACGATAAGAGCGGCGTGCATCTCCTCCTTTCCGCACTCCTCGTACTGGGAGCCGTACTCTCCTGCCTTCACCACTCATCGCTCGGTTCGCTCATGCTGATCGCGCCTTACAAAATGCACCCACTCTGGTACACACCGGCTCTACCACTCCTGTTCTTGATGTCCATATTCGCGGTGGGCTTCGCGGTGGTGATCTGCGAATCGTTGGCCGTATCCTGGGGCTACCGGCGGAGGGTTCAGATGGAGATCCTTTCCCCCTTGAGCCTGTATGTCCTGGTTTTCCTTGGGCTGTATGCCATCGCCAAGATATGCGATCTGATGATCCGCGGTGTTTCGATCCTTCCATGGGATGGAAACCCTGAAACGCTTTTCTTCCTCGCGGAGGTCCTTCCCGGAATCCTGATTCCCTTCGCCATGCTCCTATCGCGCCGGGTCCGCAGCTCGCCGCTGTGGCTGGGGGTGGCCTCGGGTCTGGTGGTGTTCGGAGTTCTCCTTAACCGGGTGAATGTGTTCATCACGGCCTTTCACGCATCCTTCACAACCGAACGTTACTTCCCGAGCTTCTCAGAGATTGTGATTACCATAGGATTACTAGCGGTATTCCTGTTCCTTCACCGTGCCGCCCTGTTTGTGTTCCCGATTCTCTCTATAAATAAGGAATACCCACTCTCTGGAGTGGAAAGTTAGTCCGATGCGTTCATTCTTGGTCTCCATTACCGTTTTTCTGTTAGGTCTACTCCTGTTGGCTTGTTTGCTGGATGGCCAGGCTGCCGGAGAGGTTCCTACACAAACAGCGGCGATCCCCACCTCTACCACTCGTGCGGCGGACATTATCCAACTGGATCACCTAGTGAATCTCTATGAGCCCGTGGCTTTCCCGCACAAACTCCATGCAGACATGGAGGTCATGGGTGCGGGATGCGCGGCCTGTCATCATCACAATCCATCCGGACAAATCCGCGCCTGCCGTGAATGCCATGGGGGACCCTCCAATCCCGCCAATCTGGGCCAGCCCGGAATCAAAGGCGCCTATCACCGTCAATGCCTGGGTTGTCATCGCGAGTGGAGTCACACGATCAATTGCACACAATGCCACCTCAAACGTGTCCACAGCACGCAGTTGGCAAGCGCCTCTCAGGTGACCACCTCCACGCGGGAGGATCCCACCGATTTCGTGGGTCAACTGCATCCCCACATCGAGATGCCCAATAAACGGATCTATCAAACCCCGGCCAAGACCAATGGACCCATGGTAACCTTCCACCACCAAGCCCACTCCAGTCTGTATGGACTCAAGTGCGCCGACTGCCATAAAAAAGAAAACTGTGGCCGTTGCCATGACCAAACTCAACCACTCGTTCCACCAGCCCCGCAACAACGTCATGCGGATTGCCGTAGCTGCCATCGTGTCTCTGGGGAATGCAACCAATGCCACGCGACAAAGGAAATCCCTCCCTTCAATCATGCCTCCCGCGCGGGACTCGAACTGGATGAAATCCACCAGCGTTGCACCTGCTCTGATTGTCACCCCCAAGGCCTTAGCCAACTGGCTGACTGTAAAACTTGTCATTTCGATGGACGCAAGTTCCCGGATCTGTCGCCCGGAAAGGTGGTCCCAAAGAGAGATTAGTTCAGGCCACGTTTCAGTAACCGGAAGAGATGAAAATGGATTCGAACCCATTGTCCGTCGCCTGTTGTTAGCCGGGGACAAGGCAACGAGATTCGGTCATATCAACGAGATTACATGCCGCCGTCCCCGGAACACGGAAGGGATTACCCTCATGTTTTCACACACCGGATTGCCATCCTCTTCCTCCCCCGGCAATATCACCTGTTAGCCGTGCCGAATCACCACGCCCTCAAAGGTAAGCTTATGAGTCCCAAACCCATTCACCTGGCTGTCTTCTTCTCTGGCGGTGGAAGCACTCTCAAGAATCTCCTGAACTGGATCGCTCAGGGAAAACTGGATGCCCACATCGATTGGACCCTCTCCAGCCGTGAGGGAGTGGGAGGAATCGAAAAGTCCCGCCGGGCCGGGATACCTTGTCTGGTGCTGCCTCGCAAAGAATTCGATTCCCACGAAGCCTACAGCGCGGCGGTCACATTGTATCTCGAACGTCACCCGGTTGATTTGATTGTCTTGGCCGGGTTTATGTCGCTCTACACCTTTCCACCCGCATATCAAGGGCGGATCATGAATATCCATCCTGCCTTGATCCCAGCTTTCTGCGGTCAAGGAATGTATGGCCATCATGTCCATGAAGCGGCCATTGCAATGGGGGTTAAGGTGGCCGGATGTACTGTCCACTTTGCTGACAACCAGTACGACCATGGCCCGATTATTCTCCAACGCACCATCCCGGTCCTCGATGATGACACCCCGGACACCCTCGCGGAGCGTGTGCAGGCCCTGGAACGTGAGACATACCCCGAGGCCATACAGCTCTTCGCCGAGGGACGCCTAAAAATCGTAGGCAACCGGGTGCGGATAAAGGAGCGAGAACCATGATCGAGATCGAACCTCTGCTTGGTCTGCGGATGATTAATGATGGCTCGGTATCACTCATCAGCACCCGTCTAGAGGAGAAGACCAATGTCGCCACGCTCTCTTGGCAGATGCCCCTTTCACAGGATCCCCCCATGGTGGGAATCTCGATCACACCCAGCAGCCGTACTTATCACTTCCTCTCTCAAACCGGTGAATTCGTGCTCTCCATCCCCGATGCCTCTCTGATCGCGGAAACCCACTATTGTGGAACTCATTCCGGCGAGCTTTATGACAAGGTACGTCTCATGGAGCTGCGTACACTCCGCGCACATCGAGTCAGCCCACTCCTCATCACAAACTGTATCGGGCACCTGGAATGCGTGGTTAGAAATTTCCGGAAGATAGGAGACCATGTTTTTTTCTCCAGTGAAGTAATTACCGCCCTGGTGGAGACAGAGAGTTTTGATGGAGGTTGGACAGACCAGGCGCAGACCCTGCACCACTTGGGGGGCGATTTTTACCGTGTCGGCGGTGGCACCCTGCAAGCCTCGAAATTTCCACTGCCTACACTGCCAGCTCCTCAGCCCGGATTGTTCGAGGAAGACCCGTAAACACCTCTCCCATTTTAACCGCAACACGCTCAACAACCGCTCCACGGTGAGATAGATCATCAATCCCATGGCATCGGTGGACATGCTGATGAATGGACCGGAGGAGACAGCCGGGTCGCAACCAATGCATGAGAGTGTGAGAGACACCAACGATCCAAAAAACCCCGCGAAAGTCAACGAAAATTATGAGGCAACATTACCCCCATCGCCATGATGACGGAAAGATAGATGGCATGGTATGTACAACTAGCGAGTTCGGTGGGGTGGAAATCCGCCCGAAGGCTACGTAAGACCGGTTCCGCCTTTGTCTCAAGCAGCTCCCGGATAATCTCGAGGATTTCTTCGCTGTAGAGGGGCATAACAGGCTCAAGGTAAGCGGGTAAAGGAAAAGGTCTATTACAAAAAGAGGACGAAGTGAATGATAATTCCATTCACTTTATGTGTTATGAAAAGTTTCTTTTGCATGGATTGTTCCTGACTCTTCTTCTACAATCACTCTACATGAGTCCACTATATTCGTATTTCTTGGATGTTCCCGGGTATTCAACTCAAACTTTACCCAAAGGTGGTCAGGAGAAAGGTAGAAAGTAAAAGAATACTGAACACTCAAGATGAAAGCTCGGTAGATCTGGTGGTGATTTTACTTCCCAGGAGGATATTCCATCCACACACACCAGCGATGTCACAAGGAGGACCAGCAGGTATGGAAACACATACGCTGCATCGACTCATGGAGAACCCGCCCTTGGTTATCATTCATGATTCTCCGTCTAAAAGGCCGTTTGTTCGTCACGCTGTGAGATTCAGCCTAATCTTAGTCTTCGCATTGAATCCTTCTTGCGTTGCTGGTCAGGAACCAACCCACGCCACACCACCCCTTCTTTCCGCTTCCGAGGTTGATTATCCACCTTTCTGCATCGTCACTACCGATGGCCAACCAGATGGTTTCTCTATTGAGTTGTTACGCGCGGCGATGAGCGCGATGGGCCGCGAAGTAACTTTCCGTACCGGTCTGTGGGCTGATGTCAAGGGCTGGCTGGAGAAGGGTCAAGTTCAAGCCCTGCCCCTGGCCGGACGCACTCTCGAGCGTGAGTCCACC
This sequence comes from uncultured bacterium, assembly GCA_964422415.1. Taxonomy (GTDB): domain Bacteria; phylum Hinthialibacterota; class Hinthialibacteria; order OLB16; family OLB16; genus OLB16. The sequence goes on along the minus strand of CAYRBI010000039.1, from coordinate 20,447 downwards.
ATGGACTTCACCTTTCCTTATATGACGCTACATGGCGCCATCGTAGTCCGGACGGACACGAATGATATCCACAAGCTCGGCGACCTGACCGGAAAAAAGGCCGGTGTTATGAAAGATGACATCGCCGACGAGTTCTTGCGGCGGGAAGAGCACGGTATCGAGATCCATACCACCGACACCTTTGAGACCGCCTTGCGTGAATTGTCCGCAGGGAGTTTAGACGCTGTTGTGATCCAACGGCTGGTGGCGCTTCGTCTCATCCAAGAGACCGGACTGGATAATTTACGGGTTATCAGCGAGCCGATCGAAGGATTCCGCCAAGATTTCAGCTTCGCGGTAAAGGAGGGCGACCGGGACACTCTCGCGCTCTTGAATGAAGGCCTTGCTTTGATCATGGCCGATGGAACCTACCGGCGCCTTCACGCCAAGTGGTTCGCTGCCTTGGATCTGGCCTCCACCCGGCGGATAGTTGTCGGGGGTGATCAAAACTATCCACCCTTTGAATTCATCGGGCAAAACGGACAGCCTACAGGGTATAATGTGGATCTTACCCGCGCCATCGCCAAAGCTGTCGGCCTGGATATCGAGATTCAACTCGGCCCCTGGTCAGAGGTCATCCAAGGTCTCGAACATGGCGATATCGATGTCATCGAAGGTATGTTTTTCTCCTTGGAACGTGATTTGAAATTCGATTTTTCTCCTCCACACACGGTGAATAATTACGTCAGTGTAGTTCGTAAAGGATCCGGTCCACCACCCTCCTCAGTCGAGGAATTGTCCGGCAAGCGTATTATTGTCGAGCAAGATGATATCATGCATGAATTTGTTCTGGAGAACGCCATCGGCGCTCAGGTTTCCATCGTTGATACTCAGGAAACTGCCTTAATGGAGCTCTCCGAGGGAAAAAGTGATTGCGCGCTGGTGGCCCGCTTGACCGCGCTGTATTGCATTAAAAAAAACGCCTTGGAGAATCTGATCGTTGGCCAGCATCCATTCCTTTCACTGGAATACTGCTTCGCGGTTTCAAACAATCATCGACCTCTATTGGCACAGTTCAGCGAAGGCCTGAAAGTTATCGAAGACACGGGTGAATACCGGCGCATTTACGAGAAATGGATGGGTGTTTATGAGGAGACACATCCCAACTATACCACCATTCTTAGTTACATGGCGCTGGTCACTATCCCCTTGCTCTTAATTATTGCTGCTTCATTTGGCTGGTCATGGTCTCTTCGCAAACAGGTCGCGCTCCGGACCGAGGCCTTACGGCGGAGTGAAGTCCAATTCCGCTCCCTCGTGGAGGGCGCGCCGGATGCCATCTTTGTCCAAACTGAATTTTGTTTCCGCTACCTGAACACCGCCGGATGCCATTTACTCGGCGCGGATTCAAAAGAGCGGGTTCTCGAAAAACCAGTATTGGATTTCTTTAGTCCATCGGCCCATGAGAACATACGCGAGCGCATCCACCAGCTGAACACAATCAAGAAATCCGTTCCCACCTTAGAGGAGGTCTGGCTGCGTCTGGATGGCACCCCGATTCCAGTCGAGGTCTCCGCGGTTCCCTGTGTCTATGAGGGCAAGGACGGCGCCATTGTGTTTGTAAGAGACATCCGCGAGCGGAAACGATCTGACGAGGAACGTTCACGGCTGCTGCAAATTCTGGAATCCAGCTTGAATGAAATCTACATCTTCGATTCCAAAACACTTCACTTCGAATATGTCAATCACGCAGCATTATGTAATCTAGGCTACACTCTCGCCACCATGCGGAACATGACACCCGTGGATATCAAAATAGACTTCACCGAGATGGCCTTCCGCGAATCCCTTAAGCCTCTTCTCCTTCATGAATTGCGGCAACTCATTTTCACCTCCAATCACCGCCGCGCGGATGGAACTTATTATCCCGTCGAGGTCCATCTACAACTTGTTGAACTTAAGGAGCAGCAAGTGTTTCTCGCGGTGATCCTGGATATCAGCGACCGCAAGAAGGCGGAATCCGAGCGGGAGCGTTTGATGGCCGCCATTGAACAGACCGGTGATATTATTATCATCACCGATCCAGATGGAATTATTCAGTATGTCAACCCAGCCTTTGAAAAAGTGACAGGTTTTTCCCGCGAGGAGATCATCGGTCAAACCCCACGCATCCTCAAGAGTGGAAAACACGACCAGGCTTTCTATCGCGATATGTGGGACACCATTTTAAGCGGACGTACCTGGGAGGGACAAATCACCAATAAGCATAAAAAAGGCTCACTCTGGACCGAGGAAACCACCATCTCTCCGGTCTTGGATTCCGACGGACAAATTGTCAATTTCGTGGCCGTTAAACGGGACATGACCGATAAACTGCAATTGGAGGATCAGATCCGCCAATCGCAGAAGATGGACTCAGTTGGACGGCTGGCGGGCGGTGTGGCCCATGATTTTAATAACAACCTCCAGGTAATTTTGGGATACACCTCCTTAGCTTTAAAACAGATCCAGCCAAATCAACCTATCCAACATGATCTGGAAGAGATCAAAAAGGCTGCCGAACGTTCCGCCAATCTCACCCGCCAACTGTTGGCATTCGCACGCAAGCAGACAGTCGCTCCGAGAGTCCTGGATCTCAACGATACCGTGGAGGGAATGTTGAAAATGCTCCGGCGGTTAATCGGCGAGGACATTGAATTAACCTGGATTCCCGGCCCTGGACTGTGGCCGGTTTATATTGACCCATCACAGATCGATCAGATCCTGGCCAACCTGTGTGTCAATGCTCGTGACGCCATCGACGGCATCGGCGGAATCTCCATCGAAACCGGAAATATCACCCTCGATGAGGCTTATGGGATGAGTCATTTGGGATTCACTCCCGGTGAGTATGTCCAATTGGAAATCAGCGATACTGGCTGTGGTATGGACAAAGAGACTCTGGAAAAAATTTTCGAACCCTTTTTCACAACCAAGGAAACTGGCAAGGGAACTGGTCTGGGGCTATCCACCGTCTACGGCATTGTCAAACAGAACAACGGCTTCATCAATGTCTATAGCGAGCCGGGTCAAGGCACCACATTCAAGGTGTTCCTGCCACACCATGTGGGATCAGCCACCTCCGCACAGATCATGGATGTGGAGAATATTCCCAAGGGCCGGGGTGAAACCATTTTGATCGCCGAGGACGATCCCTCCATCCTGAAATTCACCCGGCGAATCCTCTCAGAGACAGGATATAACGTTTTCACCGCCAACACCCCAGGAGAAGCCATAAGGATTACCAATGAAAATGCTGGAAAGATTGATCTCTTGGTCACAGATGTCATCATGCCCGAGATGAATGGAAAAGAACTGGCCCAACAACTACAAACCGCCTACCCGGGGTTGAAGTGTCTCTACATCTCTGGCTATACCGCTGATGTGATCGTCCACCGTGGCGTTTTAAACGAAGGTACACAGTTTCTCCAAAAACCATTCACTATCTTCGACTTCGCCATCAGAGTAAGGGAGGAATTAGACCGGGAAACGTAGCTATTGTGACGATTTTGTTCAGTGCAATCAGCTAGGTTATGCCTCTTCACACCTTCCTGTTGACCACCCCCCCTCTATTTTAGTACCATAAAGATGTGTTTTGGGGTATGCGGTAAACCCATGATAGAAAAACTCTTACGTTCACTTTCCGCACAACATCGCTCCCGCCGGGGAGGATGGGTAGCGCGATCTTTCTGGGCAGTCATGCTAGTGGGGCACCTCCCCGCCCTGATCGTTGCGCAGAACCGTCTCTTTGAAGCCACCCCAGACCCACTTGAAATTGTCCGGTTCATTCTTCTCCTGCTCTCTGTAGTCTACTTCACCTTGAAACTACTCGGATTTCGTTTCTGGAAACTTGATCCCTCCTGGGACCGGATCGTGATCTATTGCCTGGTAGTGCTCCTGCTTCACTCCGGTGTGATCATTGATACCAAGATTCCACTGGGTCAATCCGGCTTGGGTTGGGTCAACCTAGTCAGCCCCTTCTTGGTGGTTCTGACCGGCACCGCCTTGACCATCGTGATTCATCAACACACCCAGCTCAAAGGGATCCTGATCCCAATCCCGGTTGCCCGGCAGAACCTTTCCCGTGACATACTCAATCCTCCTTCCCTCCGAGAATGGAGAGATCTCTTTATTTCCTCTCTTTCACGGCGTGGCCCACCCACTTCTCTCTTCCGCTAGAGAGGTCCGGCCGGATTATTCCAAAGGTAGTAAAAAGGCTACTCCGATCACAATACGTATGTTGAATGTGATACGAGTGTGTACCTTTGAGGAAAGGTCCGGCCAGGAGCTTTTTTCGCAGTCCCTTGCTGCCCCACAAGGCCAGGGAAGAGAGAACCATGGAGACATCACACAAGCGGGAGCCTGGATCCCCGCTAACAAATACACAATCTGGTTTAGAAAGAGCTCACACCGCTGTTGTCCTGCTTAATCTGGGAACCCCTGTGTCCCCGGAGGTGGGGGATGTACGCGCTTATCTGGCTGAATTTCTTAGTGATCCAGAGGTCATCCGTCTCCCCCATGGTTTGAAGTGGGCCACTCCCCTGCTGGCTCAGTTGATCGCTTTCCTGCGGGCTAAGAAATCAGCCGCAAACTATGCCCAGATCTGGACCGATCGCGGATCGCCACTGTTGGCAATCAGTCAGGATCAGGCACAAGCACTCCAAACTGAGCTCGGGCTCGCTTATCAGGTTGAGATCGCCATGCGTTATGGAAAGCCGGATCTCGAATCCGTGTTCGATCATCTCGAAACTAATGGTATTCGTCAGATCCTGATCCTCCCCATGTATCCCCACTTCGCGGGTCCCACCACCGGAACCGCTCTAGGCCGGGTTTACCGTCTCCTAGCTCGGCGTGGGCTTCAATACCAGACGCATGTGATCTCTTCCTGGCATAACTACCGCCCTTATTGGGAGGCGCAAGCCCGCCTTATCCTGGATTTCATCAACGAGAATGGCCTTACGCCCAGTAACACGGTCCTGCTCTTCTCCGCGCATAGCCTGCCTGTTTCCTATATCGCGGCGGGGGATCCCTACAAAAGAGAGATCACCACCTCGATCCAAGGGATTTCCGCCTTGCTCAACTGGCCAGAGGACCGCATCATCACCTCCTACCAAAGCCGCCTGGGTCCAGTCGAATGGTTGGGACCATCGACCCTAAACATACTCCGTGAACTGCCTTCACGCGGAGTAAAAAATGTAATCATCTGCCCCATTAGTTTCACAGCCGATTGTATCGAAACCCTTCACGAAATCGGCATCGAATACCGCCATCTGTTTGAGAACGAACTCGGCGGACAGCTCTGGCTCATGCCAGCGTTGAATACCTCGCCTGTTTTTATTCAGGCTCTGAAGTCTCTTGTCTTGAGGACCCTTGGAGGGCCTCTCTCATGCTAAATCATGATTTTCCCCTTTCACCGCAGCTAGACCTTAAGGACAAACATTTACTTATGGTGGGTGTGTGTCTGGAGAACTCCATCGGTTGCGGAAAAGGACCCAAGCTTCACTATGCGACCCCGGAACAGCTGCGCTCTGTCAAACTCCCTCACCCGATAATGGCCGCTCAGCTCCAACGAATTGCAGGAGAGCATGTCCTGGATGAATGCTGGATCTGGAACACCTGCAACCGTTTCGAGGTCTATGCCATCACCCAGGGCAATCCTCAGGTGGGAATCGAGCTCCTTTTGGAGCGTTTCTTCGCTCCGTTGCATGATGCGGTGGATACTGTCAACACCTTGGCGGGGACAGATGCCATTCATCACTTGATGCGTACCGCAGTGGGCCTGAACAGTGGCCTACCGGGTGAGACCGATGTTGAACAGCAGCTCCAAGTAGCGGTCCGCATCGCCGAATGCACTGGAGCACTCACCACTGGCGGCATGGCCTTCGTTGAAAACCTCATCAGCCAGACCGAGCGTGCACGTGGAGAAACGGCCTGGTCGGATTTCTCACCGAGTTACTGCCTCGCCACTCTTGAAGGGGCCTTCGCCAAGATCGACAGCCCCACCGCGCTCTCCGGTCCCATCGTGATCATAGGCAGCTCTGGTACCACCTGCAGTTGTATCGAGCACCTCGAACAGGACTTCGCAGTCAACCCGGAGCAGATCACCTTCTTCCATCGTTGCCACAAGGATAATGGCACTGTGAAAGCGGTCCGGCGCGCGAGTATGGGGTGTCACCGCCAGAAGGTGGATGATTACCAGAGCCAAGAAGTCTTCGATGCAATCGGTCACGCCACACTGGTAATCTGGGGCATTGACCGTGGCGAACCAGTGTTGGACGCAGAGACACTGAACCGGATTCGGATTAATAATCCCACGCCATTGGCCATGCTGGACTTCAACACACTGGGCTCAACCAAAGGAGTGAGCCCGACTGACAAACTCAAGTTCCTAGATGCCCAATCCCTGGAGGCGGAAGTGCGAACCTATGCCCGTCAGATGGAATCCACCCCCGGCTTCTGGGATGCGGTGGATGAAGTTGAATCACACATTCTCTTTCGTGTACATACCGATGATTTCTTTACGTTGCCCTCACAGCTCCACGAGGAACAAATGGCGGAGGCTCTGAGATGATACCGGCCAGCTTTCCCCTCGGCACCTTCCGCAAGTATTCCGGTTTGGCTCTACCCCGCCATGTCTCTTACCCCATGCCAACCGCCTGGGTGCCCTTGGATGGGGATGATTTTACAGAGTACCTCGGACGCCGCGCGATGGAGGCCCCTCACACAGGCTTGTCGCTCTACATTCACATCCCCTTCTGCGAGAGCCTGTGTAAGTTCTGTGCCTGTAACCGGATGGCTCTCAAAAAGGGAGCGCCCGGATCGGCGGAGAAGCTCCAGGCCTACCTGACAGCGCTCCATCAAGAGATCGAAATCCTCTCTCACATCCCCGGGCTGAGACGGCCCCTCCGCCAGATCCACTGGGGAGGCGGTAGCCCCTCTTATCTCGAGCCTGCTCAGATTGAGGACCTCATGTCGGACATCGCACGGCATCTGTCCCTCGCGCCGGATGCGGAGATCTCGATGGAGATCGACCCACGTCACACCACCGGGGACCTACTCGAAGGACTCAAGAGAGCAGGTTTCAACCGCATCTCGATGGGGATTCAGGACTTCAATCCCGAGGTTCAACAGCATGTCCTGCGCATTCAACCCTTCGAGATGGTGCGTGATGTCACCGAATCGATCCGCCGTTTGAGCCTCGGTAGGGTCAATTATGATCTGATTTATGGAATGCCCTTCCAAACCAGGGAGACGGTACGCGACATGGTCTTGCGGACCATCCAGCTCCGTCCCAGCCGGATCGCTTTTTATCACTACGCCCAGATCCCGGATAAGATCGCCACCCAACGCGGCATGGATTACCACCGTCTACCCAGCAGTGAGGAGAAGCTCGAGATGTTTCTCGATGCTCAGGAAACCTTTACCGCAGCGGGCTATGAGTTCATCGGTCTCGATCACTTCGCTTTGCCGGATGATGACCTCGCGGTGGCACTCCATGAGGGAACCATCCAGCGTAACTTCCAGGGCATGACCACCCAACGCGGGCTCGATCTGATCGGCTTGGGAGTTTCCTCGATCACTCAAATTCTGGGAGTTGGTTATTGGCAGAAGGTCAAGGACATCGAAGCTTATGAAGCCGGTATCTCCTCCAGAACCATCCCGATTGAGCGTGGTTTGCACCTCTCCCTGGATGACCGGATCCGGCAAGAGGTCTTATCCGCTCTTTATTGCCATGCCCGGGTGAACCTCCAGGAGATTGGAGAACACTTTGGCTTCGATTGGAAAGACTCCTTCTCCAAGGAATGGGAGGCTCTCAAAGAGCTCGCCGAGGATGGCCTGGTTGAATTGGATAGCCAGGGTTCTATCCAAGTGACTCTTCCACTCGGGAGAGTCCTCTTGCGCAACATCGGCGCAGTGTTTGATGCCTATCTTGATCCAAGCGCGTATAAACTCGGGGACCGTTATTATTTTTCGGTAAGCGCATGAACAAAAATTGGGAGACGATACCGGAATAGACTCGTATACCAACCCCCCCCACCCCAACCCTCCCCCCTTGTGGGGGAGGGTTGGGGTGGGGGGGATTGAACTCGAAATAGCCAATGACCCAAGCCTTCACTCCCCTCCTCCTGCGTGCCCTCCGTGGTGAACACACCGAACGCACCCCAGTCTGGTTCATGCGTCAGGCCGGGCGCGCCGATCCCAAGTACCGGGAGCTCCGCGAACACAACCCTCTTCCCCTTGAGGACCTCTTTCGTAATCCCGGACTGGCGGTAGAGATCTCGCTTCTACCAAGGCGGATTGGAGTCGATGGCATCATTTTCTTTCAGGACATCCTGACACCCCTCACTCCCATGGGGGCCCCTTTCCGCTTCCGCCCTGGACCAGTGCTCGAGACTCCTATCCGGACCGGAGCAGATGGAGCCCAACTTCACCTCTATAATATCCCGGAAGAACTCCCCTTCGTGGGGGAAACCCTCTCGATCCTTCGGCAAGAGCTGAAAGGAGAAGTCCCTTTACTGGGTTTCGCGGGTGCACCTTTGACGCTGCTCTATTTCCTGGTGGAGGGCAGCTCTCCCGGAAGAGGCCACCGGGCTAAGGAGCTCCTGCGTGAGAACCCAACCCTCGCGCATACACTGCTCGAAAAGCTCACCGAGATAACCGTACGTTACCTGGCCTACCAGATCGAATCGGGAGCGCAGGCGATCCAGCTCTTCGAGTCCGTAGCCGATCTACCTGATCGCTTTCTCTACCACGCCTTCGCGCTGCCTTATCAAAAAGAGGTGTTCCGGAGTCTCGGTCCGGTTGTTCCACGTATCCTTTTCGCGAAGGGGCTAAAAGACCTTCCCGTGATGAAGGCCTCAGGCGCGGATGTGCTCAGCATCCACAGCCATTGCTCCATCGCACAGGCCCGCTCCATCACCGGTGAGGAAACCTCAATCCAGGGCAATCTGAGCAACCGGCTACTCGCGGAGGGAACTCAAGAAGAAGTTGAACACGCGCTTGAAGAATGTCTGGCCTCAGGAAAAAGCCAGGGACATGTGTTCAACCTGGACCATGGGCTCCTGCCACACACACCCTGGGAACGGGTGGAATGGGTGGTAGAGAAGGTAAAAGAAATATCAAAAAGTAAGCGGTGGCAAATTCTTGAGAGCTTGTATCGTCAAAGAATACAGCCACCCAAGGGCATGCCAGAAGCTCAAGACCTCATCCGTGAGGATCGCGGCCGGTGAAAAAGAAGTATGGGACTGTGGTCTTTGATGCCAGTGTCGTGGTGAAACTGGTCATTGATGAACCGCTTTCAGATCAAGCCCATTCACTTCTCAGAAAACTGAACAGAAGACCAAAGGTCTTAATTCTCATCTCTTGACCTCTCAGAGCGATTCAATCCCGGTGGGACCAGCCCCACTCCACACCTTCTTCTGCAATCAACCCCGTGGCCCTCACAATGGAAACTACAACCAGCAAATTGAGACTACTCTTTACTCGCACGCCGAAAACCCTTATGAAATTCCCCATCGACCATGCGTCTCTTTGTCATCGGGGTTGGCCCGCTTCCTTTTTACCGTTCTCCACGCCCTGCCACCGCGCTTTCGGATGGCACCTGGCAGGTGGTGCAGCCCTTACTCGAGGATGGCCACCATGTGCGCGTGGTCACTATGGAGTTTGGCCAGCGCGAGCAACCGGAGATCGAGTACCTCCAACAACCAGAAGAGGTATCTCCTCTGCTTGAGCACCAAGCCTATCCTGAACCTTTACGCGATTCACGTATGAAGATCGCCCGCCAGGTCCAACAATCGCTGGCGGCTTTCCATCCCGATGCGGTTATCAGCGCCGGCTCAGTGATCGCCTCCTGGGTAACCACTCAACTCCGTCACAAGCTCCCTCTCTGGTATGACCTCAAAGGCGCATTCCTACCAGAACTACAGCTACGTATGGAATCACCCGATGCCGAGGCCACCTTCGAGACCTTCGCGGTTTACAAGCAGGTCCTACTACGGGGCGACCGTTTCAGCGCGGTCACCGAACGTCAAGCTGATATGGTCATGGGCGAGCTGGGTATGGTGGGAAGGCTCAATCCCGCCAACCTCCATGACCCCTTGGTCACAGTAAAGCCAACGGGCCTTGCTCCGGATAGCCCACGACGGCTTTCTAAAACTGGACGCATTCGTGGTAGGTTATGTGGGCCTAAGGATTTTGTACTCTTCTCATCAGGTGGTTTTAACACCTGGCAGGATACACGCTCCTTTTTTCTCGCCGTGGAACGTGTCCTCTTGACCCGTGAGGATGTCTGCTTTGTTTGCATCGGCGGAGGGATCGGCGGTCATCACGATCAGGGGTATGAAGCCTTCAAGACATGGGCGAATCATAGCGCGGTAAAGGACCGGTTTTTCTTGGAGGGCTGGGTTCTCCAGGAACAGGTCATTGAATATGAGTCAGAGGCTGACCTGGGTCTCAATTTCGATCTGGATGTCCCCGAGAGTCATTACGGGGATCGCTCACGCTTCCTCTCGTGGATGGCACGTCGAGTCGGAGTGGCCACCACACCGGTTTCACCGCCCTCAAAGCTTCTAGTCGAGAAGGGTCTGGCAGTGGGATTACCGGTAGGTGATCCAGCGGGCGCGGCGTCACATATCCTCCAGACCATCGAGAAACGGGAAGACCTCGAACAGATGTCCCAAGCCGCAGAGGAGTTTGTCCGTACACATTGGTCCTACCGCGAAACCACCCTGCACCTACGCGAATGGGCCGCGCACCCAACCCTGGCCAGTGACAACAAGAGGTGGCTGAAGGGCGAAAAACTAAGCATACAAGCCGAGTTGGGTTCCTTGGAGCTTGCGCTTGATTACGTGTTTACTGGTGACGAACGCCGTAACGGAAATGGTTTCTGGTGGGCGCTCCGGTCATTGCTCGCGCAACGCTGGCCTTGGCCGGATGGACGAAAATGGTGGGAGGCCAGCCGGTTAAGGGATGGCTGAGAACACCGGGACGGAAGCTGAACCATCGCATAGCCACCAGGTGGCGCGTGGTACCCTCATTCTGACCGCATTTCAGTTTGCTTCCAAACCTCTTTTTGCGGTCTTTTTCATCCTCCTGGGTAACCGGGCGTTTTTCCCTTCGGAATCGTATGGCCGCCTTGAAACCCTGTTGGCCTTGGTAAACACATTCCTGATCTTCTCTGATTTCGGTCTGGAAACCTTCACCACACGCGGTATTGCACGCGATCCTGCCTCTACCAGGAATTGGCTTCCCGGCCAGACAAGTCTCAAGGCCATCCTCACTCTCGTCTCCACCCTGGGACTCATGATCTGGCTGGTAGTGACCGATCTCCAACGTGGTTCCGGTCTTTCATATGGTGTGTACCTGGCCAGCGCGGGATTACTGGTGGCCTTATCAGCCCAATCCTATCTCCGCGCGGTCAGCCGTGGACACTACCGCCTGGAAGTTGAAGGCAAAATGGGGGTCATCGAGAAGGCATTGACCCTTCTAGTAGGAACCACCATCTTGTTCATCATTCCCACCCTCACCTGGGTTACCGCTGCCTTCACCATTGGAAGTATCACCGCCGCATACTATGCATTAACCGTAACGAAGAAAATCGAGACCGGGCTTCAATTTGGATTTCCCATCTCGTGGAGGACTCTACGATCTTCCTTCCCCTTCGCATTGAGCGCCTTGTGCATCGGACTCTTCTTCAACATGGACCGGATTTTTCTAAGCTTTTGGAGTAATGCTTGGGTGGCCGCCTATTCACGTGGTCTTCGTCTCGTGCTCGCGCTCTTACTATTCCCACAGATGTTGAGCATTGCGGTCTATCCCACCCTTTCACGTTTGAGAGACCACCCGATTGAACGGCTGCATGTTGGGCGCCGTGCGCTTCAGGGTATCTTGCTCATCGCCCTACCCTGTACGACCGGCGCGTTTGTTTTAGCGGAACCGCTGATGGATCTTCTCTATGGAGTGGGTCACGAAATTTCTTCAAGTGGTTTTGTGTACTGGTTGGGAATGGACTCCAAGTTGGGCAACCAGACCGAGAGCGCGTGTTTGCGTATCCTAATTCTGGGTCTCCCTTTCACCTGCGGGAATTACCTTTTCGGTCCAGCACTAAATGCCCTGGATCGTGAAGGGTGGAACCTCAAAGCGAGCGCCATGACACTCGGAATCAGCCTGATCCTCCAGATTTTCCTGATCTCCCTGTATGGCCCATTCGGCGCCGCTTTGGCCACCACCCTAACTCAGATCTTTTACTGTCTCAGCCTGTATGTTTTTCTACGAAGAGAGGATCCCAGCTGGTTTTCGGGCAACCGGCTCATGATAATAGCCGCGATGGCGGTAGGGATGGCAATGGTACTGCTCCCACTCAACTGGATACCTGTCCTCGCCAGAGTGGCGGTGGGTGGAGCATTGTACTTGATGGCAGTGTGGGTTTTGAATTTGTGGCCAGGACATCTTCGGCTGACCCGCAAACTCATCGATTGAATATATCTCAACCAATCCCCTTTACGTGCATTAGGACCTATGCAGAATCTCAAAGTATCACTCAAAGAATCAAGGTGAGGTTTTTCTCATGTCCATGACACCCCGCGAACGTTTCATCGCCGCTCTGAACCATCAGCCTCTGACTGGAAGAGTTCCCCATATGGAGTTGGTGTTCTTCTTGACCATGGAGGCCTTCGGGAAAGTGTTCCCGGGTCACAGGAGTTACAGCCAGTGGGACCAGATGGAAGAGAAGGAACGTCAACTGCACCGCAATGACATGGCGGACATCTTCATCGCCACCGCCGAGAGGTATGAGCATTCCGCCATCTTTGTGCACCCTAATCCAGGCACCGAAGAAGAAGCCATTCGTCTCATACACCTGATCCGTGAGAAGTCCGGCGACAAGTATTTCCTGATGCTGCATGGCGATGCCACTTT
>CAYRBI010000039.1:0-7414 GCA_964422415.1 uncultured bacterium | reverse complement strand
ATCCAAGGATACCGGGACATGGGCTACTATGTCATCAAACACACTGATGGCAACATCATGCCGATCCTGGATCAGCTCATCCAAACCAAACCACATGCCCTACACTCCATCGATCCACAAGCCGGTGTCGACATCGCCGAGGTCAAACGGCTATATGGAAAAGAAGTGTGCCTGATCGGCAATGTGAACTGCGGGAAACTCGATACTGGGACAGCCGAAGAGATAAAGGAATCCGCACGCTATGCCCTCCGCAGCGGAATGCCCGGATATGGTTATGTTTTCTCAACCAGTAACTGTGTTTATACCGGGATGCGGCTCTCACAATACGAAACGATGCTGGAAGTGTGGCGGGAAGAGGGGAATTATCCAGGATAGACAGGGACAGACCTAGAAAAAAGTCATATTGATTCCAACCGCTCCCAGCAAAACTCCGAACGGAAACCTCAACCGGTTGGGGCTGACACGGTCAGCCAGCCAAGCGCCAACCTGTGCAGTGATCATGGAAGTGGATGAAATAAGCAGCCAGGCAGCCACATTAACATAGCCAAGTGAAAAGGCTGGTCTTCCCTCTGCCCCTATACCACTCAGAATCCAACCCAAGGTCCCAGAAACTGCAGTAAATACAATTAAACCACTTGAGTTGGCAACTGCATGGTTCATCGGCACATCCAAAACCAGATGCAGGAGGGGCACTGTGATGATACCCCCTCCCACACCTAGAATCGATGAAATCAAACCACTCACACCGCCCACCATAATGAGGCTCGAAGGCTCGATATCACGGTCGGCCTTGTCATGCCTGGCTGGGATCGGACGGAGAAACTGATACGAAACAACCATGGCAGCCAGACCAAAAACCCGTTGAAGGGCTACGCCGCCAATGATGTCTCCAATCTTCGAGCCCACAAACGCCGCTGGAAACGCCATCGCGGCCATGATGAAAACCGCGCGCGGATCGATGGCCCCATGCATGCTGTGACCTATGGCCGCTGAGAGCGCCGTGATCAAGATAATCGCCAAACTAGTCGCCACAGCAACCTTCATGGCGATATCCGGCGACAAGCCCATAGTCACAAAACCATAATGCAGGCAGGGTACAAACAAGATCCCTCCCCCGACACCGAGTAGGCCACCCACCAGACCACCAGTCAGCCCGACAGTCAGAAAGAGAGCCAGGATCCCTAGGCTCATCCACCCTGCTCGATCAAATACTCGATCTCATAATTCCGGATCTCACCTGGTTCGAGAAGGATCAGACGGCCAGCCTTACGCTCCTCGGCACGGCCCAGGGGATAACCCGTCCCAGGCTCCAGACCACAGACATAATCCTGTTGGCCGATCATCTTCCACTCGGTAAAGTAGGGGAGCTGCGCCAGACGGTAACGCATCCGCAAAGCCAAGCCACCCATGATCTTGGGATTCCGCAGACGGACAGTTGCCATTCCATCCGCATCATGCTCGAGGTGATAGAAGTAACACTTCTCCACATACCCCGGCTGTGGCGGAGCAAACCGGCAGGCATCCTCCGCACCCTTGGCGGCTTCGGCATCACGGGGTTCCACCTTCGTGGCGGTCACCTCTAGTACTGAATCTGGAGAGACCAGAGGATAACCAAAGTTGCAATGATAAAGGATCTGATGGGGGGTGGTCCTGAATCCTTCATTAGTCACCTGATCACGCAGGACTAAACCGGGGACTCCTAAACGAGCTTCGATCTGTCTGCGAAGAACCAGATTCTCACCGAAGAGGACCGACTCACGCATGACTCCCGAAAGACGCATGACATAGTCTTCACCCTCCCAGCCCTCGGTGAGGCTAATGGAGGAAGCTGGCAACGAAGTATACCGGCCATGCAATGCGAGCTCCGCATCCCCATCCTTGCAGGGAGCACCCATGTAAGTCAGCCCACATGTGGCCAACATCCCCCCCGGAAAAGTTCGCAGCCAACCCAGACCCTTGTCATCAAAACGGGACGGGTGTGCATCTCCCACACTGGAATGCCAAGCTAAACTAGTGCCACAAAACCAGGCCCGGCTGATATCCAACCCACGGTCAAGGAGCACATCAAACTCGAAACCCGCGCCGGTACGGAATTCAACCACACCAGCTCCCTTCCCGGCTCCCTCTGTCAGATCCACCCGGCGCATCCCGCCGATCTGAGCCATTGAACCCACACATTGAGTCAATTCCTCACGTTTGTATGAACGACCGAATAGATTAGGCATGGTGATCCTCCCTCAGAAATTTAATTTTCCAGAACAAGTTAGAGCTCGATATCCAGAGACTCGAGCAAACGATCCAAATCCTCGGAGCCAAAGAAGTGGACTTCGATGACTCCAGAGTCATCCTTGTTTTTATGAAGAGTGATCTTGGTGCGCAACCGTTCTTGAAGCGCTTCCTGAATCGAATTCCAGTGCGGGTCCAAAGCTGGTTGTGACGAATGGGTCTTGGTCTTGGGTTGACGCTGCGGAGCGGATTCTGAATGAGATTCCGGAACTTCGATGGGAGTCTCATCAACGGGCTTGGCGAGGAAACGCTCCAGATCACGAACCGAGGACTTGTTATCGACCGCATAGTTCCAGGCCTCTTGGCATTTCTCCCCGGAAAGACCCGCCAAAATTTTGGCATGGCCCTGACTGAGAGAACCATTCCTGACACTGTCTTGAACATATTCAGGAAGGTCGAGGAGGCGCAACAGATTGGCCACTGTCGCACGGCTCTTCCCAACTCGATCGGCAACTTCTTGTTGAGTGAGTCCCGCACCACCATCGCCCACACCCTCGAGCAAACGATGATAAGCCATCGCCTCTTCAATCGGATTCAAGTCCTCGCGCTGGACATTCTCGACAATGGCGATCTCCAGCATTTCGGCTTCGGTGGCCTCATGGACCAGAGCGGGGATCCGCTCCAAACCCACCAACCGGGCTGCATGAAGACGCCGTTGGCCAGCGATGAGCTGGTAAGAGTTACCACCAGTATCTATCGCACGGACCAAGACCGGCTCGAGGAGACCATGCTGGCGGATGGATTGAGCCAGCTCCTCAAGGGCTTCTGGATCAAGCTCAACCCTTGGTTGATAGGGATTCGGGGTGATTAAGTCGACATCAATCTCACGAACAGCGGTTTCACCTGATCCGGGAACAGCAGTTGTGTCAAGAGGTGGTTCAAGGGTGGCGGAAGACGATACTCTCTCTCCCAGAAGAGTTGCCAGGCCACGACCGAGGCCTCTACGTACCATGATTCAAAATCTCCTTTGTCAATTCCATATAGGCCTTGGCACCGCGTGACCAGATATCGTAAAGGATAATCGGAAGCCCATGGCTAGGAGCTTCACTGAGACGGACATTACGGGGAATGGTGGCCTTGAAAACTTTCTCGCCATAATGCTGGCGAAGCTCGTTCTCAACTTCAACCGACAGGTTGGTGCGTGAGTCCACCATGGTCAGCAGCAGACCCATCAACTCCAGTCCAGGATTGGTATTCGAACGTGCAAACTCGTAGGACTCGATAATGTCCGTGAGACCCTCGAGGGCAAAGTACTCCGCCTGAACCGGGACCAACAGGTGGGTGGCAGCCGAAAGGGCATTGAAGGTCAGGAGGTTTAACGAGGGAGGACAATCCAGGAAAATGTAGGAGTAGTCTTGACCATTCGAAAGCAGCCGCGAGATCATCCGGGCCACACAGTGGCTGGCGTCCGGAGTTTCCGACAAAAGACGTTCCGCTCCCACTAAATCCCGGCAGCCAGTCAAAATATCCAAATGATGGATAGTCGGATGTGGAAGAGGCTTGGGTTGGAAGGTGGAGTCAATCAGCAAGTCCAGCAGACTGGGGGCTTCCTGGCTTTCACAAGCAATCCCGCTGGTGGCATTACATTGCGGATCGAGATCAACGATAAGGGTCAGGTTATCCGAGGCTGCCAGACATGCAGCCAAGTTGATCACCGTGGTAGTCTTCCCTACACCGCCCTTTTGATTGGCCACAGCAACCACATACGGCCGCTGGCCCTGCTCCCCCTGCCCGTTATCTGACACCCTCTGCTACCTCCAGCCAAGGAGCAAGGATAGAGGGTAGAGACTTTCTTTTCAAGAGCCGGTCGATGTTCCGGGGTTTGGTTTTCCTGGATATGGACTACCCAACGGGAGAAATAACTGGATGGAACTGCAAGACAACCACTTTTGTTCCACGTGGAACATCAGGGAGCTTTCGCGCTGGTGCTTTTTCTCTTCCCTACTGGTTCATAAAAACGATCTTCCTCCAAACCGGTCCGAATATTGTCCAGCCTGTCGAATATTACAGAAGCTTTTTCTGGAGAGGTTTTGGTCATCGCATCCAGTATCTCTCCTCGATCCTTACTGCCCATGTCATTGAGAACATTGACCACAAGGTCAATTCCTTCCAAGTCCGGTCCCACAGGAACCGCCGCTGGAATTCCGGCCCCGGGGCTCGGGAATGCCACCGCAAAAAGAAGATCCGCAGCACGTTTCGGAGTCATGGCTTTAACAGCCATATTCATCTCCTTCATTTTCTTTTTCCTTTCCTCGTTCATCTCTCCTTTCCGCTTCGCTTCTAACTCTTTGAGTTGGTCCAGCTCCGTTCCTATCCTTTTCTGTACATTATTGAGCCTGTTGATTTCTCTCTTTAAATCTTCTTGCGCCGCCAGGAGTGTGGCCTCCTGCGAATCTAACGCCTCTTCCTTTTGCCTGAGTGCCTCTTCTTTCTGCATAATCCTTTGTACAGTGTCCTTGTATCCTTCCTCTTCATCTGTCTTGGTGATTACGCTTTCTATTTTTGGTTCCTCAGAAATTTCCTTTTCACGTTTTTCTCTGGCCACTCGTTGTTGATTTTCGTATGTTTCCAAATCCTCGTTGATCTTCTTGCTCGCCAACCGGTCAAATGGTGCCCTGACCAAAGTGCTTCCCACATCTCCTGTCGTAAGCCAATTCTGCCACACCAGGTAGCATCCAACACTTAACCCTAAACAAGTGAGTAAAAGCAATGTGGTGAGGAGAATACCTCCTCCCTCTTTCGCCCTTCGTACTTTTTGAATAATTCCAATCTCATCAAGAACGCCTTGTTCCTCATGTTCCATCTCCTCCCGCCACTGTTGATGTTTTCTTACCTCTAGCCTTTCGAGTGTCTTTTTCTCCCTGGATCTCTCGACAAGAACTTGCCTTTTTTTTGCCAGATCCTCTCTTTTTGCGAGAAGATCCTTCTCAGTTATATAGGATTCCTGGCTCAGTCTGATGAGATACCGATACCATTCATGTTGTACTGTCGCTCTCCATTTCTCTCCTGGTTCCGGTATCAACTCTTCTTTCACATTTCCGATTGCCCGTGCGATGAGCTCCTTCTGGTTCATCGCATCTCTGACAACCCCTTCCTGCCGCATCGTTTCCATCCTTTGCACCTCTTCCAGGTGCTCCCTTAACCGCAACAGTTTGTCGAGCCTGAACCGGTATTGTCTCATCTCTTCTGCTCGCTTTGAGATCCCGCTAGAGCTATCAGTTGATTTTTGGTTCCCTCAAAATCCGCACCACGATCGGGTTCTTGTTTTAGGAACTGATCTGTCTCAGGTTTCTTTTCGATAGCCACATCCACATCGGGATTGCTTCCCTTCCGGTAGGCTCCCAGGTTGATCATGTCTTCCATTTCCTCGTACGTGGCCATCCGGCTTCTTACCATTGCCGCGGCAGCTTTATGCCTAGGTTCGACAATGTCACTCATCACACGAGAGATGCTTCTGAGTGGATCAATGGCTGGGTAGTGGTTTCTATCCGCCAGTCTTCGAGTCAATACAATATGTCCATCCAGAATACCCCTGACCGCATCACTGATTGGCTCGTTCATGTCATCTCCTTCAACGAGAACCGTGATGAGACCTGTGATGCTTCCTCTATGTGAGCTGGTTCCGCATCGTTCCAGGAACCTTGGCAACATCATGAATACTGAGGGGGTGAATCCTCTAGAGGTGGGTGGTTCGCCGACGGCAAGTCCGATTTCTCTTTGCGCCAAGGCAAGGCGTGTGACCGAGTCCATCATAAACGCCACTTTCTTGCCTTCATCCCGGAAGTATTCCGCCATGGCCATCGCCATATGTGCCGCACGGATTCTCACCAGGGCTGTCCGGTCACTCGTGGCAATGACGATCACGCTTCGTGCAAGTCCTTCCTCTCCAAGGTCTCTTTCAATGAAGTCCCTTACCTCACGTGAGCGTTCTCCCACTAAGGCGACGACAATTACTTCAGCTCCAGAATACTTGGCGATCATCCCCATGAGTGTACTCTTGCCAACACCGCTACCCGCAAAGATCCCTATCCGCTGTCCCTCTCCTAATGTGATCAGCGAGTCGATTGTCCTTACTCCCGTGGGCATGATTTCCGTAACCCGCTTCCGTTGCATCGCATGGGTTGGATCCCGATCGAGTGGAACTCTTTTTACGTGAGAGATTGGACCTAAGCCGTCCATCGGTTCTCCCAGTCCATCAAGAACTCGTCCCAACAAAGCATCTCCAACGGGTACTAATGCCTGTGCTCCAAGTGATACCACTTCGTCTCCGGGCGCTACTCCCGCAAGAACACCGAGTGGCATAAGAAGGGTCTTTCCCTTCCTGAATCCCACAATTTCCATCCGGATTGGTTTGGGTATGCGTGGTGATTGGATCTCGCATACATCTCCGATGCTTCCGGATGGACCTTGTGCTTCGATAACCAACCCGATGACTTCCTCAACCCTGCCTGTCTTCCGGATCGTCTCGATCTCGTCCAGTGTCCTGTTTTCCAGAGCCCAATCGATTTCAGGAACCTCTATTCTTGGCACGTCTGTTATCCCTTGGGACTGATACTCTTTTCCATAGATCAATCCCCTTCGGCTGTTTCTTCCTTTTCGTATTCAGGTATGAGTCCTTTTATAATTTCTTCAACCTGTGTCCTTATCCTGGCATCGATCATTCCTGAGATGGTCTCAACTCTCACTCCTCCTCTATCGACTCGACGGTCCACATCCATTTTAACCGTCTTGAGATCATCAAACCTCGTAAATAACTCCGCTTTGAACTCTTCGAGTATCTTCAGGTCAACAGGATTTACAAATATTTTAACCTCTTGCCTCTCATGAGCTTTTTCAAGCGCCGCACATGCCGTCCGTAATACAAGCTCCTGGTCTTCTTCTGACCTCCGGTGAATTACCCTCTCCGCTATCCTCACCGCTAGCTCGACCATTTCATCTTTGTGCTTCTCGAGACACTCCCTCATGGAGCTCTCAGCTGTCCGTATCAATTCTTCCAGTCCGGCAACCCCCTCTTCGATTCTTGGACGGAACTCTTCTAAAACTTTTTCCTCGGCTTCCTTTTTGGCCTGAGCTTTGGTTTCTTTGAATAACTTATCTCTCTCGTTTTTTGCGGACGCTATAATCGTGG
>CAYRBI010000038.1:5351-37538 GCA_964422415.1 uncultured bacterium | reverse complement strand
CATGGCATCATCCGGTCCCATGGCGGGGGACTCCGTGTCCAGAGCACCATGGGGTCTGGAACTTCCTTTGTGGTGTACCTTCCCGCGCACGAAAGACCTATCATTTCCACCAATGTAGCCAACAAGGCGGAATCTGGCACTGGTTCCGGAACCATCCTGGTGGCGGATGACGAGGAGGATGTCAGGGATCTTGTCGAGAGCGTGTTGATACGGGGCGGATACTCCGTCATCACGGTATGTGATGGAATCCAGGCGCTCAATACCTTCAAGGAGCTGCAAGACGAGGTGGATGCCGTCATCCTGGACCTGTCCATGCCCAACCTCAACGGCGTAGAAGTACTCAGTGAAATACGTACGCTATCCGCGACAGTTCCGGTCATCCTTTCGAGCGGGTTTAATGAGGGCGATGTGACAATACACTTCAGCGAGAGCCTGGCCTCGGGCTTTATCCACAAGCCTTACCGGCCCAAGGCCCTGTTGGACATTGTATCCGAGGTTCTTTCACGGAAACCCTCCTAACAGATATCCTTGAGCACCACATCTCCTGAGGAGGTTGGCAAATGCGCTCACCGTGGTTCCTTTGGTTATGCCTTCACCTGCTGTACTCACTCACGGCCTCCGCCAGCATCACATTCGATCTCACGAAAAACTGGCGGTTCTCCCCTGACCAGGATGATGTAGGGCTCATGGAAGCCTGGTTCCGCGAGGACTTCGACGATAACTCCTGGGCGGTCCTCCAAGCAGGTTCCAAGTGGGAGGAACAGGGGTTCACCGAGTTGGATGGCACAGCCTGGTACCGGCGCTGGGTCGAGGTTCCAACAGAGTGGAAGGGGTCTCCCATCTGGCTGGTTTTTGGCGGGATTAATGATGAGTATGTCCTCTTCGTGAATGGTGTCCGGATCCAGTCTTATGGACATCCCCTGGACAACTCCACCGCCAACTCACCTACCGCCACGGAGGTGAGTTCTTTTCTCCGTTATGGTGGCCGGAATCTGATTGCAGTACGCGTGGTCGATTGGATTGGCAGCGGTGGACTACAAAGACTGCCCTGCTGCCTGACCAACGATACCTCCCAGCTCCCTTCCCTCTTCCCAGTCTCCCTGGCAATCGACTCCTCACGGCAGCTCGTCCTGGCCCGCTGGGATCTGACCACTCTGGGAAACGAACGCAACAAGGAGAGAGTTGAAATCTCGTTCCACTCCCAAGGGAGAGACTCCATCGATTCCACTACCCAGACCGTGGAGATGGCCGGACGGCTAGCGGGCGAGGCCACTTACGAAATCGCTTTGCCGGCTGATGCTTGTACCTTCGAACTCCGGGTTAAGGTCTCGGAGGGAGACCAGATCTACCATCAGACACGCCAGCTCAGGTGGATGGGCAATCCCACATGGCTGGAACACCCTGAACTTCAGGTACTGAACAACTTTGTCACTGTGCTGGCCAATCAAGAGATTACCCCTCCGGCCACCACCGAGTTGTCTTTTCTCAATCCACGTCAGGGGTGGGTGTTTTTATCTCTGAGTTCACAGAACAAGGGAGATACGATCCATCGCGTTAATGCATATCTTGATGATGCTACCATGCCTCTGGTCTTGCGCCTTTCCCCCGGAACAGGAGATCTCGAGGCGATGCAGTCTCTTCCCATGGGCCCTCATCTTCTTCGTGTGTCAACAAACATGCCCCTTCAGGTCCAAGTCCGCGCCATCCCGGAACTAGCCTACACTTACTACCCCTGCGCCCCTCATCTCGCTGTCCAGGGCTCCTTCGCTTGGAAGTATCTGGAACGATATGTCCTGCCCCATGTGAACACGCTTGTGACCGGCGGTGGTGTCCAAGAAGAAATCCTCGATCAATGGTGGCGGGAGGGGCGTAAGTGGGTGGTAAACAGCAGCTTGGTTGGAGCCGAGGGCCCCGTGCCCGATCCTAGTGAAGTTCTCAAGGTCTGGGAGAGCTCGGCCACACTTTTCGATCCACGAATCAGTGGGATCATTGTCGATGAGTTCATCACCGCCGGTCCAGAAAGGTACCGTGTCTGGCGCGAAGCCTATCAACGCCTCACCGCCGATGCGCGTTTCCACGACAAGACCTTCTATGCCTTCAGTGGCGACCTGTATGAAATGACCGATACGGAGAGCCGGGCCTTCTGCCAGGCGCTGATCGACCGGGGTGACCTGTTCGCGGTAGAGAAATACCTTCCCGAGGAACCTACTCTCCAGATGGCGGAGGACCGTCTGCTCAGCACCTTCCAAGGCTCATTGAACACCTGGAAGAGTCTTTATCCCAACTTCGAGAAGCACCTGATCTATTGCCTGGGTATCCTCTCGGCGCCACCGGAAACATTGAACACCAACCCCGCCTTGGATCTGAAGGTCTACATGGACATGCAGTTCAATCTACTAGCGAACGATCCCACCTGTTGGGGGATCGCTGGGATCATGGAATACAGTTCCAGTTATGCCGATGAGGAGATCCTCCGTTGGGCTTACCGGCTTTACCGTCATTACGCCATCGAGGGTTACCGTGAACGCCTCACTCAGGACCCTTATCATCTCACTCATCTGGTGAATCCTGATTTCGATAAGGGAACTGAAGGCTGGAGTATCCAATCGGCCGAAGGAGAGAGTGTACATCCCGGAGAGATGAAAGGATTCAGTTGGTTGCAGGGACGCTACCCCCGTACCCAACAGGGAGACCATTACCTGGTGTTCAAGAGATCAGAGACGACACCCAACCGTGCCGTCCAAACCATCCGGAATCTGGAACCGGGACGAGTGTATTCCTTGAAGCTCCTGGCCGCCGGTCTCCAACACCTTGACCAGAAGCAGGATCTCGCGCTCGGAATCGAGATCGGGAATGTAGACCATATGGATCATCTGACTCTCCATGCGGTCTATCCCAGCTCATACTCACACACCTTGGGGGAATACAACAAGGATCATCCCGCATTCTTCAATTACTACCGGATCGTCTTCCGCGCCCGGTCACAGACAGCGGAATTAACCCTATCCGATTGGATGTCACCAGAGAATCCAGGAGGTCCGGCTGGACAAGAGACCGCTGTGAACTATGTGGAGGTGCAACCGTTCCTGGAACCGTAATTCCGGCCACATTGGGTACCCTCGCACGCTGAAGCGTGAACGCATTACGGGGAGGCTCATTCACTCTTCTTCTTGATAAGCCCCTCAAGCCGTTCGAGGTAAAGGTCCGAGAGTTTTCCCCGGTCGAAGTTTTCCAGTACAAAGCGGTGCCCCGCATCGGCCAGCCCATGACAGACCTCGGGCGAGTTGGCGAGTTCGAGAATCGCCTCGGCCAGGCGTTGAGGATTTTCGGGCGGGACCACCCATCCCGAGCCAGAACTTTTCACCAGATCGGCACATTCTCCATTCGCAACTATGAGCAGGGGTCTCTCGGAGGCCATGATCTCGAACATTTTGGAGGGCAGGACTGTCCTGAACACAGGCAAATCCTTGAGTACTACCAGACAGAGGTCAGAGGCCGAATACCACTGAGGAACCTCGGCTCTGGGTTGGGAGTTCATGAAGGAGACATTCTTAAGCCTGAGCTTCTGGCTGTAGGCCATCACCGCCTCTCTCTGAGCGCCTTCGCCCATGAAGAGAAAATGGATGTGGGAGTGCTCCCGGAGGATATTGGCCGCATCCACCACTACCTCCAGGCCATGCGCCATTCCATGGGTGCCGATATAGGAGACCACAAACTCATCCTTTAATCCCAGCTCGGCTCGTTTCTGGTTGAGATGTGGGGCCGGGAAGAAGAGCGAACGGTCGATTCCATTCGGAAGGACCAGAACCCGTTCCTCGGGAACACCCTCCAAGAGAATGGCCTCGCGTATCGATTGGGAAACCGCCACTACTAATGAGGCATGACGATAAAGGAATCTCTCCAGTCCCTTCGAGAGCCACACCAGGATTCGGTTCCGTAGCACCTTCAGTTCAATGGCGGATTCAGGCCAAAGATCCCGTACCTCCAGGACAAAGGGAGTCCGCTTGAAGAAACTGACAAACCACCCCGACAATCCCACGAACATCTGGGGAGAAGTGGCAATCACTAGATCACAAGGACCACCGCGCAGAGATCCTGTAGCAATGGAAGAAAAAAAGAAGGAGAGAAAACAGATCAGACGTTTGAAAAATCCCCGGTTGGCGGCAGGATAGATCCAGCTCCTGAGAACCCGGTATCCATCCACCTCTTCCTCCGCGAGCAATTTCCCCCGGTAAGCGGGCGGAATGACACCTTTAGGGTGGTTGGGGAAGGCGGTAACCACTGTAGCCTGGACCCCACTACGTGCCCAATTCCGGCATAGTTCTGAAACCCTCGCTGATGGAGCACTGATTTCAGGCGGGAAATACTGTGTTAGGAAGAGAAGCCTCATCGAAGCAGAAAGCCTAGCGCGATTAGGGACTGTTGGCTATTCAGAAGCCCTTTTCCAGAAAGCACAATCCCCTCGAGGAGGAGGAGCGGTTTGTCAGGGGGGGACCGCGAGCCTACTCTCCGAGGGGATCGGGTGTCACATCAACCAGAATGATTCCGTCCAGGGATTAGCGGTATGTGTCGCCACAAGGAGGCGGGCCACAGGGATCGCAAGGATTGCACGGACTCGGACATCCACCACCGCAATAGTTATCAAAGACAATCGGTGACTGCAAACGAGCGCAGCAACCACTCATGAGCGCGGCGGTAATCGCCAGAATCAGAATGCCCACCCCAAAGAACCTGTTCGTCTTCCTCATCTTACTTCCCTCCTTGAATGGTTTGATACTTTATCGGAATGTCTCCCTCTGGATAAGACCCTTGAAAACACCCTCGGTCGTGTATCCTTGAAGCACTTTCCCAGTACCAATCTGAGAAGGAGTATCGGCACTTGATACCCAGGATTAAGGATTTTCTTCAACTCTAGAAATTCGGGCAGGATATGATCTAGATGGATGTCTCGCAAGGGAGGAAAATGCAGAATGGATCTCATTCTTGAGAAGGCTTCGGTGATCAAGATCCTCGAGGAGATCGCCATACTGTTGGATCTCGCGGGAGAGAATCCCTTCAAATCACGTGCTTACTCCAATGCAGCGCGCACCTTGGAGACCACGGCGGAATCGCTTTCCGATCTACTGGTGGAAAGACATCTGGGCGGGATGAAGGGAATCGGTAAGGCCTTGGAGGAGAAGCTCGAAACCCTGGCCACCACGGGACGCTTGGAATACCACGAAAACCTCAAAAGCCAGTTTCCCGCCACCCTCTTCGACCTGCTCAAGGTGCCCAACCTGGGACCCAAGAAGGTCAAGGCGCTCTACACGGACCTGAAGATTCAATCCCTGGATGAACTCGAATCCGCCTGCCACGAGGGACGGGTGAAAGCCCTGCCCGGTTTTGGAGCCAAGACCGAACACAACATCCTGGAGGGGATCGAACGGGTACGAGCCTATGCCGCACGGGTTCTCTTGCCGGTGGCCGAAACCACCGCGCACCCCCTCATGGAGATCCTCGCGCACCACCCGGCTACCATCCGCTTCAGCCTGTGTGGTTCCTTACGGCGCCGGCGGGAAACCATCAAGGACATCGATCTATTAGCGAGCTCCACCAACCCCACGGAAATCATCGATACCTTTGTCTCGCATCCTGGCATCACACGCATTACGGGTCATGGCGAGACCAAGGCCAGTGTGGTACTACAGAATGGAATGGCGGTGGATCTACGTGTGGTCAAGGATGAGGAGTTTCCCTTCGCACTCAACTACTTCACCGGTAGCAAGATCCACAACACACTCTTGCGCGGACGTGCTAAGGAGCAAGGTTTGCGTTTGAATGAGTATGCCTTCACACGCGAAGATGGCAGCCTCCTTCACTGCCCAGATGAAGAGGCAATCTACAAGACCCTCGGACTGGCTTATGTTCCGCCGGAGTTACGTGAGGGTCTGCACGAGATTGAGTGGGCGGAGACTGGAGACCTCCCATGCCTGGCGGGATATGAGTGCCTGCGGGGAACCCTCCACTGCCACACCACCACGAGCGATGGCAAAGCGACCCTGGAGGAGATGGCCGCCGCCGCATGGGCCATGGGGTATGAGTACCTGGGGATCGGAGACCACAGCAAAAGCGCCTTCTATGCCAACGGATTGGATGAGAAGCGGCTGGCCAAGCAATGGGAGGAAATCGATAAGTTCAATTCGTTTGGAGTTCAACCTTTAGGTTGCCCGGACACGCTCAAGCGTGAACTCCGGACAAGGCTCCTCAAGGGAACCGAGGTGGATA
Source organism: uncultured bacterium (assembly GCA_964422415.1). Taxonomy (GTDB): domain Bacteria; phylum Hinthialibacterota; class Hinthialibacteria; order OLB16; family OLB16; genus OLB16. The sequence continues at coordinate 31,274 of CAYRBI010000038.1, read as the reverse complement.
TCCTCAAGGAGGGCTCACTTGATTTCGCCGAGGAGGTTCTCCGGGAATGTGATTATGCGGTGGCCTCAGTGCACACCCTTCTAAACCTCGATGAAAACAGCATGACTGCGCGGCTGATTCGTGCCATCGAAAGCCCCGGAGTGACCTTCCTGGGACATATCACAGGACGGCTGCTGCTCCAGCGGGAACCCTACCCCTTCAATCTCGCCAAGGTCCTGGATGCCACCGCGCGGAACGGCAAGTGGATCGAGATCAACTCTAATCCTAACCGTCTCGACATGGATTGGCGGGCCTGTCTAGAGGCGCGCGGCCGGGGCATCCTCTTCTGCATCAATCCCGATGCCCATGACTGCCAGGGGCTCCAAGATAACTGTTATGGTATCGATGTGGCCCGGAAGGGCGGACTCGCGGAAGAAGATCTCGCCAACTCCCGTCCACTCGATGAGTTTCTGGCCTTGCTGGCCAAGACCCGGAGTTAAGGGAAAGAACAATGGCCTCTCCCATCCACCTACACTTCCCTTCGCCAATCGAGGTCCAGGACCAAGCCGTAATCGAGGGCGGGGAGCACCACTACCTGGCCCATGTTCACCGCGCCCGTCCGGGTGACACAGTGGCCCTCTTCGGATATGGCACCCAGGAGCGGCTGGCGGTGATCGAGAGCATTGAGCGTGAAAGATCCTGGGTCCGCCTGGTCTCAGCCGAAGAGAGTCATACCGAACCGAGGCTCCACATCTCGCTCGGAATCGCTGTGGGCAAGGGGAGGAAACTCGAAGAGATTGTGGAGACCACCACCGTGCTGGGAGTCCGCCGGATTATCCCCTTCGTGGCGGAGAGATCAGTGGCGAAACGTTCCAATCTTGATCTCACCCAAAGGCTCCAGAAGATCGCCATCGAGGCCTGCCGTCAGTGCCGCCGCGTTTGGGTACCGGAGATCCACGAGGTCACACAAGGGCTGACTGCGGCATTCGAAGATATCACGGAACAAAACTGTCAGGTCTTCTTTCTCGATGAGGCGGGAGGAACCGATCTGGTCAAGACAGCGATGAAAGTCTCTCCTTACCAGCCGGCCGCCCTCTTCATCGGACCAGAAGGAGGCTGGAGTGACTCCGAAAGAGGCCTTCTCTACAAATCTGGCGCGTTACCAACCAGCCTGGGACCAAGAATCCTGCGGACCGAGCTGGCCCCCATCGTCGCAGTATCACTTCTGGAGAGGATCACTACGAGCCGGTCAGAGGATTGTTCCCAGTTATAACAACCTTTGGGAAAAGGCCGTCACCATGGATTCCCGCCTTCGCGGGAATGACGGAATAGATGAAATCTCTCGAAAATTGTCATTCCCGCGAAGGCGGGAATCCACGGCTCCATTCCTTTTTCAATTGCATGTAAACCGTGTGGTAATGAGCTCCTTCACCAAGCGTGCCTTCGCACGGTAGTTGTGGGGACCATTGTATTCTTTTTCAATTTTACGCCTTGCCGCTTGGGCGAGTTGTTCACGCTGGGAGGGATTCTCTACCAGTTCACGAATAACATTGGCCAATGCTCCCGGCGCTTGAGGTGGAACCAGACGGCCTGTGATTCCCTCCTCCACCAGCTCCGGGATGGCAGCGAAGCGAGTGGCCACTACGGGAGTACCCAAAGCCATTGCCTCCATGAGTACCACGGGAATCCCATCGAGGCCATTCTTTCCGGGGCAACAGGGCATCACCAGGAGAGTGGCATTGCGTTGCTCCTCGCGTACCTGGTGCCGTGGAAGGGACCCCAGAAGTTCCAGCTGGTTCCCGCAACCAAGAGAGCGTGCCAGATTCAAAAGGTTCTCCCGTTCTGGTCCCTCACCGATGATCCGGACCTTCACTTGAGTTCCACTCTTCAACAACAGACTGGCCGCACGAACCAGATCAGCGAATCCCTTCGTGTCGACTAACCGTCCCACCCCAAAGAGGATTGGACTCGTATCATTCACTCCCCCCACCCCAACCCTCCCCCCCAAGGGGGGATTAACACCCCCTCCCCCCTTGGGGGGGAGGGTTGGGGTAGGGGGGAAGGCCTCATAACCATCCATCGAATACTCCTCCAACCTGATCCCACACCGGTGGACATGGATCTTCTCCTCGATAACACCCGGTCCCTCTCCGGCATACTCAGCGATGAACCGCCGGTTGGCCTCGGAGATGGGGAAGATCAGATCCGCATCCTTGATCCGGCGGCGCAGATGCGCGGAGTAGAGATACAGATCGTAACTGTGCGCATTCCAGGAGAAGGTAGTACCAAGTAACCGGGAACACCCCCAGGCCAGTTCGGCGGGATAGTGGGCAAAGTGAGCATGGCAATGAACTATCCCCAAACTTCGTAGCAGTGGAACCGACTCGAGGATACGCTTCCCCGTATACAGGAGCCGGATGAGTTCATGGGGATGGGCGGTTCCTGCTCCCAGTTGGCAGGCCAACATCCCAACAGACTTGGCGGAAATGTTCCTCAATGCTGGGAAGGGATTCGCATTGGGATAAAGGACATCAATGAGTCCAAGGGCCTCGCTGGTCCAGCCGCAGGGAAGGAGTTGGCCGGGGAGGTCCCTCTCACCCATGGATTCCCGCCTTCGAGGGAATGACGGTTCAAAGCTGGGGCGCAGGCTCACAACCACATTCTCGAAACCTTCGCTGGCAAAGGCCGCGATCTCATCGAGCACAAAGGTCTCCGATAGAACAGGGAAGCCAGAAACAAAGTGAGCGATCCGCATGATGATGAGGGTAGTATGCTTCGCATCCTGTATTCTTGGAAACCGTGTGGTTCCTTCTCAGCGCGCGGATACTTATAGTTCCAGCAATACGGGAATCGAGATGCCGAACTCCCCCTTTCCAGAGGAAACCGGATGACCTCCACCGCACTCACCGATCTACGTCAACTTATCAATCTGCTCCGTAGGGAGAAAGATCTCATCGAGATTGAGGCCATGGTGGATCCGAAGGAGGAGATCGCGGAGATCCATCGCCGTGTGATCGCCGCGGAGGGTCCGGCCCTGTTGTTCCGTCATGTCAAAGACAACCCCTACCCCGTGGTCACCAATCTGTTCGGGACCAAACACAGAGTGGAACTCGCTTTTGGAACCGGGCCAATAGAGATGATCGAACGCATCGCCGGACTGGTACGGAGTGGGACTCCACCAGGGCTGTGGACCCTGTGGCGGATCCGGGACCTGTTCTGGCGTGGACTACGGCTGGGAACACGGCGCCACAAAACCGGACCAGTTGGCGAGGTCATCGAGGAGCCAGCGGATCTCACGCAGCTACCCATGCTCCAGCTCTGGCCTGGCGATGGCGGTCCCTTTGTGACACTGCCACTGGTGTTCACCCAAGATCCCAGCAGCGGCGTTGCCAACCTGGGGATCTACCGGATGCAGCGCTATGACAGCCAGACCACCGGAATGCACTGGCAGATTGGGAAAGGGGGACGGTTTCATTACAACGAGGCTTGCCGCCTGGGGCAGCCCCTGCCGGTATCGGTCTTCATCGGTGGCCCGCCCGCGCTGATCCTCTCGACGATCGCCCCTTTGCCCGAGGGTGTTCCGGAGCTTCTGTTGGCCAGTTTTCTGCTTGGCAAGAAGCTTCCCGCCCTGCGCGATGAACAGAGCGGGCATCCGGTTCCTATCCATTCTGAATTCGCGTTATTAGGCGAGGTGCCACCCGATGAAGTACGTCCCGAGGGCCCCTTCGGAGATCACTATGGTTACTACTCCCTGGTGCATGACTTCCCGGTGTTCCATTGCCGGAGAGTTCTGCACCGGAAGGATGCCATCTACCCAGCCACTGTGGTGGGAAAACCTTGCCAGGAGGACTATTTCCTGGGGAATTACATCCAACGCCTGCTCAGCCCGCTCTTCCCGGTGGTGATGCCATCGGTGGTGGCGTTGTGGAGTTATGGAGAGACCGGATTCCACTCCCTCTCCGCAGCGGTGGTGAAGGAACGCTACCACCGCGAGGCCATGGCCGCCGCTTTCCGCATCCTGGGCGAGGGGCAACTCTCGCTCACCAAGTTCCTACTGCTCACCGACCAGCGTATGGACCTGACCGATTTCCCGGCAGTACTGGAACATATCCTTGCGCGTTGTGATTGGGAAACAGACCTGTATGTGTTCTCCAACCTGTCGATGGACACGCTGGATTACACGGGGCCGCGGCTCAATGAGGGTTCCAAGGGAGTCTTGATGGGGCTGGGAGAGGCCAGGCGGGATCTGCCCAGCGAGTGGAACGGAGAACCTCCACCAGGGACACATAACCCCGCTGTGTTCTGCCCTGGATGCCTGGTACTGGGAGGCCCCGGGTACCAGGAAGATCCCTCCTTTGCGGCCCGGCTGGCGCAAGACAGGAGTCTGGCGGGTTGGCAGTTGGTGGTACTGTGTGACCGCCCACTCCAAACCTCGGCCAGCCCGCTCAACCTTCTCTGGACCGCCTTCACCCGCTTCGAACCGGGAGCCGATCTGCATCCCGCTGCTGTGCATGTCGAACGCCATCACATCCACACCTCCGCACCGGTGGTGTTGGATGCACGGATGAAACCCTGGTACCCGCGTGAAGTCCTCGCTGCCCCGGAGACCGCCTCACAAGTCAGCCGGAGATGGAAGGAGTACTTCCCGGCAGGCACAGTGGAGATGGGTTCCAGCAATCTGGGACATATCACCCTGAGTAAAGAAGAGGGAGGTTAGGTCACATGCTCCAGGAATCTTCGAGTCCACTTCACCCCGGAGACCGTCTCGCTGGGTTTGATTTCGTACGGCACAACGCGGAGGTGAAAGAGGTCTGGGAGACCTTTGAGGCGGGGAATCCAATCCGGACTCCCATCATCCTCGGTCTTAATGCCCGCTACTTCCTCGTCCGTGAGGATGCCAATCCCAACCGGATCGACTTCAAGCGCTACACCGAGGATCCCAGTGACATGTTCGAAACCCAGCTCCAGTTCCAACGTTGGAGCAAACACAACCTGCTCATGGATTATGAGCTGGGGGTTCCGGACAAGTGGCCGGTCTATGTCGATTTTCAGAACTATTCCGAGGCTGCCTGGTTCGGCTGTCCCATCGAATATAGAGAGGGGCAGGTCCCCGATACCCGTCCTGTCTTCTCGACCTGCCCTGAGAAGGTCATGGAGAAGGGTATCCCTGATCCTACCGGAGGGATCCTAGCGAAGGGGTTGCGATACTACGAATACTTCAAGGAGCGCGCCGGGAACGAGATCTTCTACGGACACCCTATCGAGGTTGCGCCACCATTCATTGGTACCGACGGCCCCCTGACCGTGGCCTGCAATCTCTTTGGCCCTGAGTTTGTCTGCATAACCATGGCCACCGATCCCGAGCGGTTGCATCGTCTTTTGGATTTCATCACCGAGGCCTCGATCCTCCGGATGAAGACTTGGCGCAAACTCAGCGGTTTGCCCGAGCGGCAGGAAAAGTGCGGGTTTGCCGATGACAGCCTGGCCTTGATCTCAAAACGCATGTATCAAGAGCATGTGCTCCCCTTTCACCGCCGGATACTGGATGAACTGGCCGGACCGGGATCACGATGCATCCACTTGTGTGGAGATGCCACCCGCCATTTTGTCACTCTCCAAAAGGAACTGGATGTACAGACCTTCGACACAGGCTTTCCAGTCAATTTTGGCCAGTTGAGAAAAGACCTGGGTCCGGGGGCACGGATTCTGGGAGGTCCTCCGGTGGAACTCCTGCGGACCGCTACCCCTGTTCAGGTATGTGATGAGACCAAGCGAATCCTCACCTCAGGAATTCTCGAGGGAGGACTCTTTGTGCTGCGGGAGGGCAACAACCTCGCCCCGGGCACACCTATAGAGAACACGGAATCACTCTACCGCGCGGGACGCGATTATGGGTTCCGCCGTGCCTGACGGAACGAAGCCTATACATCCACCTTTTCCAGCTGGGCGCGGTCAATACGGGGCAACATGCCCAAATCCGCCACTAGCCGGTTGAGTTGCGACCGTGCGAACTCCACCCTATCCGAGGGAGTCACATAATCGAATTTGAAAGCCATCACGGTGGATTCGCGGACCGGCCCGAACATGCGGACACAAAACGGCATGGACCGGATCAGGAAGACCTCGTTGAGAACTTCGGCGGCTTCACGGGTTTTGGGATCCCAGCGCTCATCATCAACGACGTGTGGGTAGGTCCTGGGTGGACGCCACATGCCATGATGGTGGAGCTGATCCTCCATTTTCTTGAGTGCAGCTTTAAGAGCCTTGATTTCTGCCACTTCCCGGTACCTCCTTCATCAAGTAATGAAAAAGTCCTACCAGAACTCCTACCGGCTACTTGGGCGGCAACCTTGTAGGCAACAGTGACAATCCAAATCACACAATCCAAACTTATAAAAAAAAATGTCCAAGAAATCGTATCTACGCCGGGTGAAATCACCTCCCATTCATCTATTAGCATACCAGTTTTGGCCATATCCGCAAAGCACGATTTTTGCCCCCAATCCAACCTATCGTCTTCCTGGCCTCGACCGGCTATGGTTTCCCGCTAAGAGAGATTTCCCATGAATACCCTCATTCTTTCAACTGAAGCCAAGAAACGCCGTTCGCGGCTACACCCCTGGATTTTCTCTAACGAGATCCAGAAAGCGCCCAACGTGGAACCGGGCGAGATTGTCGAGATCCGGTATGCCTCCGGTTCTGAATGCTGGACCGGTTACTACAATCCGCACACCTTGATCGCCGCCCGGATTCTGGATGAAGGAAGTATCTCAATCGACTCAACCTGGATCGCCACCCGGCTACAGCGTGCACGCCAGTATCGTGAGAGCTTGAAACTCGAACGTGAGGCCTACCGCCTGGTGAATGGCGAGGCCGATGGCCTGCCGGGATTGATCGTCGATTGTTATGGCCCCGTGGTAGTGGTGCAGTCCTTGACCGCCGGAATGGATCATCTGTTGCCTCTCATCACGGAAGCCCTGGCGAACCTTCTAAAGCCAGCAGGTATCCTCGGACGATGCGATGCCCCTGTGCGAAGCCTCGAGGGTATTGAGAACTGGGCACGTCCGGTATGGGGTGAACTACCAGAAAAGGCCGAAGTGGAGTGCCATGGCCTAACCTTCCTAGTAGATATCCTCCAGGGACAGAAGACGGGTCTGTTCCTTGATCAGATGGAGAATAACCGCTTCCTGGCCACCTTCGCCAAGGGGCAAAGGTGTCTGGATGTCTGTTGCTACACAGGAGCATGCGCCCTGCAGATGGCCCTCGGTGGCGCCTCGGAAGTAAGCGGCATTGATGTAGCGGGGGAGGCCATTCAACGGGCGGGAATCAATGCCGGAAGGAATGGGTTCCAAGGAATCACCTTCGAGGCCAAGGACGCCTTCGAGACCCTCAAAGACCTTAGCAACCGGCGCGAACGGTATGACATTATCAACCTCGATCCCCCTGCTTTTGCTAAGCGGCGGAAGGATGTCGAGGACGCGCTCCGTGGGTACCGCGAACTGAACCGGCGTGCTTTCCGTCAACTGCATGAGGGAGGCATCCTGTGCACCTCCACCTGTTCGCATCACATCACACGCGAACGATTTCTGGAGATGCTGGTGCTGGCAGCGCGCGATGCAGGCCGTCTGGCCAAGATCGTTGAGGTACGCGGACAAGCCGCTGATCACCCTTCTCTACTCTCTGCCCCGGAGACCGCCTATCTGACCTGTGTGGTATTGCGGGTGGAGTAAGATCACCCCCCAACCCCCTCTCCCACAGGCGAAGGGGCTATGACTTCCTCCCCCTCTCCTGTGGGAGAGGGGGTTGGGGGTGAGGTGACGTTAGCCAGGGGGGTTAGCTTACTCCCCTCTCATCTCCTTGTGGAATTGCTCGCGGTGTGGCTCGCCGGATTCGGCGTAGTGGGTCACCCCTTCCCGTTCCGCGATCTCACAGAAACGGGCATAAGTTCCATCCTCGCGGGCGATTTCTGGGGTTCGTTTACACTTGAGATACAGAACGGGTAAGGAGGCCATCTCAACCCGCTTACGGATCTCATCATTATCCGCCACCACCCGTGCCTTCTCGAAAATATTGATGGATTCGCGCACAAACTCATCAGAGAAGATGGGATCCTCAGGCCGTAGCCCCAGGTGAATGTGTGTGTCCGCCGTAATACGCCCATGCAGCAAGTCGAAATATTCGCGGACATATTGCCCCGCCCGTCCATAGTAGCCATACATGAAATCATCGATGACCGGCTCCAGATTGGTATCCGGGTTCCACAGCAGTTTGGAGAGAACATACGCACGAAGCTCGGCAAACTCACCACCCCGGCTCTGGTAGGCCGCCTGCTCCATGATCCCGATGGCATTACTCTTCTGGAGCAGTTGAAGGTTGGGCTGGAGCACCTTGAAGTTCGGATAGGGCATGATGTAGTGGCTGAAATTGACCACATAATCCCAAATGTAGAGATGCGGCGCGATCTTAGCCCACTTAGTCAGATCATCCACAAAGCTCTGGTTCTCCTTGCAGCCCTGGAAGTCATGCGAGAAACAACACTCAATGCTGCACAGACGCACAACCACATTGTGACGAGGTTTAAGAGTCTTGCAGGGCTTGCGGGTGTACTGATAGGCCAGGGTACCGATGAACTTATCCGGGAATTCTTTCTCCACGTTCTCTGCAATCTGGTTGACCAGGTTGATAATGGGGCCAGACTCACTCTCCTCAGCCTTGGCGATGGCCTGGCAATTCTCGCACTGGCAGGGGTTATGACAATCATTTTGTGAGACATCATAGATCAGGTGCCCTGGCTCATCGCGCATTACCTTCTTGATGCGTTCGGTGAGGATGCGGACGACATCGGGATTGGTGATACACAACTGCGCATTGTCATGGGTACGGGCCCCATCGATCAGGCTGTAGTACTCAGGGTGCTCGCCGAAGAATTCATCGGGTGGCATCAAGGGATAAAAGGTATGGACCGCCCAATAGCTCTCCACGCCCCCCGGTTGTTCGCGTAAGCCCATGGCCCCATTGATCCGGTTACGCGCCGCCCAGGTGGGATTGAAGGCCTCGAAGTAGAAATCATTGCGGACACGAACGCCTGGGGCTTCGGAGTGATTCAACTCCATGAAGGTGAAGGTGGCACGGGAGGGCGCCACGCTCACACTGGGGGTGTACCAGCGGACTCCCAGTTCTCTTTCAAGGAAGGAGAGAATCCCATACTGGGTACCACGTTGCTTGCCGCCCCAGATCACGATCGAGGGACCCCGGTTGAGGTAGGTGAAGGACTCATCAGTCACGGAGGGCACCACAGTTTCCGCTCCCAGTAGGCTCTTCGCACTCTGACCCAGGCCCACCAGAATCGCTGGCTTGCCTTCGGGCGCCACACCCTTCACCAGCGGAAACTCAATACCACTCACCTCCTTGAGCCAGTGCTGAAGTTCTTGGGCCGCCCATTCTTCCGAGGGTGAGGCATCCTCGGCCAGCACAATGGAATATTCCGTCTTGCCACCCGTGAAGAGGGTGTATGCACATCGTTTACCCGCGCTAAAGGGAATCTCCATGGTTTGATGCGCTCCTCCAACGAGATCTGTTTTGACACGCAGGATATACTCGCCATAGTCCGTAATGGGCACTCCGATGGGAACCTCGCGATTACCATTCCATTTCGAAGTCCACAGGACCTTTCCAGAATCATCAGCTCTGAAAGCCTCGAATACGGTATCCAATAACGCCTTGCCCACCAGGGATTGAGCGTGGATAAAATGTGCCACCGGCTGCCCCTCAGGTGAGGTTGCCACAGTAAACAAGCCCAGACGTTCCACCACGCGCGGATCATCAAAGGGGAGAATCCGTCCACAGAAACTCCAACCACCACCGCGTTGTTCGATCTTCAACAACAGGGTGTTGCCGCCCTGCTTGAGCACTACAGGCAGCAGGTCATAATCCGGTGTCAGTACCCGTGGGCCAGGGTGATCCAGGATCTCCTCGCCATTCAGCCAGACACGCACCCCATCATTACTTCCGATCCCCAACACACAGGCCTCGTCTCGAGTGCATTCGATAATACAACAGCCATAGGCGCAGATGTTGCTGTCCTTCGAGATGGCCTGGGTGAGATCCACATAGGTGTCCTCCACGGTCACACGTTTCCAGTTCACCGCCCCAGCCGGATTCTCCACCTGCTCACCCTCGACGATGGTGGGATTCTTCTCACCGCCAATGGGCGTGAGATAGTCGGTGTAGAAACCGGGCAACCGTTCAGCATTGGGATCACCCCCCTCGGTGGTTACGGTGGGGAATGGACCACACACCACCCAGTGTTTGATGTAGTCCCCCTTCAGGTTGAAGGGAATGATGGGATTCTCGGCCCAGGCTGGAAGGATCATCGCAGCCAAGAGGATGAAGACTGGCAAGCACCGGTTCTGAAGCACGGACTGTTTCATAGTTTGACCCCCGAAGAATTGGAGTAGTGGGTAAGATAACCCGGAGAAGGCCGGGAAGACAGGGCCGATTTTGTTGCCGTACCCCAAATCCGTTGGTAAAGTGAAGCTAAGCGGCTCTGGAAGAGCCCAGCCACTACGAGACAAGGAGACCCCTTCATGGCGGAAAACCGGGTGAGAGTCCGCGCCCCTGAGTTCCCTGCGGGATTGGAGTGGCTCAACACCAAGGAACCAGTCACCCTGGCCAGTCTCAGAGGCAAGGTGGTAGTGGTTGATTTCTGGACCTACTGCTGTATCAACTGCATGCATGTATTACCTCATCTCAAGAAGCTGGAGCACAAGTATCCCCAGGAACTGGTGGTCATCGGAGTCCACTCCGCCAAGTTCACCACCGAGAAAGAAACAGAGAATATCCGCCAGGCGATCCTGCGCTATGAGATCGAACACCCGGTGGTCAATGACAATCAGATGCGGGTCTGGGACCAATGGGGAGTCCATGCCTGGCCAACCCTATTCCTGATCGACCCGGAGGGTATGGTGGTGGGATACACCTCGGGGGAGGGATTCTACGACGCCTTCGATCAGGCAATCTCACAACTGATCGCCGAGTTCACCGACAAGGGGCTGGTCAACCGTGAACTGCTCCATTTCAACCTGGAGAGGGACAAGATGCCCTCGATGCCGCTCTCATTCCCCGGTAAGGTCCTCGCGGATGAGGCCAGTAGCAGGCTCTTCATCGCTGATTCCAATCACAACCGGATCGTGATCACAACTCTGGAGGGCGAAGTCCTCGAGGTGGTGGGGAGCGGAGAGAGGGGATTCAAGGATGGCTCCTTCTCTGAAGCTTGTTTCGACCACCCACAGGGTATGGCGCTCGATGGAGCGCTACTTTATGTGGCGGACACGGAGAACCATGCCTTGCGGAAGGTGGATCTGACGGCCAGGATGGTGACTACCCTGGCGGGAACCGGGAAACAAGCGGATCGTGCCAGCGCGACCGGAAAGGGATCCGGGACCGCACTCAGTTCGCCCTGGGACCTGGTGGTTCATCAGGGAGCGCTCTACATCGCCATGGCCGGTCCTCACCAACTGTGGAGAATGGATCTCGCCACCGGGCTGATCGGCCCCTTTGCCGGGAGTGGACGCGAGGCACGTATCGATGGCCCCCTTAAAAGTGCCGCTCTGGCGCAACCCAGTGGAATTACCACCGATGGCAAGAAACTCTACTTCGCCGACAGTGAGATCAGCTCGATCCGTAGCGCGGACCTGGATCCGGATGGGAAGGTCAAGACGATTGTAGGCCAGGATCTCTTCGAGTTCGGTGATGTGGATGGAACCGGCCCTACAGTACGCCTACAACATCCACTGGGGGTCACTTGGCACCAGGGTATTCTGTATGTGGCCGACACCTACAACAACAAGATCAAGCAGGTTTTCCCTGAGTCACGCGAAGCCACCACCTTTCTCGGAAGTGGCCAGGAGGGCTACCGCGATGGTCTGGAACCTCTCTTCAACGAGCCGGGCGGGCTGAGCATCGCGGGCGGGAAACTATTCATCGCCGACACCAACAACCATGTCATCCGTGTGGCGGATTTGGGCACCAAGGAGGTGAGTACGTTGAAGATGTGGCCGGAGGAGAAGCTGCGTGCGTAGCGTCCGGAGACAGATCCTTCTCGCCAAGGAGATGCAGATCGGAGGGAATAAATCCTATTACTACCACTGGCTGGACGCTTCCTCCTCTTTTTCGTTCATCCAGCGCAACCAATCTTGATGCAACACGAGTGGCCTCAAGGAGTCATCTGCAGTCATGGCTCCTTGGTCATGTCCTTTATCGCCAAAAGTAACCGCGAAGGCACTCCTTGTTGGCGCTCCATTACAAGCAATTTCTGTATCTTGGCGAAAAGGTTCTTACCAATCTGGATTTTGCTCCCTACCGGATCTATCTCCTCTCCCTCCATAAATCTAGCGAGCATTCCAGAACTACGAAGGCGTGTTCCTCTCACATCGCGCATATAGATGAATCTGTTTTCCGGGATCAGCCAACTCATGACAAATGGAGAGTAGTCCTTGTTTTCCCTGAACGTCAACTTCCTGGATTTCAGATACGCGCTTTCCCCTATCCATTCGCAGAAACCGAATTCATTGCTGCTTCGGACCAATTCACATATTCTCCTCGCAGATACTTCCATGGAAACATCGAATCGACGTGAGACTGACACTATCTTCTCAAGAAACTCGAAATCGCCTGGGTCAATATCTCTGAAGTTTATAAGGGTCTCTGGAACTAACAAAGACATTGCACCGAGATTACATAAATCTTCCTCACTCTTGCAGTCAAGTGGTCCCTTTATATAGCGGGGAGTGTCGACGAACGTATTGTAGAAAAAAGTGTGAACAATCTCATGCGCAATAGTGAATCTTCTATGGCGCAAGCCATAACCTGGAAATCTTACTCTAATATGAAACCCTCCTTTGATTGGTTTGATAAGCCCATTTGCTTTCTCTAGATCTCTTGCGAACTCCAGTCTACACCGACGCAGTCTCGCTAGTACTCCGACGTCTACAACATGATCTCCAATACCAACCGTTCCGTAATATGCTGCCAGCAAGTTTGTCACATCTGAACGGACACATTCACTTACTGGACCACCCTTGAGACCGAGACACCACTGCGCTGAACTGGTGAGTTTCTCTCCACTAACCCACATCTTGTGTAGTCTCCTCTCCCATATCGGGCTTTTGTTGGCTAGTTTTCCCTCGCTTTGTTTTCCCTCCTTTTCGATCCGACCGAAGATTCTCAGCCGAATTCACAATATGGTCTAGTACACGCTCCTTTTCGGCATCTTTATCGCGAATATCATTTCGAGCAGCCTGATTCTGTCTATCTACAATCAGCTCGCCGATCACCTCAGTTTCCACCTTATCAAGAATAATAAGGTCATCTGCCCTTCCTGTTATATTTGACTTCCTTCGGATTTCAGCTGCTAGTCGTGGATCCTGAGGCGGTGCCATCTCGAATTTTTTCTCAAGTATATTCTGCGTGATCCGGCATATAAGCTCAGCCATTGGCCTATATCGTGGATGCAGGAAGAACGTAACAGCCCACAAATCCTTGTAACGTGACTCCAAAGCATCGATATGTTGCTTTCGAGTGCCAAAGTGATTAATAACCCAATCTCGTAATGGTTCACCTTCCGGTATGGCATCATCACTTGTATCACCAGAAATAATTGCACCCGTCTCTTTCAAGTTCATCTTCTTGTTCGGAGTGAAAACACTGAGGGATCCTCTTACTAAGTCTGCTGTTAATTCTACCTCATGAAGAATTGGGAGTGCCACTGAATGGAAATCATATAACTGCTCCCCAACTGTCAATTGCCCCAAAGGACCTTTGCCTGTCTCGAGATCCGTATTACGGAAGAATCTGTAGTATGGTTTGTAGAAATCTCTGCTTGCGAGACAGGAAAGGAGCATACTTACACTTGCTTTTGTGTCCTGTGTCAGGTTTCGTTTCTCAGCAAATTGCGCTATTAACCCTATTGCTTCATCGTCTCCAAGCGAGTAAAAAAGTTGTTCATCCTGGTCTGTAATCCCTGCCTCACAAAGTGCTCTACATAGCATACTCCCTGCAGCACATCGGGCGTGATGGTAAATAACCTTCTCGGCCAAGTCATATCGGAGCTCAAGAATTCGGAGGATATTTGAAATAGTATCGTGTCGAATCGCCGTCTTCTTAATTACCTGAAGTGACAATCGAGTCTCAACGCGATTCGATTCATTGGGACCATGTTTCCCCGGAATAGAAACAGCAGCAAGGTTAAAGGCATAGAAAATCCTATCGTCATATCGGTCCCATAATCCGGTAAAATAGTTGTCGCGCCTGACATAGTCGAGTAAGTCAGCACAGATGGTATTCCCGATAATGTCAACTACAAAAGCATATTTACATGAAATCCGTTCGCCTGCCTTTATCGACTCAGAAATCTTGTCCTGTGACCATGAGAACAGATCACTCTCGATCTTGGGAAAGTCGCTTAGATGATTATCGTATGGCAGAACGGAGACTGGGAATAATGGAAGAGCCTCATCTTCGCTCCGAGATTGCGAATCTCTTTTGTTCAATGAGCCAGTCGTAGAAGCATCGACATCAGAATGGTCCGACAAGGATACGAGGAGAGGTGTGACTCTTACCAACAAGTAAAGAAGGTAATATATCGTCTTCGAATCATAGTTTTCATCAGTTGAGAATCTTTCCAGAGTACATCGACTTTTGATGTCGTCAATGATTGAACGGAGGAAGAACTCCCAACGGTGCCCCGAATCATGAGGTTTGAAGAGGCGAAGCTGATTCTCTAGCATATGTCCATATGGAATATGGGTTATATCATGGACGAGTGCGCCAAGTCTAATGATATGGCCAAGGACTTCCTGATTGTTGTAGGAGATGGTTGGATCTTTGAACAGCTTCTTGAGATCCTCTTCAAATGGCGGCTTCGCCTCCTTGAGCCAGGTTGAGAAGCACTCTCGCGCCTCGATGCGAGTCCAGATCTGGGAAGCCACAAAAGCAGTTCCAATAACGTGCTGGTAACGGGTGTGAACTGCGTCTGGGTATACTCTGTAAGCAAGGTCGAGCTGCCGTATCTTGTGGAGGCGCTGGAATGTCGGTGTGTTTATGACCGGAATCTCGTGTCTGAGTACTCTCACATCACCGTGTATAGCATCGCGAAAGGTCTTCCCCGCTTGAGTATGTGTCGGCATTTCCCCACTTTCTCCATTCGTATTCCATTACCATTGGTGTATGAAGAATACAGCAACAAGTCAAGGCGCTTTTTTTCCGCACAGGTCTCGCGATTGAGCCAGCAGGAGTGGAATCCTAATCCCCTCTCAAATCTCGTTCACCCACCATCCTTGTCTCCTCACCTCCTTCCTTCCCCTTCGCCAACACAAACACCGTAATGAACCCAATCAGAAAACACGAATCGCGGGCGATGCTGAAATAACCCACCTTGCTGTCCGCTGCTCCCACAAAGCAACCACAGTTGATATCCAGCCCACGGATCATGGCCTGCACCATCCCGGCCAAGAAGGAGGCCTGGAAGAATGCCAGAATCAAGGTGCTGGTCCGCAACCAGGAGCCCGAAAGGAGGCAGATTGCGCACAAGCCCTCGATGGCGGGGATGAACATCGCAGCGAGATTCACCAGCGGGATGGGCAGCACCCGGTAGTTGTAAACACTGCGCGCGAAGGGTTCGAGATCCAGCGGTGGAACCGGACTGGCCCAACTGACCCCCTCCCAATTAAAGAACTTGGGGAAAGAGGCATACAACATAATCAATCCCAGAAGAATCCGCAGAACCAGCAAGGTCCACTCTCTTCCAGTACGGCTCTTACGGACTTCACTCATTCCCTTCTTCCCCGCCCTTCTCGATCTCACCTTTGTTATTCACCCATTCGATCCAGCCGCCTGCGAAAACCTTCATCTTCTCCTTGGCAAATCCTAGCTCCTCGAGTTTATCGAAGACCACCTGGCTGGAATGACAATCCGCGCCATCACAGTAAATCACCAGCAACTGATCATCGGGGAGCAGGTTGACCGCCTCGGGGGGCTCCCCTTCCTCCATGGCTGTATACGGAAGAGAGACCGCCCCCGGAATATGCCCCTTCTGGAACATTTCGGCACCACGTGAATCTATAAAAATGGCGGTTCCCGATTTCCACAGTTCGACAATCTCGGAAGCCTTAGCTTCTACACCCTCTTCATGCTGAATCTTGAACTGGTCGGCGTTGGCAATCAGTGGTAACGGTTTCGGAGCGAGAAAGTTGACTCCCCCGCCGATCACACACGCAGCTACACTCAGAATGAGTATTCGAATAATCATCTTCATTTCCAATCGACATACGGTGCAAGGGCCTGGAGCCCAATGTGAAGCCCCAGATCTTCTTGCTTGGGTCCTTTGGGCTGGTCACGGTAGACATCATCATGCCAGCCCTCGATGTTGAGGTCGCCATGGTATCCTTGGCGTTGAAGCTCCTTGATAACGAGCGGCCAAGGGGTATCCCCCAGACCGGGCATACAATGCTCAGCTACATGATAAGCCCAGATCCCTTCACGGAGTAACATGTCACGGTTGATGTGGGCATCCTTCGCATGGACATGGTGCACCCGGTTTCCGAACTCGCGTACATTGGCGAGGGGATCGACCAACTGGCAGATCAGGTGCGAGGGATCCCACTCCAACCCCAGCGCCGGGTTGGGGACCGCTTCAAACCCACGCCGCCACATCTCGGGGGTCGAGAAGAAATTGAGGCCATCCTGTCCTGGCAGGTGGTGCCATCCCATCGGGCAGTTCTCGATGGCGATCTTGATCCCATGGTCCGAGGCGAAGGCGGCATGATCGGTCCAGATCTTCTTGAACTGCGGCAGGCTGTTTTCAATTAAACGATCGGCGGTTCTCCCAGTGAAACCAGCCACGGCTGGAACGCCCAGGTATTCCGCCAGTTGGATCGATCCGCGCACCCGCTTCTTGCCATCGGCGGCTTGTTTGGGATCCATGTGGTTCACATAGAACGCCGCCAGGCAGGAGATCCGGATCCCATTCTTGGCGAAAGCTTCCTTGACCTCACCGGCTTTAGCGAGCCAGTCCTTGTGGCCAGGAAAAAAGGAATCCTCCGGGCTGACCATCAACTCCGCCGATCCAAAACCGGATTCCTTGGCGAAACGGATCCGTTCCAAGTCATATTTCATCATGAAACCAATACGCATCAGGAAGCCTCCTTTTTTATGACGGAATTTCCTTGCTGTTATTCACACACCCTAATCCAGTCTTTCCTCATGTCCGCTGGCCATAATAAGCCCCCGGTCCATGCTTACGCAGAAAGTGTTTGTCCAAAATGAAACCCGGAATGCCTGTCACGGAGGGATTTAAGATATGGGTGATCACGGCCATCCGCGCGCATTCCTCCAAGACAATTGCATTCTCCACCGCCGCCTTCAGACTATGCCCCCAGGCAAAGGGGGCATGGAAGGGAACCAACACACCGGGTATCTGCCGTGGGTCAATTCCCCGGCTATGGAAGGTATCAACAATGGCGATCCCGGTGTGGAGTTCATAATTCGACCGTACTTCCTCCTCGGTCAGGTGACGGGCCACCGGAATGGTGCCATAAAAATGGTCGGCATGAGTGGTGCCAAAGCAGGGGAGGGGCCGTCCGGCTTGGGCGATGCAGGTGGCATAGGTGGAGTGGGTGTGCACTACCCCACCGATACCCTCAAAGTTCCGGTAGAGCGCCAAGTGGGTGGGGGTATCCGAGGAGGGACGCAGTTCCCCTTCCACCACCTTACCCGTCTCCAAGGAAAGGATCACGATATCCTCGGGGGTCAGACGGTTATAGTCGACCCCGCTCGGTTTGATCCCCATGACCCCAGATTCGTGGTCCACCCCACTGGCATTGCCCCAGGTGAGCAATACCAGTCCTGCCGTGACAATATCCTTATTGGCCTGACAGACTTCAGCGCGTAGTTGCTCGTATCTCATACACCTCTAACCTCATCGCGGATGGCGAGGAGCTCCTTCATCACATCGAACTGGTTTTCGGCATACCGGCATGTCCCAAAGATATCATGCAGACGTTTGTAAAGGCCGAAGAGGCGGTTATAGGTCACGGCATTATCTGAGATGGGGACATATTTCCTGTCGCGCACACCCGTCATGGCCTGGGCAGCGGAAGCGAAGTCCCCATGTCCCCCAGCCGCTTTTCCAGCGGCCACCGCGCCCGCCATCGCCGCGCCCAGAGCACAGGTTTGTTCGCTACGTGAGACCTCCATGGTCCGCCCCATCACATCGGCTAGAATCTGCATGACCATGGGATTCTTGACCGAGATACCGCCGCAGTTGACCACCCGCTCAACCTTGACACCATACTCCTCGAAGCGTTCGAGAATCACGCGCGCGCCAAAGGCGGTGGATTCGATAAGGGTACGGTAAATCTCCGCCGGGGTGGTATGTAGGGTCATCCCCATCAACAAACCAGTCAGGCGTTGATCGACCAGGACGGTACGGTTTCCATTGTGCCAATCGAGTCCAAGCAGACCACTCTCACCCGGTTTGAGGGCTTCAGCCCCCTTGGTCAAAGCTTCATGCGAACCTGTTTCATTGCCACCGGGACGGAGGTAGTTCACAAACCAATTGAAGATATCACCCACGGCGGATTGACCCGCTTCAAGACCATACGCGCCAGGCAGGATAGAGCCTGGGACAATCCCACACAGACCCGGGATATCCGGAAGGGCTTTCTCCATCGGTGCAACCATCATGTCGCAGGTCGAAGTCCCGATAATCTTCACCAGAACCCCCGGAGTGATTCCACAACCGACACCCCCCAGGTGGGCATCAAAAGCCCCCACCGCGACCGCAATACCGGGTTTGAGGCCCAACCGCTTGGCCCACACCTCAGTTAATCCACCGGCTGCATCGGCGACTGTGAAGGCGGTATCCGGCAGGCTCTTGCGCAAGGGAACCAATCCCTGTTCAAGCCCACCGAGGAACTCCTCATCCGGGTAACCTTTCCAATTGGGATTGAACATGGCCTTGTGACCAGCGGCGCAGATCCCGCGCTTGATCTGGCTGGGATGATCAGTCCCCGCCAGGAAGGCTGGGATCCAGTCGGCCATTTCGACCCAAGAGTATGCCGCCTCGTATACCTTGGGCGAGGTTCTCAGACAGTGAAGAACCTTCGACCAATACCATTCAGAGGAGTAGGTTCCCCCGCATTTGGCGAGGAAATGGGGACGCTGCCCGGCGGCGGCGCGAGTAATCTCGGCGGCTTCGGCGAATCCGGTGTGGTCCTTCCACAGCCAGGCCATCGCGGCGGGTTCATTCTTAAAGGGATCTTGAAGCGCAAGCGGGAGACCCTGCTTGTCAACCGGAAGTGGGGTACTGCCGGTGGTGTCGACTCCGATCCCGATCACGTTGGCGGCGGAGAACTCTTTATGCGAAGTAGCTTCCTTGAGGGCAGCGGTGGTACAAGCCACGGTTCCATCGATATAATCCTGCGGGTGTTGACGCGCCAGATTGGGGTCTTTCGGATCAAGAATAATACCCGCCTCTCCACAGGCATAATTCCACACACTGGTGGCGATCTCCTCACCGGTATTAACATCCACGATCAAAGAGCGAACCGAATTGGTTCCGAAATCAAGACCAAGGGAATACTTGCTCATCGAAGAAAAGCCTCCTATCAGATCAAGTGGTGAGGAAATCCACACCACGTCCTCACATCACCGGTGGGGCCAGCCCCACCCAATTTCATCCATTCTCTACCGGTGGGGCTAGCCCCACCCTACAAGGTCATATCCACAATGGCTTTTAAAACTCCATCCGCATATCTGTCCACTAACTCGAAGGCCCGCTGGGACCCGGTACCCGGGAAGCAATGAGTCACCAGGTCATGGGGCGAAATCAACCCTTCCTCCGCCAAACGGAGACAGGGCTTGAGCGTGTTTAAACTACGCCGCACGAAACGCAGGGTAAGACCCTTGCGCCGTGCGCTCCCACTCGAAAAGGAGATGTGGTCCTCGGGATTAGTTCCAATGACAGCGACATGCGCGCCAGGAGCCGCGACCTCGGTCATGTTCCACAGTGTATCCGCCGCTCCCGAACACTCGAAGACGATTGAAGCCCCCAAGCCGCCCACCACCTGCCGCACCTCACGCGCTACCTCCTCGCGGTTTCCCTGCTGGGCCTGGACCACTGCCGTGGCCCCCATGCGCAGCGCCCTTTCGAGACGCTCCGGGAGGAGATCCACACAGACCACCCTGAGCCCCCGCGTCAATTTCAACAGCTCCAGGATACAAGACCCAAGGACACCCGCACCCAGAATGACCACCGTATGACAGGGACGCACCTTGGCCAGACGGACCGCATGGAGCGCTACCGCCATCGGTTCCAGCACCACAGCGGCCTCATCCGAAATGGAATCGGAAATCGGCTCTAGCAGGTGGACTGGATAATTCAGATATTCGGCCATCGCCCCATTATCGGGGGGTAGACCGAGAAATTTCATGTGTGGACAGAGGTTGCTGTGCCCCGCGCGGCACCACTCACATTGGCCGCAATGATGGGAGGGCTCAACCGCGACACGTTTACCCATCCAAGCGGAATCTACCCCGGAGCCGGTGGACTCAACTACCCCCATGCACTCATGACCGATGACCAGAGGCTTGGAGATCTTGATCTCTCCGATTCTCCCATCCCGGTAGAGGTGAATATCCGAACCACATACCCCTACTTTCCCGATCCGGATCAAAGCCTCACCTGGACCACAGGAGGGCATGGCGGCTTGCTCCACCTCAAACCGGCGCGGAGCGGTAAGAACGATACGGCGCAATTGAAAAACTCCTTCAAAAAATGTTCGGAGTTCAACCTTCGGGTTGCCCCACACGCTCAAGCGTGAACAACTTACAGGTCCAGCTGGGGCAGGAGTTCAACTCCTGCCCCAGCTGGGTAAAGAAATACACGCTAAAGCGTGAACAACATACGGATTAACGGTGATAGTAGGTGTCGTAGTCCAGATACGTTTCAAAGGCCTCTTCCAGGATATCACCACAGGAGGAGAGGCTCATGGCCACATGATGCTCGAAACCATTCTGGCAGATGAAGCGGAGCAGATCCTGTAAACGCGGAATCTTGGCCACACCATAGCCACCAAAGGTGTCCAGCGAGTCATCCACAAAGTCGCCCTCGCCGAGATAGGTCCGGATTACACCCAGATCGTCATCGGTCGAGAAGCGGGCGTAGGTCAAAGCGCCTGGTTTAATGCGTCCCACCATCGCGCCAAAAGCGTTGTCCTTACCCACGCTCCCCGCGATGATGTCGTGATAGTCCATCTTAGGAGACTCGATGAAATGTTTGGGGATGTTGCTGCAATGGAAGAGCACACATTTATCCGGGTCATCGCCGAAGTTGTTATTCCAGTCAAGAATGGCGCTTGGGGTACCAGAAGCCAGCCGCAAGGCATGCATCCCCAGCGCACCAGTCACATCCACCTCGCAGGCGCTCGAGATGAGGGAGTTGCTCATCATACTCATGATGGCGCAAGGCACGACCCCAAAGTACTCCTCCATGGAGGTCCAGCACTGCACCGCACATACATCCAGTTCGCAGGCAGCGATGAACTCCTCAATCACCACGGCAAGTTTGGCCATCTTGATCAGGTACAGATCGATGCCCCCCGGAGCCGCTGTGTAATTCCGGATCAGGTCCATCTTCTCCTTCACCTTCTTGTCATCATCGGCCAAACGCGCGGCGCGTCCGAAGATCTCGGAAAGATCAATCGGCTCCACCGCAATACCATTGGCTTCGAGGATCTTTTCGCTGTAACGGACAGTGTTGAACGCGGCGGGACGTGTCCCGATAGCCCCCACACGTAATTTCCGCATCCCATTGGTCACGCGGCAGACGCCTACAAATTTCTCCAGGTCAGCACGGAACTCATCGGTGTTGGGATGGACAGTGTGGTTTTCTGTTAAACTGAAGGGGATACCGTATTGGGAAAGGTTGTTACAGACCGACATCTTGCCGCAGAAGGAGTCTCTTCTCTGCCCCATACGGCACGTCTTGGGATCATCCGGCGTAGCCTGGACGAGGACGGGAACATCCAGACCCGACAGCCGCAGGGTTTCGGCAACCCCTCTCTCATCTCCAAAGTTGGGGAGGGTCACGATGACACCCTCGATCTTCCCGCTGTGCTCACGGAAGAGATTCGCACACTTCTTCGCATCTTCGCGGGTTTCCACTGTTCCGAATTTTGTGTCCTCGGTGCCCAGGCAGACCGCCTCGAATCCGGCCATCGTCAGAGCATCCAGGATTTCTTCGCGCCCACGACGGGCAAGTTCATCTGGAAAAAACGCACGATTACCAACCACAACCCCAAAGCAAGCACTCATGAAATGAGCCTCCAACGAGTTGAAAAACCGCCACGCTGGGCGGGACGAGCACAAGTTGAAAGGGTAGAACCATACAGCTAGTGAGGTCAAGGCAAAGGGCGACTTTGGTATCATCGAATTGATTCATAAAAAAAGATACCGAAGGTGGAGGCGGAATTGAGGGAGGCGGGATACGTTGACTCATAATGGAGGACACCGAAAAAGAGGGGGGCCACCAAGTAAATCCAGCTGCTTCCAGCTGGGGCAGGAGTTGGACTCCCGCCCCAGACACGCTCAAGGGTGAACACCAGACGGGACTCTACCAAACCGGCTTGAGCTCCGAGACTCGCAGATTCTTGATCTTTGCTGTGCCGCCCACCGAGTAGATCGCAAGCCCTTTCTCTTCAGCCTTGGGAAGGAAACAAGAGGTCATCGAGACCCTGCCCTGGTTGGCGAAAACCTCCAGCGAGGCACGATCCACAAGGATTCGGAAATCGATCGTGGTTGTTGTAGGGCCGAGTTCGGCTTCTTTCCCCAGACAGGTGACCTTGCGGTCCTTGATAAGGCAGCTGACCTTCTCACCACGGATCAGAAAGCCAACCTCAGAGGCCTCGCCCGGCTCGATCTCCGCCGCAATATCAAAGAGATCGCCCTGGATCTCCTTGAGCGGATTCTCGCCAGCCTTCAACACCAGATCTTTGAAGTCATTGCTTTTCTGGTACAGAGCCTCGATCTCCTTGACCGGGGTACGGCACACACGTAGGCCATCCTCGAAAGAGCGCAGAGTGAGCACGCATGGGAAGGACATCTGCTGATTGAAGGGCATTCCGGGATACTCGCCACCATTCATCCAGGCAATCTGGATCCTGCGGCCATCTTCGGCGGGAATATCGCTGTAAGATTGAGAGGCATAAAAATTCTTCCCCCAATCACCCGTAAGGAGTTCACTTTCTGGCGTGAACTGCTTGCCATCAAAGCCCCCTACGAGATATTTCCCATTAGCCGCCAACACCACCCAGCGGGTTTTGGCCTGGTCTCCATCCACCGCCAACTCGAACAGATCAGGGCACTCGAAGAAATCGCTGATCTCGCTCTGGTAGGTCCATTCCTTGAGATTGGGCGAGGTCCAAAAGGAAATCCCCTTGGTTCCCTTGCGGCTGCCTGATTCGATGTAGAGCGCCATAACCCACTGGTGGGTGGGCTTATGCCAGATCACCTTGGGATCACGGTCGGGCCAGAGCAGGATGACTGGATTCTTTTCATACTTGGTCCAGGTACGTCCACAGTCATTGCTGTAAGCCACACACTGGCCATGGCCCTCACCGGTATAGAGGGCCACCAAGACATCCTCATCACCAGTCTTGAAGCCGGAGGTGTTGTCACGGTCGACCACCGCCGACCCAGAAAAACAGGTGCCATTCGCATCGGGCGCGAGCGCGAGCGGGAGATCTTTCCAGTGAAGAAGATCGGGGCTGACCGCATGTCCCCAATGCATATTCCCCCAGTTGATCCCGAATGGATTGTGCTGATAGAAGAGGTGATACTCACCCTTGTAGAAGACCAAGCCATTGGGATCATTTAACCAATTTGTGGGAGCGGTGAAGTGGAATTGCGGACGCAGAGCCTCATCTCTTTTTGCGGTGTTCGCCGGTGTAGTCATGGTTTCTCCTTTTTCCCCGCTGGCGGAGACAAAGACAGAGTTGGGCGGAATGGTAAGGCCGAATGAAGAGGCAGTAAGCAAAACAAGAACTAATAAAATTGAAGACAGAAACCTCATGTTTGAGAACCTCCTAGATTAGGGCTTTCGAGAATTGCCCAAAGTGTGCCATCCTCTCCCCCATAATCCAACCACTACACACGAGGCTGAGATGACACAACACCCCAATGGGAATCCGCAGTCAGCCGAAGCACTCCAGGGAAGCACCCATGTATCTGTTCCAGCCCCTCCAATAGGGTGGTCGTTACTCCTGGTCCTGGGTCCGGGACTGGTTTGGTGCGGTGAGTATATCGGTTCTGGAGAAGTCATCCTCGCGCCACGCACAGGGGCGATCCTGGGACTGGCGGTCTTGTGGGTACCATTGATCGGAATCTTCTCTAAGTTCTGGATCGGTCTGGCGGGGGCACGTTACACGGTGTGCACCGGGGAGGGCATGATCGACATGCTCAGCCGGACACCCGGCCCTAAGAACTGGGTGATCTGGATCACCTTCATCGGCCAGATTGCGGCGGGAGCCATCGCCACCGGCGCCTTGGCCAATGTGGCTGGAATCTTCGCCGCGTATTTCATCCCAATCAAACCCTTCTATCTCGGCTGGGTGATCACCTTGTGTGTGGTCTTCATCGCCTGGACCGGGAAGTTCAATCTTCTCAAGTCCGTCATGTCGCTCCTAGTGATGCTCATCATTCTGGGTTCCGCCGATGTGGCGCTCTCCACCTGGCCGGGAATCAGAGAAGTCCTGAAGGGGTTGTTTGGATTCCAGGTGCCAGAGATTCCCGATTGGGCCAAGGCGTCACTGAAGGACTCCTCCTCTCCCTGGCGCGAGATCCTACCGTTGTTGGGGTGGGCCGCCGGCGGTTTCGCCAGCCAGGTGTGGTACTCCTACTGGGTGCTAGGGGCTGGATATGGCATGGCGCATGGACGCGAATGCGGCAGCCCCATGGATCCAGCTGCGCTACGTGGACTCGATGCCGGAGATGCCCAACGGCTGAAGGGCTGGTGCCGGGTGGTTACCTGTGATGCAAGTATGGCCATGGTGATCGGAATCGTAGTCACCATTTCCTTCACTCTCGCGGGAGCGGGAGTGCTCGGTCCCGCGAAGCTGGCTCCCGAGGGTTCCCAGGTAGCGCTGGAGCTTTCACGAATGTTCGCCGAGGGGTGGGGGAAAGTAGGGGCACATATCTTCGTGCTGGCGGGGCTGGCAGCTTTTGTGAGTACCATGTTGGGGCAGCTCGCGGGCTGGCCGAGGCTCCTGGCCGACTGCGCGCGTCTGCTTATTCCCGGGGTGTCGCGGTTCTCCTGGAAGGTTCAATTCAGGACCATCTTAACCCTGTTTACCCTCTCGAATATGGTGCTGGTCTATTCCTTCGGATTGAAACCGGTGCTGTTGGTGAAGACCGGGGCACTTCTGGATGGGCTTGTGTTAACCCCACTCCAGGCGGCGGCAGTGGCCTGGGTGCTTTACCGGATCATGCCGGGTTTTTACCAAGCCGAAATCGCCAAGATGCTCCGTCCCCCAGTGTGGATCGGAGCGGGACTTTTACTGGCTTTCGTGGTGTTCAGCTATTTCTGCTTGTTCCAGTTGCCGGGGATTTTTGGAAATTGACAGACTTTTCCTCTCAGCGGTGGAAGATTCGGTCTCAAGTCCCCTCCCCTGCGGGGAGGAGGGGACTCGAGGTACCCCCTCTCCCCAGCCAGAGACCGGGGAAAGGGGGCATAGGAGGAATGAGGACCTACTCCGGTACCTCTCTCAGCCAAAGACTCTCGAAGATCAACAAATCATAGACATCTATCCGCCCGTTGTCATTTAAATCCGCACGCTTCAGGAGGACCTGGGTCGGATCGGGGGTGGGGGTGTCCGTGGCGGTCACGGTCGG
>CAYRBI010000038.1:0-5251 GCA_964422415.1 uncultured bacterium | reverse complement strand
AGGGTTGGACTGGGCTCCAGCGTCAGTGTGGGGGTGGGCGTCGCGGTCGCTGTGGGTTCCTCAATCACAGCCAACGAGAAAAGCGAGAAGTGGGTGAGTCCCTCCACACGGATCTCGTTACGGTCCATATCAAGAACCTGCTGGGCTCCCGCCCATGTCCAGGATCCCGCTGAACCATCCGGTGAGGTCAGGACCGCCAGTCTTGATTCATCCGCCCCGCCCAGTTCAGTACCGGTATAGCGGAAAAGCACAGCGGAGGTAAATTGCTCCAGGTTCGTTTCAATTTGCCACTGAACCGGAAGCACCACTTCGGCCCCCGCGGGTGGATTCTCCGGCGCGGAGCGTTGAATGGTCACCGTGGTCTGGCTGACCGCCCCGGCGGTGGCATAATCCACCAGACAGCGCGCGGCGGTGCCGAAACGGAGCGGTGGTGGATTGCCACTCTCGGTCCGGCGGATACGCCGGGCTTTGACCGCCACTCCATCACCCTTGATCAGGGCTACCATCCCGGATTCATTCTGCGCCGGGTAGGTGATGTCTGGGTTATCTCCAAAGGGTGCACTGACGGCGAACTCGGCGAAACCATCGCCAGTCATGTCACCCGCGCTGGCGACTGCATGGCCCAGATAATCGCCCTGGTTATCTCCGAGGACCTCGACTCCAACAGTCTCGTCCTGGAGAAGGATGACATCCCCCACCAGAGCGGTTGCGCCATAGACCAGATCGGCAAATCCCACATCATACATATAAGATTGATAAGTGTATCCGTCTTGATTCTTGGTTTCAGAAGAGACTCCAGAAATTTCACCCGCCAGGATGTCATCCAGTCCATCGCCATTAACATCCCCGGCGGCTACTGACCAGCCAGTCATGGAGCCCCGGTAACTGCTGGAGGCTTTCGAATACCTCCCGATGATATGGGCTACCCCAGTGATGGAGGAAATCCCATCGGAGGCCAGATCGACTGTCGTGCCACGGATCGCGGAACCACCATAAACGGCGTAAACCGCACCCACGCTATCCACCGTGCCAATCTTTGAGTTGGAGCTGACATAGTTTTCATAAGGTGCGCCGAGGATGACATCGAAGAAGCCATCTCCATTCACATCCCCGCTGGCCACTGAGTAACCGGCATTATCGCCCTGATCATCCCCGAAGATCTGGGTTGTCCCACTGGCGGATTGGCTCAGGTTCATTACCGTCCCGTCCAGGGTGGAGCCGCCATACACCACAAAGGCCCCGCCAGCGTAGAAGGTTTCCCCTGTAGCTCCATCCAGGTAAGGAGCGCCGAGGATTACATCATCATACCCATCGCCATCCACATCCCCGGCGGCGGTGGAGAAGCCCAGCCGGGTAGTGCTCTCGCTTCCGCTTATAATGAGGGTTTGGCCCTCGCTGGCGGTGGATTCGTTGACCTGGATGATATCGCTCACCAGTTGCGGGCCGCCATAGATAACATACGCCTTGCCCTGGCCAGCATACAGGTTAGTTCCCTTGGTCATCGCTCCAGCCAACACATCGGTGTAACCATCGCTATTAATGTCTCCCACCGCCACTGACCAGCCCAGATGCTCATAAGCGGTTGCGCCGATGATGACCGTGGTGGCGGTAACCGAGGTGAGGTTGACAGTCGCGCCACGAATGGCTGCGTCACCATAGAAGATATAGATTTTCCCCGCCTGAGTGGCGCCATCGAGACCGGCCGCCGCCACGCCGATCACGGCGTCATCAATGCCATCGCCATTCACATCCCCGGCGGCCACCGCATTGCCCATCTTCCCCATTACCTCAGCCCCCTGGAGGCGGGTGATATCGAGGGTTCCTGCATGGGTAAAGAGGTTCTCCGTATGACGCGCCAGACCGGTATCGCCATAGGTGATATAGACTGTCCCCGAAGAGGTCGCTCCCTCAATGGAGGAGGCATCCTTGCTACCGGACAGCAAATCACTCAGGCCATCGCCATCGAGGTCTCCGAAAGCCACGGATGCGCCACCTCCTCCCAACAAATCAAAAGAGGTTTCGCCATAGACACGCACTACTTCCGCTGTCTCAGTACCCGGGGTCACATTCAAGTCGATCACGGTTGGCAGCTCAGCGGCGAAACAAGGAGAATCAAGAACGAACGAGACAATTGATAGAAACAGATAAAGACTGCGGTATTTCATTGCTGCTGACCTCCTTTCTAGATTATTTCTACTTCAACAAAACTCCATCCAGATACACATTCCCCCGGCGGTACTGGCCGGTGAGGCGGTAGATGTCACCGTAACTCTCGATCCCATTGGTGGGGGAGTAGGAATAAAGTTGGGTTTGGTAAGGAAAACCATCGTTACCGAAGGTGTCATCAGTCTGATTGGGTCCTACACCGAGGATCAGGTAGGCATGGATACAGCCAGAGGAGCCCCACATTCGTACTGCCGGGTTCCGATAGAGTGCTTTTACTGAAGAGCCACTGCCACATGAATACATATTTCCATTATAGCCTACTAATTCATCCGAACCTGAACCGCCTTCAATTGAGGTACTCGGCCGGTACGCATTAGGATTGGCAAAGGGATCCTTTGGAATCGCAGAGAGATAACAGATGGGCGAAGTCAGTTGGGTGTACCCATCTTGTTCCCCCGCGATGGCAGAGGGCCAGGCTGCGTCATGATCCCTGGGGTACCCCCCATACTCCTGGAAGTAGGCATCCAAGGCGGCTTGGATGAGCCGCTGGTCCTGACTGACCTGGGTCAGTTTCGAGAGGAGTTTCGATTCAATCATCTTGGGAGCCGCCACCATGGCGAGGATCGCAATGATGGACAGCACGATGAGGAGTTCAACAAAAGTAAAAGCTAAACGATTACAACTTGCCATAATTCCCGCCCTCCATTGTTAAACATGTACGGTTAAGGACTGAATTAAAACATTACACGGTTAGCCCAAGCAACAAGATATCCATGAAAGAAAAGTGCGTCAACACGAAATCAGGTGTTTTTTCATCCACCTGTGGGTGGAAAGGAGAGCGCAGAGATATACTAAAAGAAGGCGGGAAGGGGTAAGATGGAGGACATCTGAGATCACATCTGGAACGAGATTTGATTCTCGTTCCAGCCTCGAGGTTATCCGTTATGAAAAAGAAAACTTTTTACTGCGTGGAAATGATGCACGAGGCCGCTTTACGAATCTACCAAGAGACTAAGGGAATGACGCTTGAGGAAGAACTGGCCTAGTGGAACCGGCTAAAAGAAGAAACGCCGGCAAGTATGAAGGAACCGAAAGGAACAAATCAGCCCATTCCCAACTGATTTTCCCAGTATTTCTCCCATGACCATTAAACGTAACCCAACCCGTGAAGTGAAGGTCCGCGATCTGCGGATCGGAGGCGACGCTCCCATCAGTTTCCAGAGCATGACCGCCACACGCACCCAGGACATCGAGGCGACTGTCGCACTC
Source organism: uncultured bacterium (assembly GCA_964422415.1). Lineage (GTDB taxonomy): Bacteria > Hinthialibacterota > Hinthialibacteria > OLB16 > OLB16 > OLB16. The sequence goes on along the minus strand of CAYRBI010000038.1, from coordinate 1,816 downwards.
ACCAACTCCCTCCAATCAGCGGGGGCGGATCTGGTACGCATCGCCATAGATAACAAGAAAGACCTCGAGGCCTTGGCCGAGGTTCGTAAGCGGACCACTGCCCGGCTGGTGGTCGACCTGCAGGAAAACTATCCACTGGCTGAGCAAGTTGCACCACACGTGGATAAGATCCGCTACAATCCCGGGCACCTCCATCACCTAGAAAAGAACAAGACGGTGGAGGAGAAGGTCCGTTGGCTGGCGGGAATTGCGGAGAAGAATGATTGTGCCCTGCGGATTGGAGTGAACTGCGGCTCGGTAGCCCCGGATTTCATGGAACGTTATCCCCAAGACTCGATGGAGGCGCTCATCGTCTGCACTCTCTTTCATACGGAGCTCCTCGACCGGATTGGCTTCACCCGCTTCGTAGTTTCCATGAAAGATTCCGATCCCGCCAAGGTAATCGAGGCAAATCGCCGTTTCGCCAAGGAACGTCCCGATATCCCCATCCACCTGGGTGTCACCGAAGCTGGAATGCCACCGGATGGAATCATCAAGACCCGTATTGCCTTTGAGCAGCTGCTCAGAGAGGGGATTGGCGACACGTTGCGTGTCTCGCTGACTGTCCCCAATGACCGTAAACACGAGGAGATCGAGGCGGGACGGCGGATTGTGGAGGATGTTTATGCCGGACGGTTCCTTACAGTGCCGGAAAACTTCGGTAAAGGGCTGAACATCATCTCCTGCCCTTCTTGTTCACGGGTGGAGAATGAGGCCTTTGTGGTGCTGGCGCAGCGGGTCAAGGAGATGACCGCATATGCAGCGGATTGCCCAGTCACCATCGCGGTGATGGGCTGCCGGGTCAATGGTCCCGGCGAGACCGATGATGCCGACCTTGGGTTGTGGTGCGGCCCGAACCATGTGAACCTCAAGAAGAAAGATGTCTCGCTGGGGACCTTCGGGTATGAGGAGGTGCTAGGGAGGCTGAAGGAGGAACTGGATGGGATCATTGGGGGGAGATAATGGAAAGTCTATTCCAAGAGTTAGGGAATTCCATCAAAGATGAAATGGGTACCAGGTTCTTATCTCCCCGTTGACAGCTCCCCTCATTAAACCTATACTGTTATTTATACATTTTAAGCATTTACAGTAAGGGGTAGGTGGTTGATTGCCGCAACATGCGGAGGGAGAAAGTCATGATGCGATTTTCTTCGAAGTATCATCGGTACCATGGATTCACCCTGATTGAGCTGTTGGTTGTGATTGCGATCATTCTTATTTTAATTGCAATCGCGGTACCGAACTTCCTCTCAGCCATGACCCGTGCCAAAGTCACACGGGCAAAATCCGAGATACGGACCTTGCATAGCGCCCTTGAGACCTACCTGATCGATTTTAGAACTTACCCGGATCATGCCACCAACACCTGGCATCCTTCTATTCTTGAGATCCCCCAGCTCACCACGCCACATGCCTATTTGACCTCATTCCCACAGGATCCCTTTCCAAGGGCCGCTGCTACCTACTATACCATGCCACGATACTATGGAGATAAAAAATACTACCGTTACTACAATACTACACGATGGGAGTATGCATTTCGTGAAATACAGAAGCAAGATATTAAATGGTTTCTGATGAGTAATGGTCCGGATTCGGACAATGATGTCGACGATACCGGAAACAAAGCTGACGATCTCTTTGATGGCCATGAATACATGTACTATACGCCTACAAATGGCACCGATTCGAGTGGAGATTTTATCATCAGCAACAAGAAATACGTGTATTGATTCCTTAAAGACGTATACTCCCCCCTCCCCAGCGTTGAAAGATC
>CAYRBI010000037.1:0-37757 GCA_964422415.1 uncultured bacterium | reverse complement strand
GGTCAGTGCTTATATCGCCACGGTTATGGATGAGAATCAGATTGTGGGATTATCAATTGCCATGACCGACCATGAAGATATTGTCTGGTCACAAGGATTTGGCCTCGCGGATAAAGCCCAAGGGAAGAAAGTGACCGCCGATACCACCTTTCATTTTGGTTCGGTCAGTAAAATGTTAACCACAGTAGCGGCTATGATCCTGGTGGATGAGGGGAAGCTCAACCTCGATAATCCCGTCAAGGATTATGTCCCCTCTTTCAGTCTCCTCAACCCCGAATACAATACGATAACTGTCCGGATGTTCCTGAACCATCAATCTGGTATCCCCAGTTTACTGGCCAATTGGGCATTTACCACCGAGCCTGTTCTGGGATACAACCAGAAATTGTTGAATTGGCTTTCAGGCGAATATCTTCAGTACCCTCCAGGTTACTGCACCGTGTACTGCAATAATGGATTTACCCTGATGGAAGAGGTAATCGAGTCTATTACGGGGCAAACCTTCCTGAGTTTCGTGAAGGAGCGGATCCTGGAACCGTTAGGAATGTCTTCGACTGGGTACGATAGCGATAATCCGGATGTCTTGGCCCGGCTCTCCAAACCGTATGCGGATGGAGAAGAAGAGCCTGCTGAGTATGTTAACTTGCTTGGAACCGGTGGTTTTACCTCGACCCCTTCGGATATGTGCCGTTTCTTGGCCATGTTTATTGGAAAGGGTACCGCCTTCGGTCACAAGATCTTGGAATCCGCATCAGTCGCGGAGATGGGTACCAACCAATCCCTGAGGACTACCTTCCCGATTAAGGAAGGTCCCTTTTTTACACCTGGTTTGGGTTGGGATTATTATTCTCTCCCGGTATTAAAATATGCGGGACAGGCCTTCTCCAAAGATGGCGAGACCATGGTGTTTGGCTCAGATATCCTTGTGATGCCTGAGTATCAGTTGGGTGTGGCGGTGACCATGAATTGTGCAAACTCAACAACCGCGCAATCGATCTGCCTGGAAACCATGATGAAGGTATTGGAGGAAAAATTCAGTATACCACGTCCGTCCACCTATCAGGTCCCTGCTGATGCAACCGCCGTGATTGACACGTCGAGTTTTGTGGGCCTTTATGGAAGCACAAAATATAATGGTTTGGTGGATCTTCAAGCAGTGGATGCGCGGACTATCAGCCTGAAGGTCTTTCGTGGAGATTATACATCAGTCATTGCGAATGATTTGACCTACCGCCAAAATGGTTGGTTTTATTCAGACTCTTTTCCCTCTTTTGGTTTCTCGCTTGAGCAAGTGGAGGATAAGACGGTACTCATCGCTCATATGGTAAGTGGGGCTACTATGTTAAGTGGTGTGGTGGGAGAAAAACTTGGTACACCCCCTTCTCTTTCCGCTGCGTGGGCCGCACGCAAGAATACTGTCTGGTTGACTGCTGATCTTTCGCCCGTTTGCCATAACTTTGATTATATCCCCCAGGTGGTGGTTCTGCAGGAAAGACATGGCTGGCTGGCCGCGGAGTATGCTGAGTATGGATTGGCCAGTAATGCCAAATCTTCTTTACTGGACTCTCCACAACCATCTCCTTTGAAAGAGTTAGAAAAAAAACTCACCTTTAAGATAACCACGGGTGAAAATTCAACCTTTGAGACATGCACTACCCGGGTTTTGGAGCCCTTGAGCGATACTCTGGCGTGGACTCCACTCCAACTGGATTGCCGGAATCTGACTCACATGCAGGTTGAAGAGGTCAGTGGTGAAGAGTGGCTGAGGTTTGCCACCACCGGTACTTTATTACGTCCCCTGAACACTGTTCCGGTCATTTCCCCTGGAACTCAACGGACAGTTACGCTTTTACCGGACATGGGGCAATGGTTCAAACTGTATGATGGAGATAATATTCCTCAAGCTGTTACCATCGTGGCGGCGCCAGATGTCCGCTGGGGTTTCTATACCGATGAACTACTCGTGATTAAATCCGGCTGGGGCAGCTTCCATTATCAGGATACCGGAAAAAGATCTGATCCATTCTGCCGGTATCTGCTTCTAGACACCACAAAGGGATCTAATGCCTTTGTTGAGGTGCTTGGCGCGAGCAGTCAGAATAATTGGGACCGGATGAAATAAGACCCAGATTCCCCCTCTCCCGGTGGGAGAGGGGGAATGAGGTAAGGTGTGGCTAGAGCTTTCTGATCTTCACGTTTCTAAAGCAGACATGGTTGTGGTGATCCTGCAAAGCGATGAAACCGCGTTTTAGGCGCAGGGCCATCTCGGGTAGGGAATCGAGGTTCAAGGCCTGGACTATAGTGCCATTGAGGACGACCTGGAGAGTGGGACCATTGAGAGTGATCTCATAGGTGTTCCACTCGCCATTGGGCTTCTGCGCGGCGGTGAGTGGCGGTACCTGCACATAGATAGCTCCGGTGCTGTCGTTTGTGGGGGGCTCGCCATAATCGCCCTCGATCTGGACCTCCATGCCAATCCGGGAGGTCCTTCCGGCCCGCGAGGCGCGTAGCATGACTCCACTGTTCCCTCCGGTATCGATCTTCCAGTCCAGCTTCAGAATGAAATTCTCATATCGGTCGCGTGTCCTCAACAACCCGCATTTGTCTTCGACCCACTCGATCATCCCATTGTTGACCTTCCAACCGTTCTTATTGGTGCCAGTAATGGTCCAACCATTAAGGGTTTTGCCATCGAACAGACAAATCCATCCTTCGGCGCGTTCCTGTTCGGTGAGGCTGGAGTTGTCGGGAGTCCAGGGTTGACTCTCGATGGGATCGGCCAGGACGGCATCCACTTTGGAGTAGGTGTCAGGTGAGTCCGGGACCATGAAATGGGGGTAGGCTGTCAGATTGGTTGGCAAGGATCCCGTGAAAAGGGTAATACCCGCCGCCGTCACTGGCGCTCCAGGCACGGCCTCGGAGGTGACGGCCTGGATCTGTCCGCCTGATGGTGCAGCCACGATCAGGTTGGGAGCGGTCTTGTGGAATTCCCCGGCGGCTTCCTTGGCATGGGGGCCATCGATCAGGTAGATGATCTCAGGGCGGTTCGCGAAGGCTTTGGCAACTGTGCGGGCAGCAGTAACACGGAATCCACCGTCGGTGGGCAGTGTGGGAATGAATACCCGGCAGATGGCTCCCATATGCCGTTCCGTGGCCTCATGAATTACCGCCGCCACTGCTTGAATCGATTCGGCTGGGACACTGTTGCCGTCTGGGGCAATTCCCAAAAGATCCAAACCAATCGTATTACCGCCCACCTCAGCGATCCGGTGAAGGTTTTGTGCAATGACCTCATAGGGGGTTCCAGGCGCGCAGGTAAAAGGGGATTCGATCGAACGGAGTGTCCATTGATCATTCCCGCGATAAAGAATCCCGTTATCGATGCTGAAGACATGGTCCTTTTTCTTCTCTTCACCACCACACCCAGCTAGAAGGAGCATGAATATCAATAGAGGGGTGGATAACGATAACAGTCTTGTTTGCACGGTTGTTCTCCTTAGTAAAAAGACAGTTTACCAAGACTTTGGTTTTGATCCGAGACCAAACCTCTGAACAGCCTTTCGTGACCGCGTATGGAGAGGTGCATCCCATCCGCGAAGAGGAAGAAGTCTTTGGAGTCTCCTCCGGTGAGCCACTCGCGTGCATCCCGGAAAGGGATCCCTTTTTTACAGAGGAAATCCTTGAGTGTGTCTTGCGGAAACCAAAACTCGTCTACTCCCATGCGCAGCTGGTATTCATAGGGGAGCAGGATCACGGTCAAAGGGATTCCGGCTGTTTGCGCCAAGGTGTTGGCTTGTGTCAGTGGAGCGAATAGGTCGTGAAGATGGGAAGCTTTCTCACGGTAGATCTGGTAATCCCAGAGGAATATGCCACGGCTACGATCCAGGAGAGTTCCTTTGAGGAACAGGAATAGCTTCGAGCGTTTACGGAAGAGGTCCAGGATCCACTCGAGAGTATCTGGCCGATTAATAGTTTTGAACGCAGTGGCATCCAGAGTGGAGTAGATATCATTAAGACAGTAGAAGAGGAGGATTTCCCGGATCGAGGGATCGGTATCGAGCATTCTCGTTAACCTTTCCGGATACCCATTCATATCCATTCCCACCACCGAGGTATTCCAGATTTTGAGCTCGGGACTGGAGGCCTGAAGCAGCCCCGCGAAGGTTTCCCGTGGAGGAACTCCTGTCCCAAAGGCCACCGAATCACCGAGGATCAGGAGAGACTTCTTCCAGGCTGAAGGAGCTCCGGGCAGAGAGAGACATCCATATTCATCGATCTGAATCTCCTGACCGAAACAGATTCCATGGGCCCTCTCGCGCCAGGCCACATGATTACCTGATGAATCCAGTTGAAACAGGTGTTGGCTGGCACCTTGATAGTTCACAAAGGAGCAGAGGAGACGAACGAGCCCTTCACCGGTAAGCGGGATGAGCAGAATGAGCGCGAGTGAAATGATCCACTTCCCCCAAGGCCAACTTTCCCGCTTGGGAGGAGAGCCGTTGGACACCGTTCACCGGATCCGCCAGTAGAGTTTGAACAGTTCGCGGAAAGCGCGCAGGATCACCTTGGGGCTACCACCCGTTTGGACTCCAGCGGTGCGCGGATAGTGATTCACACCGATTTCTTTGAAACGGAAGCCCTTCCTTTTGAGCTTCGCCAGGAGCTCGACTGTAATCATGGCTCCACCCGCCTCGATATCCACACCTTGGAGGACCGTGCGGTGGAACATCTTGAAGGCGCAATCTAGGTCGCGGACCTTGATCCCAAAAAGGAAGCGGATCAGGGTTCCCCAACACTTGGCGAACACCTTGCGGTGGAAGGGATCGCGGCGGTTAATACGGTAGCCCAAGATGGCATCGTAGTGCTCGATTTCGGCGAGAAACTTATCGATTTCACGGATATCGAACTGTCCGTCGCCATCGGAGAAGAACACCAGATCTTTGGTGGATTCACGGAAACCTGTCCTCACCGCTCCCCCGTATCCCTGGTTGACCTCGTGATGGATCGGGCGCAGGCGTGGGATACGTAGAGTCAGGTTGTCGATGAGTTCACGGGTACCATCGGTACTCCCATCGTTGACCACGATAATCTCGTAATCCTCGACAAGGCGTGCAAGGGTCTCGTTAGTGGTTTCGACTAGAGGCCCAATGTTATCGATTTCGTTATGGGCGGGAAAGAAAACACTCAAGCTTGGCATGGATTAAGCCCTCTTATCGGTGGGGTCAGTTTTTCATATTCGCCCTGCCCTCACAAGGGTTGCCCCACGTGATCTGGAGTATGCCTACCCATCACCGATGTCTTCAGGTCTCTTTGAAGGCAGGAGAGTTCTTCCACTTGTGAAGAACAGTCTCCGCAATCGGTCAAACTCATGGTATAAAGGAGAGGCTCGCGAGAGGGAAACGAGGGAGTCCGAATGATCGAAGCGGAGCTTTTCGAGATCCGGATCAATGATGTGGAACAGGAACAGATCATCGTCCTGTCTGAAAAGCATGGCGGCCGTCACCTGCCGATCGTAATCGGTTTATGTGAGGCCAACGCCATTCGGTACCGTGTGACCGGTGGCTTTCCACCACGGCCCCTGACCCATGATTTGCTCTGTAACACGATTACGATCCTAGGGGGGGAGATTGAACGGATTGTTATTAACGATTTACGGGATGGAACCTATTTTGCCCAAATTGTCGTTATCCTCAGGGACGAGGAGGTGTATATTGATGCACGTCCAAGTGATGCGGTTGCTCTCGCTGTGCGGGCGGGTTGTCCCATCTACATTGAGGACCACGTTTTGGAAAGAACCCAACCGGAGGGAATCTGACCATGACCACACCTAAAAGTCCAAAAGTTGAGAGGCGAGCCAGAAAGCGTCAGCGCGCATCTCTGAACATCCGGGTCCATGTCGGAACCCGGGCCACCACTGTGTCAACCCATGATGTTTGTCTTAATGGTCTTTCCTGTTACCTGCCGGAACCGCTTAGTCTTTTCACCAAGTACCGGTTCCGGCTGTTTGTTCCGCTGGAAGAGAATGCGATTGAGGAGATCGATGGCGAGGGGATCGTGGTCCGTGTCGAGGAGGTCGAGGTAGGAGAGAAGAACTTGTTCCAAACCGCCTTCTTCTTCCAACACTTGGAGCCGGGACATGTCCGGGTGCTGGAGACTTTCATGGCCGAGGATGCCGAATAGGCGCCGTGACTTCCTCCAAGTGGTTTGTTCCTGGCATTGGGTGGTTGCCCGCCCTGACCTTGATGGTGTTGATTTTTTATGCCAGTTCAGGACCCGCGCCCGATTTTATGCAACACAAAGTGTTCGATCTTCAGGACAAAGCTCTCCATGCCAGCGCTTTTTTTGTCCTGGCGCTACTTTTCTTCCGCGGGATCCTTTGGAGCGGCTATCCGCCCCTCAGGACTGCCGCGTTGATAGCCATGGGTTTGGCTGCTTTGTATGGCGCGACCGATGAGTGGCACCAATCCTTTGTCCCCTCGCGGACCGCGGATATTAATGACTGGATCGCTGATGTGCTCGGGGCCCTCATGGTGGTTTCCGGTTATCGACCATTGGCTGGGCTGCTGAAGTGGGAACGAGGCTTGTGGAGTGGCGATTGGGTGAGATCCTGAGAGCCTCGCATCACCCCACCGGAGATGAATCCCCGGGTAACAACACAAAGGTTTCTGAGTCCAGGAAATGGAGGAGCGGAAAGAGATGTCCAGTTCTCAATCTGTTACACGCCGGGATTTTCTCAAGACCGCGAGCGCGGCGGCACTATCCGCATTGACGGCGGGGTATCCAGAACAACTCCAGGCAGCCAGTCTAACCATTCCCAAGGCTACCGCGGATACCTTGATCGTGTTGTGGATGGCGGGAGGTATGGCCCACACCGAGACCTTCGATCCCAAGCGTTACACACCATTTTCCACGGGGTTGGATCCCCATGCCGTGCTCAGCACCTTTCCCTCCATCGACACAGTAGTCGATCACATCAAGTTCTCCGAGGGTCTTGAAAACCTTGCCCGGGTGATGGACCGGGGAACCTTGATCCGGAGCTACACGGCGGGTGACCTCGGCTTCATCTTGCATTCCAGTCACCAGTCCCATTGGCATACCGGGTATGCCTCATCGGAGACATACGCGGTTCCGCATCTCGGTTCGGTGATTGCACGCGCCCTGGGGCCTCTCAACCCCGATGTACCCGCCTTTCTCGATATCGGGCAACGTTTGGATGAAGGTGAAGGGGAAGATTTTTATGCCTTTCGTCAGGCGGGTTTCCTGGGATGCGGATATGGCCCCGTCTGTATTCCTTATCCGGAGGATATCCACAGTGTCCGTTCTCCTGGCGGAATGATTCTGGGCCGTTGCGATGACTCGAACAAACGCTACAAAGCGCAGTTAGAGGCCAGCCCGGCCGGGCAATATGGTAGTGGCTATCAGAAGGAGTCCTTCCTGCATGCCATGGATAATACTCACCGTTTGTTAAGCTCGCCCACGGTCAATGTTTTCGATTTGTCACGAGAACCACAACAGGTCTACGACCGTTACAATACCGGCCGTTTTGGTCTGGGGTGTCTCCTGGCACGCAGACTGACTGAAACTGGCGCACGGTACATTGAAGTCACAACTGACTATGAGCCCTTCCAGATGTGGGATACCCATGAAAATGGCCATGCCCGCCTGGTGGAGATGAAGAAGCTGATCGATGCTCCGGTTGCCCACCTGATCCTCGACCTGGAGGAGAGAGGACTGCTGGACCGGACCTTGGTTGTCCTCGCCAGCGAGTTCAGCCGGGACATGTTGGTTGAGGGAAAACCGGACTGTCAGGTCAAGGATGTGGCTCATGTTCCACATGTCATGACTGAAACGAGGCATTATGGGATGCACCGGCATTTCACCGATGCGGGATGTGTCCTTCTCTTTGGGGGTGGCATGAAGAAGGGCTTCCTTCATGGAGCCACGGCTGAGGAACGTCCCTGCAAGACAATCGAGAATCCGGTCTCCATTGAGGACTTACATGCGACGATTTATACCGCTCTGGGGATATCACCCAGGCAAGGTTATGAAACCGGAGCACACCCCTACTTTGTGACCAAGGACGGCCTGGGGAAGCCGGTCCAAGAACTCTTTGCGTGACAGCCTCTTCTGGAGATAGGTGTCCGATACCGTGTCCCACCAGAAACTTCACCCCCTCCCGGGAGTAGCCAACAGGAGGGGGTGTCGCGTGGTTTTACTCCAAGATTTTCAATGAGCCAGAGGGAGAAAGAATGCCTCGTAAACCCGGCATTCATCCTCTGTCACCATATCGGCCAAGGTGTACCTTTCCAGGACAGAAAGGAACGCCTCACCAGCGTCACGTAGAATTCCTTTTAACCCACAAACCTGATCTATCGGGCAAGTGTTACGCATGGGGTCGAAACACTCGACGATACGGAAATCGGGTTCGAGCTGGCGGACCACCTCGCCCAAGTTGATTTCCTCCGGTTCTCTGGCCAGCTCGCTTCCACCGGTCCTGCCTCGCCGCGAGTGGACATATCCATGTTTACTTAAATTAAGGACCACTTTGACCAAATGATTTGCCGATATGCCATAGGCTCGGCTGATCTCCATCGTGGACACAAGACGACCGCGATTGGCTGCCAAATAGATAAGAACCCTGAGGGAATAATCGGCATGAAGTGTAAGTTGCATGTTGCGCCCCCTTTATAGGTATAATAACCATATGGACACCGGTTTGGCGAGAGGGGACAGAAAAGCCTTCTTAGCAATTGAGAAAAGTCACTTATCCTGTTGACGAAGTTTATCGATCTGAAGGGCGAAATTGCGGAGACGTCCAGTGGTGGCCAAGACCATCAACACATCTCCCGCCACCAGAGGTTCCTCCGCTGGGGGGGCGAGAATGGTCTGGGGTTTGGTTTTTCCTTCCATGCTCCGGATCAAACCGACTACATGAACATTGTACTTCCGGCGCAGATCCAACCCCTTGAGAGAGCGTCCCACAAATTCCTCGGGACAATCCACCTCCACAATCGCCGCATCTTCAGTCACATCGATCCGGTCAATCAGGCCAGGTAAAGTCAGGCCTCGGACTAACTGTTCGGCGGCTACCCGTTCCGGAAACACGGTTTTAGTGGCTCCGACCACCTCAATTGCGGCGGCCTGATCCTCGGTATTCACTTGGACAATGATCTCTTGGACGCCATGGGTTCTGAGATAGTGGACCAGGAGGACTCCGATATCGAAATGATCGGGCAAGCCCACCACTGCCGTATCGCAGTCGTTCACTCCCAGTTCACCCAAGACATCACGATCCCTCAAATCAGCACAGAAGGCCTTGGTGACACTGTCACGGATGGCATTGACCCGGGTCTCACTAACATCCACTGCAATGACCTTGGTGCCCGCCGCTTCCAGTCCCATCGCCACTCTGGCGCAGAATGTACTCAGACCTAATGCAGCTGCAAACTCCGGCATGACTGACTTCCTCCTCCTATCCAACCATCACATAATCTTCTGGTAATGAATAACGGGGTGGCTTCTTGGTGCCGACCAATGATTCGGCCAGCAATAGGGGACCGAGCCTACCGATGAGCATGACGAACACAAGCAGTATCTGGCTGGTTCCCGTCAGCTTCGCTGTAATCCCAGTCGAAAGGCCGACTGTTCCCAAGGCCGAGACAACCTCGAAGAGATGACTCAAAAACAATCCCCGTGCCTCGGCGCTATAAACCGAGGCCAAAGTGCTGGTCTCCACAAATTCCATCAACAGCGTGGCAATGATCGTCACCAGGGCATAGGCTGCACCCACCGCAATCGACTTGGAAATGATACTAAGTGGAATGGAACGCCCCATTAAATCGACTCGTTGACGCCCTGTGGAGCGTGACCAGATAAGTGCCACCAAGATGGCGAAGGTGGTGACTTTGATTCCCCCTCCAGTTGAGCCTGGAGCAGCGCCCACTCCCATGAGAAAGATCTGGAAAATGAGGGTGGTATTGGTCAATTGCCCGGTGTCCACCGTGTTGAACCCGGCGGTACGGGGAGTGACGGAAAGGAACAATGAGGCTAGTAAACGGTCTTTGATACTGAATCCCTGCATGGTGTTCTCCCATTCCAAGATGAGGAACACCAGGGTAAATCCCACCACGAGCAACCCAGTGGTCCAGAGTACTACGCGAGTGTGGAAGGAGAGATGTTTACGCCGGAGGTCGATGTTGGGAGCGGAGAAAAAATGGGTGATGTCGGAGAATACGACAAAACCCAGGCCACCCAAAACGATGAGTCCGCAGATGGTGAGATTCACGATAATGTCGCTGTGATAGCCGATCAGATTGTCACGGAACAGACTGAATCCGGCGTTACAGAAGGCCGCCACCGAGTGGAATAGGGCTTGCCAAAAGGCATGTGAGACGGGGAAGTCTTGAACGAACCGGATGAACAAGAGTATGGTTCCCACCCCCTCGCACAAAAAGGTATATAGAATAATGTGCTTGAGTAATCGGACTGGTTCAATATAAGGGAGGCTGCCATGACTCTCGCTCAGGAGCATACGGGTTCCCAGGTGACTGTGCCGTTGCTTGAAGGAAATCACCAGCCAGTTGGAGAAGGTCAGGATTCCTAATCCTCCGACTTGGATCAGAATCGCAACAATGATTTGTCCAAGCAAGGAAAAATCAGTCCCCGTGTCCTTGACCGTAAGGCCGGTAACGCATACCGCTGATGTGGCAGTGAAGAGACAAGCCCGCAAATGGACCTTCTGGTCACTCCCCGAACTCATGGGTAAGTGGAGTAACAAGGTCCCGGCCAGGATCACAGAGACAAAACTGAGGACAATCTGGTCAGATGGCTCAATTCTTCGAGATAACATCAGTTGCAGGATATCTCCCAACCCTCACAAGGGCATACACGGTAAGTGAGGATTATCGTTCCTTTCCGTAGAGAGTTCAAACCACGTTGCTCTCAGAAACAAGCCGCGCCATATCTAGTAATTTCTTCTCCACTGAGGGGGGAGGGTCGGATGGAATCAGTGGGTTGGGACCTTTCCAGGCCGCCCGTGACTTGTGGCCAACACACCTCTTCGTCGTGTTTGGAAGGCTTCATTCCCGTTTTTCAGTCCCAAGCAGGTCATGTCAAGCGTTTCTGCATTGGAAAAAGAGCTCATTTCTGGGATGAAATTGCCGACAAAAGGACTAAGGGGAATCGACTTAGCGCCACCAGACTCATGTAGACTCTGAATCGATCCTTCTCAAGCTGTCAAGGTATATTGAATTGTTTTGAGTTTTGCTGAAAAAGACTCAGAATAAGTGAATAGGGTGAAGCATGGCTCTCTTTTCAAAAAAGAAACGTCCAGCGGTGGGGCTTGACATCGGTCATTCATCGGTGAAGGGCCTCGAGCTTAAGATGTCCGGATCCGAAATGGTGGTTGACCAGTTTGGATGTGTTGACATCATGGATCCCTCCGACGCTAATAAGCGGGCCGGGGTTGTCACCCAAGCGATCCGGGAGCTCTTTGCCACAACCCACTTCTCGACCAAACGAGTGGTGACCGCTGTCAGCGGAGAAGCGGTGATTGTGCGTGTCCTCCGGCTTCCCTACTTCAGCGAGAAAGAGACACAGGAACTCCAATTCGCTGTCCAGAGCGAAGCCCAGGATTTCATCCCTTATGACCTTGCGGATGTGGCCTTTGATTACCAACGTCTAGGGGTGATCGATGCGGGCCCGGAAGGAAAGGCCCTGGAGGTTCTCATTGTCGCGGCCCAGAAGGATCTGGTTGCGTGGCATACTCAGGTGGCCAAGGACGCCGGCCTCGATCCGCGTGTGGTCGACATCGGTTCGTTTGCCCTGGTTAATGCAGTCCACCATGGTGCGAAGATGATACCAGAGTCTCCCATAGCCTTGGTGGATATCGGTTCGGCGGTCACCAACATCGCCATTATGAAAGGTGACACCACCCGGTTTACCCGTGATTTGAGTACAGCCGGCGCCACCATCACCCGGGCTATTATGTCTGAGCTCGGGCTGGATGAGAAATCAGCCGAAGCGGCCAAGATCGAGCATGGGATCTCTTATGAGACCGAAACACCCACGGAAGATATGGAGATCTTCACTCTTTCGCAAAGCAACCTTCCGGATGTCTTGCAACTGACTGGTGGCGGCGGTCCCATGGATTTGGAGCCGGCCGATTCTACCGATCAGCGTGTCCATGCCATCTGCATGCAGTTCCTGGGCGAGATTGTCAGTGAGATCAAACGCTGCCTGCTTTTCTATGAAAACCAGCTGGATGGCCAGCCGGTGGAAATGGTCTACCTCACCGGTGGAACCGTACGGATGAAGAATGCTCAACGCTATATCCAGACTCTACTGGATACCCCCACTGAAATTCTGGACCCATTTGTCTCCGTGACCGGTGCGATTTCCGAAGTGGACCCGGTTGTCCGGGGCGCCACTTATACCACCTGTCTCGGTCTGGCGATGCGTAGCCTGATCGGGGGAGGAGTCCCATGATCGAAATAAATCTACTTCAGATAGAAAGTCAGAAACATAAGGCTGCTTACCCGCGCACCGATCTGACGAAACCGTTGATCTTTATCGGCCTCATCGCCGCATTGGCGGCCGCCGCGTTGGTCAATGCAAGCTTGGCGATCAAGGTTAATGGGATCAAATCGCAAACAGCGGTCATTAAGAGAAAGATGACGGAAATTAAGCATGTGGAAGATCTCAAGAAGTCCGATGAACTTCAGGCCAGCCTCGACAAACTGAATCGTAAGGCTGTCATTATCGATGATCTGATAACCCACCGGATTCATTGGTCAAAGAAGCTCGCGGCCTTGAGAGATTCCCTTCCGTCTGACATTTGGATTGAACGTGTTGAACTTGAGAGTCCGAAGTCTCCGAAGGATACCATGCAAACCCTGTGTATCGAGGCCGCCACAGCCCATGCCGACCGGGGTTATGCCCGTACCGCCGAAACCATGGAATCGTTACGCAACTCAACGGACTTCATGGCGGGTTTGACGGGTGAGCTAGTGGACAAACAAGCGGTCAAAGAGCCCTGGGACTCGCGTGGAAAGGATGTCAATCCCGCGAATGATATCTGGCGGTTCAGTTTTATCGCTAAAAGACAGATGCCCGAATCAGAACTCCCGCAGAGCGTCAAGAAGCCGGCTGCGAAACCAGCCGCCTCACCAACGCCCGCGGCGAAGAAGTAGGAGACGGTCAGACCATTATGCCTCTCTCGACAGAAGACCGTACCCAGATTCAGAACTTTGGCGTGCTCGCCGTCATGGCAGTCGCGGCGTTGATCTTTGTACCAGGTTCCCAACTGGGCCTACCAGTGGGCATCTACGACCTCTACAAGTCGATAGGCCGCCAGGAAAAGTTGTTGAAGAGCGAGGCCGAGAAGTTAGAGAAGGAAGACCTACGCATCAAGCGAATCCCGGCTCTGGAAAAGGAACTGCAGGAACGTCAGCCAGAAATTCAACGTTATGAGGCACGTCTGCCCAAATCCACCAAGGTGCCGGAGCTCTTCCGGGATATTGACCGGTTCAAGCAGTACTCGAGTCTGGACATCACTGTTCAGACCCGCCTCGATCCAGTCGATATAGGCGATTATCTCGAACTTCCAATCCGCATCGAGGCGAAGGGGACATATGATTCGATCGCTACGTTCATTAACCAGCTCGAACGCAATCAGCGTTTCGCCCAGGTGAAAGAACTCAAGATAATGGAAAAACCGGGGGAAACCACCGGAGAGGAACAGCAGGATTTTGAGAGGCACGAGGTCACCATGCGGATCTCCACCTTCATGTTCAAGGATCAACTGGTGGCGGAGGAGTCCAAGGCCAAGAGTGCCGGACAGACTACGACTCAGCCAGGAGATAAGGCCAAGACCAAATAGACGGCGATACAAGAGTCAATCTCGGCGCCTCCTGTCAGGGGAAATGATCGAGGAGGAGGAGCCGGTTTGGGGAATGGGTGAAAACATGAGAGCAATACCTCGGGGGAATTCCCACGGAGGCGCGGGTGGTCTGACTCTACGGAGCATCAGCCTACGCCCCACCACAATAGCCTTCTACGGCGTCGCGGTGCTTCTGCTTGTGTGCATTTGCAGCGGAGGTCCCACTTGGTCGCAAGCGGGCTACCAGAAAGCAGCTACCCCGACTCCGGTCCCAACTGTTAACCGGGCTAGTGAGATGCAACGGGAGCGGGAAGCGGTTTACGAGGGTTACGCCCGGTTGTTTGTTCTGGGACATATCTTCAGCCGGTTTGTGGGAATGGAAAATATCCTGCCGGGGACCATTAATTTGGACTTCCTCGCCAACCAGCCCTACCTGGCCGAAGCGGGCGATGTATTCGTCTACCGTGCCAGTCCGCGTGGGGATGTGATGTGGCCACTCATCCTGCCCACCGCTCCCATGGAGACTCCCACACCGGAGCCAACCGTGACACCCACTCCGCCACCCGTGGTCGAGGAGATGGCAACCCCAACACCAACTCCGACTGTGACACCGACTGAGGTTGTACCACCTCCGCTTAAACTGCAAGCAGTCACCCAGACCAAAAAAGGCAGTCTGATCATGATCTCCGACATCATGCTGGAGGTGGGTGACACGATCAACGGAGCGACGATTGAAGAAATTCATGGCCGTTACGCCAGAATTAGGTATTTTGGGAAAGAGTTCTTCGTGACTCCCAAAGGAACATTGCGTCCAGCGGATTTCAAAGAAGAAGACCTTTCTCTTGAATAATGGATCACCCGCCGGCCTGACCGGTTGAGATACGAGGACGGGGGATTTTTTGAAACATGAAACGGTATTGGGGAATTATCGTGCTCTTCCAAGCGCTGTGCCTGCTCGGTCCAGCGCCACCGGGATTTGCAGTGCCACCCACCAGGGGAGACACCTCGATGATGGGGAAGGGCGACCGCCGGGACCTGGGAGAAAAAGGGAAAATTGTGATCGAGTCCCTGGATCTCAATGAGGCCGACCTGGCGGATGTGGTGCGTTTATTGGCGCGCATCTCTGGAATCAACATCATCACGGGTGACCTGAAAGGGGCAGTCACGGTGTATCTGGAGAATGTGACTGTCCAAGCGGCACTTACAGCGATCCTTTCCTCTCAGGGATATGGATTTCTCTATGACGGCAACATTGTCCGTATTGTGGATTCCCGCAAACTAGGCGAAGACCGGGTCGAAACCATCACCGAGACCTTTCTTCTAAACTATCTTCCCGCCGAGGCGGTGGCAGACAGTCTGCGGAAAGTTTTCTCGGGAAATCAATCCGGGTCGTCCGCTAGTCAGATCGAGGCCAATGTTGACGCCAACGCCATTATCGTGGTGGATATCCCCCGCCAGGTGGAGGATATCCGCAAACTCATCGAAATTCTTGACCGGCGCTCCGAGCAGGTTGAGATCGAAGGACGTTTTGTAGAGATTTCCTACAGCATGGATCAGGAGTGGGGAATTGACTGGAAGTATTTCCAGGATCCCGCCAATACCCTGGATGTTAATTTAGCCCCCAGCGCCGTGAATGCCTCCGATGTGGCCGGCCAGTTCAAGTTCGCGATCATTAATGGCCGTGACAATCTGACGGGCTTCCTGCAAGCGTTGGAAACCAACAACGATATCCGAGTCCTGGCCGATCCCAAGATCCTTGCGCTGGAAAACAAGGAAGCAACCATCGAGCTGACCGACGAAATCCCCTTTGTCGAAGCGAATGTCAGCAATGGTGTGGTGACTGAATCGATCCAATTCCAGAAAACTGGTATCAGCCTCATCGTGACTCCCCAAATCGCCGAGGAGTCACAGGGGACCTTTGTGCGCATGAAACTCGAACTCGAACAGCGCATCGCCGGAGCCAATGTCGTTCTTCAGAACTCCACCGCTTTTCCCATTGATTCTCGTCATGCTCAGTCGGAATTGATTGTTCCGGATGACTCGACAGTGATCATTGGCGGCTTGCGTAGCAATGACCTGACCTACACTTATGAGAAGATACCTCTGATTGGAAATATCCCTCTCCTCGGTAAGGCATTCCAACACCGGGTTAAGAGTGACGATCAGAAAGAACTTCTCTTGTTTGTGACTCCACGTGTGATCTACGACCATCCACCACTTGATTGCAAGGAACAAGAACTCCACGACAAGATCGATAAAGAGATTGATGGGTTGGAGACCCAGAGTGAGTGGCGCGAGGCAGCCGAGGCTCCCTATGAACTGCTCGAGAAAGATGTCCTTTACTCTGGCGTCGACAACAACCAGGACATCTATGCCCGCATCTTGAAGGAGAAGGATGCGCTCGAAAAGGTTAAACCCTACAAGGTTTCCAAGCCCAAGGGCCAGAGACGTTACCGCGTCAGAACCGAGAATGGTGTCTTGAAGGAAGAGGTCCTCGAGCCGGAGGAAACCGCCGGTGAGGAAGTCTCCGGGGCAACTGGCGAAGCCCGGGACTTCAGTGCGATCCAGAAAGAAGCTCGTCCAGGCACTGGACGTTCAGAGGAAGAAATGGCTCCGCCCGAGGAAGTGCCACAGCCGGTCTTCCCCATGGGGACTGTGCCCATGATCATTCCCCAGGCCCCTGCTGGTGGCACGGGCGGTCCCTCCACGGTTCCAGAGGGTACCAAGCCCAAGCAGGCCACTGACAAACCAAGTTGGCTGCGCGAGGGTGCCCGGAAATCCTCGGATGCAGGGGATGCCAAGGGAAGCGAGCCTGTTTTGGTAGGGAAGACCTCTGAGACAGAGGGTGGCTTGTTCGTTGAGAAGCGCCATCCAGTGGAAGTTCCGGATGAACCTCCCGCTCCAATGGCCTTGGTGGATGAAATTCCTTTTGGTCCCATCGAGGACGAACTCAACCAGTCAGCCACGGCTTCTACACCAGCCCTTCCCAAGGATAAAGGGGAGAAATTCAATCCCCAAGATCCATGGGGCCTTGGAGAGCAATCCCAGATTACCCTGACCGCGAAGCCATCCGCACTGCCGGGGACAGGTGCCACTCCTCAGCCGGCCAAAGTAGCCACGAATGCAGCTCCTCTCACCGGTGGCGAGGTGCGAACTCCCGCCGCTCCGGCTCTCTCCAGCAAGGGGGACATGACCAAGCCGGGTTTTGTTCCAGTGGTTGAGATTACCGCCAGGAGCGCTTCTAAGCCCCCAGAACCGGCGGCCTCCGCTACTCCGGGTAGTATGGCACTTCCCAAGGCCGCTTTGGCTGAAGCTGAACGCCTCCAGCAGATTGCCAATAAAGCAGCCGGAAATAAGGATAAAAATGATTTAGTTGATAAATCCAAGATTCTCGCATACAATGATTCTCAATCGATTCCGGTACCGGAAACAGCCTCCTCACCACCGAAAGAGCACCCATCCAGGTGACGGAAAATAACTCCACAACAGTAGATATAAGGCCTAACACACTATGGAACTTGTTGATCTTCTGAAGGTGATGCTTGAAAGAAAAGCGTCTGACCTCCATCTGGCGGTGGGCCGCCCCCCTGTAGTCCGTATCGATGGCGAACTGGTGGATACCAATTATCCCCACCTTACGCCAGATGAGAATCGTAGGATCATCTATAGTGTCCTGACAGATAACCAGAAAGCGCGCTTCGAGCGTGAGAAAGAGCTCGACTTCTCGCTGTCTGTAAAAAATCTGTCTCGCTTCCGTGTGAATGTCCATAGCCAGCGTGGCACCGTGGCCATGGCCATCCGCGCCATCCCCTTCGAGATCCGGACCATCGAAGAACTCCGTCTCCCCGCTGTAGTCAAGGACATCTGCACCAAGAACCGTGGACTAGTCCTGGTGACCGGTCCGACAGGAAGCGGTAAATCCACCTCCTTGGCGGCTATGGTCGATCTTGTGAACCGTACCCGTCAGTGCCATATCATCACCATCGAGGACCCCATCGAGTACCTCCATGAGCATAAACTCGCTCTGGTTGAACAACGCGAACTCGAATCGGATACCCACTCCTTCTCCTCGGCCCTTAAGTACGCCATGCGCCAAGACCCCGATGTCATCCTGGTGGGCGAAATGCGCGATCTGGAAACCATCCAGTCGGCGATCACCGCCGCGGAAACAGGCCACTTGGTCTTCGCCACACTGCATACTAATGATGCTTCTCAGACTGTGGACCGCATGATCGACGTCTTTCCGCCGCACCAGCAACAACAGATCCGTATCCAGCTGGCTTCGGTGCTCGAGGCGGTCTTCTCCCAGCAACTGCTTCCACTCACAACCGGCAAGGGACGTGTCGCCGCGATCGAGATTCTCATTGGGACTCCCGCCATTCAGGCGTTGATCCGCGAGGGCAAGACACAACAGATTCTGCCCATGATGGAGGCGGGCCAGAAATACGGGATGCAGACATTGACTCGTTGTCTGTTCGAACTGCATTCCAAACGGCTCATCAGCTATGACGTGGCCATCCGGCGCGCGCCCAATCGTGAAGACTTCGCGCGGTTGGTCGAGCAGGCTCAGAAAGCACGTCAGGCGGCACCGCAGCGGGCATGATGTCGATTGAGGAGAGGGTTATGCAGTACACGCGGGGGAAACTCTCACCCAAGCGCTTGGGACATGTGGAACGGGTTGTGACCGTGATCGATGAACTGGCGCGTTACAACGATCTCTCCCTTGAAGACTGCCATGTGATTGCCTGGTTACATGATTGTGCGAAGGAGGAGAGCAAATCGGTTTTCATAGGCCTCCTGCGCCGGCGTATTGTGATCCTCGATCCGGAAACCTATGAGACACCGAGTCTCTGGCATGGATTTCATGCCGCGCATATTGGCCAGCGGGCTTTTGGAATCGAGTCATCCGCATTGCTGGATGCGGTGCGTTACCACACGACGGGAACTCCGGGGCTCTCACGCGAGGGCCTGGCGTTGTTTGTGGCTGACTACTCGGAACCGGGGCGTCCCATGACCTGGGCGCCGGAGATCCGCGAACAGGCCAAGACGGATCTCCCTGGAGCTGCTCTCAGGGTCTGCCGTGAAAAGATCCGTTTCGTGCAGGCCAAGGGACGCAAACCACACTCCCGTGGCATTGCCTTCCAGGAATCCCTGGAAGCCCTGTGCTGCGGGGTGAAGGAATAAATCTCCTCCCCCCTTGCGGGGGAGGGTTAGGGTGGGGGGCTTGTGAGCCGAAGATACCCCCCCTCCCCAACCCTCCCCCGCAAGTGGGGAGGGAGAGGAAACACCCTCACAAGGAGAGGACCGGGTTTTGAGACAAGGCCGCGTGGATGTGAAGAATCCGAATAAGGATGCTGAGGCAGCCCAGAAGGCTCTCGATTTGGCTGTGGGGCTGGCGCGGCTGTTGGACCGGAAAAAGGGAGATCATGTCGAGGTCTTTGACCTGCGCGGGATCACCATCATCGCTGACTTTTTCGTGTTCGCCTCGGGATTCGCGCGGGTGCAGATCCAGGCGCTCGCTGATGCTTCTCTTGAGGAGACCCGCAAGATGGATTACCGCTGCCGTTCGGTCGAGGGGTATGAGGATTCGGGATGGATCCTCCTCGACTATGGCGATGTGATCGTTCATCTGCTGACCGAGGAGAGCCGGGATTACTACCGGCTCGACCGTTTGTGGGGTGACGCCCCGAAAATCGAGTGGATGGAGGGTGAAGGTAACCCCTCCGGTACTTTCCACCCGGCGGATACCGGGTGGGGAGCGTAGATAATTAACACAGAGGAATCCTGGGTCCAGTAAAGAGACCCCTTCGAACCTGGCTGGAGCGTAAGATGACCATGAAAGATGCGCCAAATTCCCGGATCCTAAAGGCCGCACCCCGCTTGGCGGTGGCGCGATGGCTACAGGTTCTCCTCCTGGCGGGTTGCCTTTTGCCCTCCGCCTGGGCGGATTATGGAACTTTGTCGGGTGCGAGTCTGGTCGAGGAAGGGCAGGGCATTACCGCCACCAGCCGTGCTACCGAGGTGGTGAAGTTTCAGATTTCTGAAACCAACACGGATGATATGCAAACCCCCTGCTTCGATGATGATGGTGCGCTCGAAATCCGGGGGGTGACGGTCACCTTCGATGAATTCCAGGGGAGCATTACCGCAGCCAATATCCAGAACAAAATCGCCTTTGTCTCCCTGTATCTGGTCACACAACCTATTACTGATTCCTCCTTTAATATGGATGAGGATTTTGACCTGAATATTAATAAACAGATCGTGCGTAGCAGGCTCACCGGGAGCCAGGTTTTCTTGCAGGTCCCTTGCGAGGAGTTGATAACACGGCTTGACGATCCGTGTGAGGTTAATATCCCAAGACTTGAAATGCAGGCGAGGACACTGTTCGCTTGTCCTTGTTTGGTGGGTGATGGGAGTGCGACCTGCTCGGATGGAGGAGCCGCCAAGGTTCACAATGGAACCTCCATTTTTGCCGTGGCGATTGAGACTTCCGACCAGGTGGAAAACAACGACAGATTCCGGGTTCTGGTCCAAATTAGCCCCGACCAGATCGTCCACCAGAGTGGAGCTGGCTCTTCATTGAAGAACAGAACATACACCTCAAAAATTATTACCGTGGTGGATCAAGCCGGCGACCTGATGCCTTACCCGGATACTGTTCAAGCCTCCGGTAATGACCGGATTTATCCTTACGAACCCCACAACTACACCGACCTTTTTAGCCAGCATACCGATGCCCTCAACATCCTCGAGGACATGGAGGTTCCCCAGGTTCTCCCCTCGGAGAGCAGCCGGACCGCTATACTCGGATTTGAGATTGCCGGTGTCCACTCGCACCTCGACCATGTCGTCCTGAACTTCACCTCCTGCCGCGAGGGCCGGAATAACGACCATGATTACTGGGCTGATGACCCCGCTGGCATTCCCGGTGTGTATGATCCCTTCATCGATGAACTCTTCAAGGTGGAGGGATCCGTTCCATCGGATTTGACCACGGTGGTCCGGACTTCCAGTTCGGTTGGTCTGTTCGAGGGGGCCACGCCTGGCTACCAGACCACCATTCAAGGTGTGGATGATGATGGCGATGGTTCTATTGATGAGGAACTGCCCAACGGTGTGGATGACGATGAAGACGGCGCCATCGATGAGGATATTTCCCAGCCCATCATTCACCCGCTGGTGGACGAGGACAGCCAGGACTACTGGGCCTGGGTCGATGATCCTAATAATGGTACGGCTGGTGTCTATGATCCCACGGTCGATGAGCTCTATTTCGACGCCAACGGCAATGGCGTCTTCGACCCTACCTCGGGTGTGCCGCAGGTCAGCGAGGTTCCGGAACGGGTCTTCCAGGGAGCCACACCGGGTTGGACTCTCAGGGCTGGAATGGCTTACGACCAATTTGATCGTGAGGGAGTGGACAACTATGGAAATGATGGCAAGCCCGATACCTTCTTCCTCCATCTGGATGAAGATGGCGATGGTGAGGATAACAGCCCGCTCTCGCCCCAAATTTACTCCCTTGTCCCCACGCTGAAAGATCCTTCCTGGCCCGATAATCCATTTATCCGTAATCCTTACTATAACAACTGGCCGGTTGCCTATGGTTATGATACCTCGCCTACCCTATCGGGTGCCAAAATGGCGGATGGCATCGACAATGATGGCGATGGCGAAGATGGCAGCCCGGTCGATGGCTTGGGACGTAAACTCGCCGACCGGCTGGATAACGATGGCGATGGCGAGGCCGAGAGCCCACGCGACAGTCTTGGACGCGCCATGGCGGATGGCATCGATAATGATGAAGACGGACAAGTGGACGAGGGGATCGACGAGGGCATCGACGAAGGCATTAACGAAGACCT
Source organism: uncultured bacterium (assembly GCA_964422415.1). GTDB lineage: Bacteria > Hinthialibacterota > Hinthialibacteria > OLB16 > OLB16 > OLB16. The sequence continues at coordinate 16,010 of CAYRBI010000037.1, read as the reverse complement.
CGGCGATAACGCTTTCAACCCCATAACCACTCGTAAGAACTCCTTCGGGACCTACGACGATTACCCGGGAGATATCGACTCGGTCATCCTCTACAAGGACAACGGGGATGGTGTCTTTGACCGCACCACTGATACGGCCGTCTCGCGGTCGGATCCGGAACAGAAGGACTGGACTTGGTTGGATGTCTCACCACCGGTGATGTCCATGATGATTTGGACTGATTCCTCCATCAATGATGGCAAGGGGCCCCGGGTTCCTCTCACCGATGATGGCACCTATGACTTCTTTGTTGTTATCACGATGGATGGTGATGACCGTGGTGACTACTTCAAGGCGGGGGCTAGGGAACCCAATAATTCCAATGATGAATCGGGGATAATCTCTCTTGATTACGAGGGGGTCCGTCCCGGTGACGACTTCATGGTCTCGATCGCACGCGGAAACTCCCCGAGCACTGTGTTTGCGAAGATGGTTGGAGGCATTCCGGTCAAGGGTGGCATTGGAACCGACGCCGGATATCCCAATGCCTCTGAATTAACCAAGCCGGCCGAGGCGAAGATGTATATCGATGACATCATCGGCTATGTCCCGGATACCATTCAAGGCGACAACAGTACTGGGTATCAGGTCGACCGCCCCGAGTTCCCGCCAGTAGGCGAAGATGATGATATCTTTGTGGGCAACCCTTACCTGGATGCCACCTCCAGCCCGGTGGGTGTGATCGGTATCGATGTGGCCGATAACCCCTACCAGGATATTGACGAGCAGGACTATATCGACAGCATTACGGTCCGGATCGAGGCGCTCTCTCACGACTTGGTGGTGGTGGATATTCCCTTTGAGGGGAAATTCAATGTGACGGCGAATGGCGATATCGTCAGCGTGACTGATCTGATGCCACTGGCGGATGACTCTACGGGTGGTATTGGGATCTACCGCGACAATCCCACCGCCGGTATCCCCGGCGGCTTTGATAGCCAGGATATCCCGGTCGAACTGCGTAGCGATTACCTCCAGTACACGCTTGTCGAGGGTACGACAGATACTGTGGAGCTCACCCTCCGGCCCACGGATGGTCTTGTATTACCCGCCGAGGACACCTCGGCTGAAAACATCGGCTATGACTATTTCGTGGTGGTGCGCACCAGCAAAGACATCGACTACCGGGATGCCTTCCGGATCGGCATCGAGGATGGCGGGGTCGAATTCCGTAGTGGTTCTAGTGTCCAGAACAGCGGTGTCATGACCGATTCCATCGTGGCCAATGTCCCGGTGATTCACCAGAGCCTGACCCTGGAAGACCCGGAACCGATCCCGGCCAATATCACCTCCGAGGAAAGCGGTGTGGCCGCCATTGGATTTAACATCTATGACCGTTCCCTGGCGGATTCGGGACTGCCCACCAACATGGAATATGTGTTGGTGAACTTCGCTAATGTGGGTGATGACACTCAGTTCACGATCAAAGACCTTGCTGATATTGGCACCGGCAAGTACAACATCATCCAGGAAAAGGATGGTGTCGCGCTCTACCGTGATACCCTGCGGACCCAGGATGTGAATGCCAAGCCGGGAGTCTTTGACAAGACCGATCAGCTGATCCGCGCGGTGCCGCTCATTGGCAATGTGGATGGTTTCCCGAACTCGGTGTATCTCTTCCTGGATCCTTTTGGGGATGATCCCAACGGGGATTATCAGACCGAGGGCGCGGATGGAGTGCAAACCATCGCGGGTGATGATGTCATCGGTGAACGTCTACCACCCAATGACTTGGGCGCCTACGAGGGGAATGACTACTTCGTGGTCATCCGCCCCGACTCGGATATGTCGAATGGCGATGACTTTGTGGTTCAGGTCAAACCGCTGGTGAATAATGACGTCGTGGAGTGGCCGATCCGCTTCCTACCCGACGAGAATAAGCCCACCAAGCATATGGCCTCCAAAGATGCCGTGGGTAGCGCCAAAGAATACTCCTTCTTTCAGGAGGTGAACGGTGTCTTCCGCCAGGATTTCTCCTTCGAGGCGATGGAGACGAACACCTACCAGGCGGTTTCACAGACCGACACGGTCTTCTCTGACCTGACCGAAATCAACGACACGATCGAGGCGCAGGGTTCCAAGGCGATGGTCGGCATCAACATCAATGACCAGGGAGCCCCAAACAAGACCATTTCCAAGATCTCCTTCCAGGTTATCTCGCCATTGGTGTCTGGGCTTGGTGTTCCGAGCGCCACCAGTTCCGATTTCAATCCCTTCTCACCCACCGCCAACTCCGGCTTTGCTCTCTACAAGGACAATGATTCCGCCGGGACACAAGGAGTCTTCGATTCGGCGGACACCTTTGTCTCGCTCAGTCCGAGTGGTTCCTCGGCTACCCAGAATGGCAACAAGATTGATGTGGCGATTACCTTCTCGCCCGGTGTGAGTGTTCCGGATAACGATACTGGGGTGAATGAGGGCCCTGATTTCTTCATCGTGGTACGGACCAGCGATACCATTTCTTTCAAGGATCAGTTCCAAATAAAAATCAAAGTGTCGGACGTGACCTTTGAATCTGGGGTTTCCACTGGTAACATGGGGATCACCACCAACCTGGTGACCACCAACGTCCCGGTCTTCGCCACCGATACCACCGGTTTCTTTGGGGCATCCTTCGACAGGAATGATGGCCCGGATGATGTGATCGGTCTGAATTTCCTGACTGGCACCAAGGCGAAACCCACCACCTCCAACGAGAAACTGGTATCGTTGGTGGTCTCGCTGGCGAATTATGGGAGCTCCGACTTCACCAACAGCGACCTGAAACCCCTGACGGCGGACACGCAGAGCGGTATCGCCCTCTACCGGGATAATGGCTCCGTCAACGGCCGGTTTGATTCCGCTGACAGCTTTATCCCCCTGGCCAACAACCCCACCTACACGGGGCAGAACTCGGTCTTCTTCAAGCTCAACACCCCCGAAGCTCTTCCCGCCAAGGATGCTTATTTGCCGGGAGCTGACTTCGGTCCTGATCTCTTCATTGTGCTGCGGACCAGTGGTTCGATCAGCCAGGATTCGGTCTTCACGGTGACAGTTAGTAGTATCCGCTACCAGAATACCATCTCCAGCCTGTCTTTCACGGCGGGGCCGATCGATGGTGGTGATGTCAATGAGACACCCTTCCTGGAACTGATCAATCCCATTCTCGGCAACACTACGAATGGCACCTTTACCCTGGAGTGGGAGGACTACGATCCCGACAGCAACGCGGCCATTGATTTCTTCTATGTGGCGGAAGCCAGCTACAATGCCAACGGTAAGTCCTTTGATGGCCTGATCCGCAACGATCTGTACGCCAGTGATGGCGCGACAGTGGCGACGGGTATTGCCGAAGACCCGGATGATGGTGCGGACACCTTCGCGTGGGATGTGACCCTGGTGAATACCGCGCTCTTCGAGCCAGATGATCCCCGTATTGCCGAACTGCGTGTGGGAGGGGTGATTTCTGATGGCGTTGCCGACGCGACCGCCGCCAGCCCGAGCTTCCTGACTGTCACCAACGCCACACCGACGGTTAAGTTCAAGACTATTTCGGGTACTGAAGTGATCGCCGGCAATCCACCCAGTGTGTTGGAGGGTATTCCCTTCAATGTTGCTTTCACCGCCGGCGACTCCGAGGGCCGCGCCCAGATGGATGTCTTTCTCATCGATGTTACCGCGCTTCCGGTCCTTGATACCGCCGCAGCTAAAGCGGTCTTCGCCCGGGGTATTGAGTTGGCCAAAGCGGAAGATGTGATCAACCTCTCACCGGACAACATCTACTGGGTGAATCAGGGCGAGGTGCTTACTGTCACCAAGTCGACGACCCTCTCGTTGACGGTGGGGAGCTCTCTCTCGGATACCATGATCAGTGGTACGGTCCGGACCTTTGCCGCGTTGGCGTATATCCGTGACATCGTGGGTGGCAGCCGCGAACTCGATGATAACGGTTCTCCGGCCATCATGCCGCTCATTACCATCACCCCCAACAGCCCGCCCACCTTCACCTTCACGGGTGACTTGGCCGGCGCCGCGACCGCCTACGAGGTCGATGGCGATGACAGATTCTCGATCAACTGGGCCGACTCCGAGCCAGACACTGGCTCCAATGCGCGAATCCGCCTGGAATACGCCCTGGGGAGTATCAGTAATCCCACCTCCACGGTGATGGGCTACCCCGCTGGCTCTTCCAGCAGCACCGCCGTGGCGGCCACCAACATCGCTCAGACGGGTCCGGACTATTTCTCCTGGGATCTATCGGGTCTGTCCCCCGGACTGTATGCCCTGCGCGGAATCATCCAGGATGAGATCCACCGTGACGACGACACGGCCTATGTCTTCATGAACCGTCCCTCCATCTTCAGATTTGTGGAGCCAGACTCTGACATCAGCCTCTTCCTGGGTGAAACACTTGAGATCAACTGGTACGATCAGGGAACAGCCCAGCCGGATGATGACGAGACGGTCCGGTTCTACCTGCGCAACACCGCCGATCTGACAGAGATCCCGCTCGGATCCGCCATCAATTTCAGTCAAACGCCGAATCTGCTGGATGTGGCCACCGGCAATTACTCATCCATTGTCACTGGGACCTATAACCTCTTCGCGCTCGTTAAGCCTCCCGCAGCCACTAATCCAATCGGTTACTCCCGCCAGGTCTTCGCTCGTAAGGGTGATAACTCGCTGGTCACCATTAACTTTACCGTGAATAACCCGCCGGAGTTGGAGTTCTCGCCTCTCTCCCTGACAGAGGTGACTACGGCGAATCCCACGCTGTCCACCGCGGTCTTGAGCGGTGTCGTGGCGGATGGCGGAGCGGTCATCCCGGTGGTGTGGGATGACATCGATGATGCTCCATTGACCGCGACGGTAAATCTGTACTTCGCCACTACGACTGCTGATACCAGTCTGCGTCATGAACTGGAGGGAACTTACCCGCCGGTGTTCACCACGGTGGCGGCTCCGACTATCCAGTTGGCCACGGACAACGGTCCTGGCCCCTATCCCAACCGGGGAGCCTTCACCATCCCATCCGCCTCGGATGTCTTTTTCTGGAGCATCTCTGATGCCGGAGCGGTTCCCAGAGGTGATTATTACGTAATCGCGGTGGTGGATGATGGCATCAACTCCGCCGTTACCGTGAACTCACCCAATGCGATTAAGATCAACCGCCGTCCCACGATTAAGTTCACTTCGGCCTCGCCCACCAATGTAACCCGGGGTGATAGCGTCACGTTGGCGTGGACCGATAGCGATCCAGACAGCAATGCGGTAATCAGCCTGTACTACTCCCTGGATGAGAACCTTGATGGAGTAGCGGATGGTACAGCCAACATCATCGCGGATGCCGTTGCCCTGGCCGAAGATGTGGATGGCACAGGCGACACCTTCGTCTTCAACACCAGCCTGATTAATAATTTCCCGGCGGGTTCGTTCGGTATCATCTTTACCGCCGTGATTAAGGATGAGGTTAACTCGAGTACGGACAGGATTCCGGCGGGGTCTTCGTCCACAGTGATCGTAACCCCGAATGATCCACCCACGTTGACCTTGTCGCGGCCCAATGTGGCTGACCAGATGGACGGCGCAACCGGAACTGTCTTTGTCTATCCCTACCGGCTCACCCAGCTGGGCGAGGATCCACCCTTGTTCCCGATCACCTGGACCGGTGGTTTGGATGACAACACGGGAACTACCTTCGCCTTGTTCTACGACAAGAACCGGTATGGCGCCGATGGCGCCGCCATTAACGGGACCGACCCCGTGACGTTCGCGGATTCCGATGCGATCCCACTCACCGCGACGGGTGTGTTCCATTGGGATGTGACGGACTACGAGAAACTCGATCCTGGCGATTACTACATTTACGCCGTGCTCGATGATGTTGTGAATACACCGGTTGTGGTGTATAGCGATGCCTTCATCCGGATCAACCAACCCGCCACCTTTGAGTTCCTGGATCCCGATGGGATTAATGACTCGGTGTACCGTGGCGAGTCCTATTCCATCGTCTGGACCGATGACGATCCCGACAGCGATGCCTACATCAACCTCTTCTTGGACAATGACAACGATCTGACCAACGGATTTGGGACGAATGTGGCCGACCTCAACTCGATGGACCTCGGCCTGGGGATCAGCGAGGATGATGAGACCGATCAGCTTGCGGTCGATACGAGTCTTCTGCCTCCTGGTGACTACACGGTGGTAGCCCGGATTGATGACAAGGTCAACACACCCTTGTTATTCCAATCTGGCAAGCCGGTAACCATCATCGACAGTTCGGGTACGCCAGCCATTCAGATCACGCAGCCAGCGGGTGGTTCCGCGACCGATCCATTCGTGGTGACCACTCCCACGATGCTCATCACTTGGACCGATAGCGACATTCCCGACCGGTTACTCAGCCAATCCTTCATCCGTCTCTATTGGGATACTGACTTCTTCGGAATCAATGGCACTGTTGTGAGCGGGACCGATGTGGCCTTCGATGGGAGTGTCATGAATGCCTCGAAGATCCCGGTGGAACTCTCAGTCAGTAACCCGGACTTCCCCGCCAATCTCAAAGATCAGGATCAGTTCGAGGTCGGCATCAGCCAGTTCCCAGTCGGCAAGGTGATTTACCTCTACGCCATCATCACCAACACCGGAGCGATCCAATTCGACAGCCATGGAAACCTGGTCCAAGGCCAGGTGAGCTCCGAGTTCTACTCCTCCACTGCGTTCATCATCAACGCGGCTCCCACCTTCCGCTGGGTTGTGCCCGGTGATCAGGCGGGAGACCAGTACCATCCGGTCAATCCGCGTGGTAATCCGTTGGCCATCACCTATGTGGCCACAGATCCTGATAGTGTGGCCTCCATCGACCTGTTCCTTGACACGGATACCGACAGTTCCACTGGTCTGATCCCAGTTCTGGATCCCGGACAAGACCTGAGCGAAGCGGATGGCGCCAGTTCCATTAACCTGAACCTGGCGGATGAGGTCAGCGATGCCTCGGTTCCACAAGTCTACCGTCTGCTTGCGCGTATCACTGATGCGGTGACCGCGACCGAGGTCTATTCCGGCACCTTTACGGTAACCGCTAACACGCCTCCAGCGCTGTCCATTGTTCAGCCTGCTGTCGATGTGGTGGTTCCAGCGACGGGGACCTACAACATCATCTGGATCGATAATGACCCAGACAGCAACGCCACCGAGACAGTCTTCCTGGATTTCGACACGGAGGGTAGCAGTGGCACCATCGTACCGGGAACTTACACGACCTCCTACAAGGTAAACTATACCGGTTCGGGAATCCCCGAGGATGAAGATAATCTCGCGGCTCGTGACAGGTTTGTCTGGAACCTCGCGAAAACTAATCCGGGTGTTTACTACATTGGCCTAAAAGCAGTCGATGGCGCCAACACCACCGTCGTTCACAGCACCGGCCGTGTGACTGTCAATACGCCGCCCACCTTAACCTGGTTGGCTCCCTCCGCCGCGGGGGCCACGGCCATCCAGGGCGGCAGTTACAATCTCCAATGGAGCGACGCGGATGATGATGCCGCGACACTGATCACCCTCTATCTGGATCGCGATTCGATCAACTTCAACGGCAATGAGATCGTTGTTCCGCAAGGCTCGATTCTGCTGCAAGACACCGCTAACAACCTGTCTTTCAACACGGGGATCATCAGCTTCCCAGAGGGCAGCTCGAGTGTCACCGTGACACCCATCGCGGTGCTCAACGATGGCATTAATTCCCAAGTCATTGTCCGGGCGGATGGTTCCATCACCATCGACCGTAATGACCCGCCCCGGATTACGGTTTTGACCCCTGAAACCGAGACGGTGTTGTTTAACAACCTCTTCACGATCCAATGGACTGACAGCGATCCCGATTCGAGCGCGTTGATCGATTTCTACCTCGATGTGAACAACAGTGGCACGAATGGCACCGCAATTCCGGGCGCTCAGGATATCCAGGAAGACAATGAGGCCGACCAGCTCACAATCGATTTCACGGGTACTACTCCCGGAACCTATTGGATCTACGCGGTGATTGATGATGGATACAACTCGGTCTATGCCGACTATGCGCCTGCCCCCATTCACATCCTGGCTGGCACCGAGACGGTGGAATACAGCGTCTTCATGCTGAGCGTGTTTGGAGATGTGTTCTCGGTGGGAGCGAATAATCATGGATTCTCCGGTATGACGGTGAGCGATGATGCTGAATACAGCAACATCGAGGTGAGCAAGGATGGTGGCACCCTTATCCGTCTACGCAAGGATGGCCATATTGACCAATTCGGTTATCAGAAGGTGGTGATCACCACACCCCCGGTACCGTCGGGTGAGTACATCGACGTGGAGTTCACTCCGAGCGAACGTGGTTTGTGGCTGCTCGACAGTTTTGGCAACATCGCCACCATTGGTGATGCCACGCCGCTCTTGGAGGGAACAGGGATCATGGGCATGTTCGGTTATGACATTGCACGTGACTTTGAACCCACCGCGGATGGTAACGGCGGCTTTGTGCTGGATGGCATGGGTGGAGTCCATGCCATTGGCGATGCGGTCAACTTCAACGAGTTCCCCTACTTTGGATTCGATATCGCCCGCGACATCGAACTTGACAGTAAGGGTGGGTATGTCCTCGATGGGCTCGGTAGTATCTATCCCTTGGGAAGATCCACTAACCTCTCGGCGGGCGCCGATTTCGATTATGACATCGCGCGCGACATGATCCTCTTCCCGGAGGGGGGTTTCTATGTATTGGATGGCATGGGCGGCATCACCGCTCTTGGCGATAACGCGTTGACCACTCCGACGAATTCCCCCGCGGCTGATCCTTATTTCCCGGGTATGGATGTGATCACGGACTTCGCCCTGGGTGGAAATGTGGAAATGACCGATGAGGCCTTGTTGGCGCTCACCACTGTCCGTAAGTTCGAGGTGGCCTTCCGTAATGAAGACCTTGATTCTCTACTGGATACCATCTCGCTGGCCTATAACGATGGAGTCCATGCCTCGCGGACACAGCTTATCAACGGTGTCTATAACAGTTTTGACTATCAGACGGCGCGTGGCATTCTGGATGAATGGAATGACACCGTGGATGCCTTTGGTGGGTCTTTGGCGGGCTTCTCCCTGAGTGAGCCCCAAGTCACCTTCGCCGATAATGGCAATACAGCGTATGTGGAGGTGGCCGCCACACGGACTGGCTATCGAGGTGTGACCATGGAACTCGAACTCGATGTCCCCAGTGCTCCCGATGTTCTGGTAGATTTTTCGATCGATGAACGCGATCTGCTCGATGTGGCCTTAAGCTTGACCGAGCCCGTGCCGACAACTATATGGATGGAAGATCCTGGTGACCATCGTGGCGTGTTCCTCTATATCGACAAGTCGTTCGTGGATGTATATGGCATCGATACGGACTCCAATGAGTGGAGCGGGGAGTTTATGTACGAGTTCACCAAGGAGGGATTTGAGTCCTTCAAGGTCGATCTGCCTGGCAGCGCGGAGTTCCGTTTTGTCTTCGCTACCGCGATCGATAATCTCTCGGCGATGTTCCCGTATGATGAGCGTCCCTTGCGGATCGGGTATGTGGATTACTTGAACTCCCCGCTGACGAGTGTCACTCTGACCTTCACGGTGAAGAAAGAAGGTCCGCGTGAGTGGATGATTACGAACATCGAGAAGATCGAGGATTTCATTCCATCCACACCCGTCAAGTAGGACCCGCCCTTCATGGCAAGGGAAGGGCGAAGAGTCCGGAGGTTTTACGGACTTGAGTAAGGTGGCCAAACCGAGCTGAATCGGTTTTCTTGTGAAGCAGTAAGCACCCCCGGGGCTGGATGCAGCCCCGGGGGACCGTCCTCCAGCCAGTCTTTCCCCGTGTTGCCTTCCTTTCCCCGCCTCGCTAGAGTTCAGTTATGCCGAACATATTCATTCTTGACAATTACGACTCTTTCACTTTCAACCTGGTCCAGTATCTGGGTGAACTGGGTGCGCAAGTCGAAGTCGCCCGTAACGATCAGCTGACACCGGCGGATATCCTGAACAAACGTCCCGATGGGATTGTGATCTCCCCTGGCCCGTGTACTCCCAATGAGGCGGGAATTTCCATGGAGGTGATTCGTCAACTCGGAGACAAGATTCCCATCTTGGGTGTCTGCCTTGGGCACCAATGCCTCGGTCAGGTGTATGGAGGTAAGGTGATCCGTGCCGCTGAGATCATGCACGGCAAGGTTTCGGAGATTCATCATAGTGGTAAGGATCTTTTCGCGGGGGTGGAGAATCCCTTCTCCGCGACCCGCTACCATTCCTTAATCGTGGAACGCTCCTCATTACCGGAATGCCTGGAGATCACCGCTTGGACCGAGGACCAGACCATCATGGGCCTGCGCCACAAGACCTTCCCAGTCTTTGGGGTGCAGTTCCATCCAGAATCGGTCTTGACCATGGCGGGGAAGATGATCCTGACCAACTTCCTTGGTGTCGCTGCTAGCGCGCATGTAGTGTAGGGTGGGGCTTGCCCCACCGGGGTAAACGTGGAACACACATCCCAGACCCTTTCTCTTTGGCAATCCCAGATTGCCCCTCAACGCGGGTTCTCTCCCGAGGCCACCATTTCACCCGCGGGGCACGGGATCACCTCCGAGGTCTCTTTTGTTTCCGTGCCAGAAGGAGAATTTGTACTCCGTTGGTATCTGTCGAGAGATCCCTCCCGGCTGAAGAGCTACCTGGAGGCGCGTGAGGTTCTCAGGAGACTCGGTTTCCATGTCCCCGAATCAGTAGGCAAGGGAAGTACCCACCAGGGGACCTGGTTGTTGGAGAAACGAGTTGCCGGGCAGTCTTTCCGTGGACTGCGGGAGGAATCCTGCCATCTCCAGAAGGCGGCGGAGACACTCGCGTTGCTGCATGGTCATGAACGGCGGCGCTATGGCAAGGTTGGCACATGGGGGGGGCGGCGTCTCTCTGTCCGTTGGCGTCAACGTTTCCAAGAACGATGGAGCAAGATCACCGGTCTTTTCCCGGAGTTGGCCGATGCGGAGCAGGATGTGGAGAAGTGGTTCCATACTTGGGCAGATGCGTTCACGCCACGGAAATACCAGCTGCTGCATGGAGACTTTCATCCGGGGAATCTGATCCTTTCCGGCGAAGGGGAGGTGGTCCTTCTCGACTTCCGTTCACCCCGTTATGGCTTTGGCTTGATGGAGATGATCGAGGCAGCGCACCACTTCACCGGCGAGGAGCCACACGACTGGAGCCCCTTTGTTCTGACCTATCTCGCTGCACGGGATCAGGCGAGTCAGGATCTGTATGATCATTTCGCCACCTCGCTCCACGCGGTCTTCCATCTGCGCCATGCGGACCGTTTCGCCGCCCTGGCGGTGGGGCGCAGGGGAACCTTCGAAGACCACCGCCGTTGGCAAAGGAATGCCCTGGATTCTTGGGTGCGGTTCTGCCTCTTGGCGGGGGTTGTACCGCCACTGATCAAAGGCGAAATTGAGACCGCCTTCCCCTCAAGGCCGCAAGGGTAGGGGATTCCCGAAAGCGAAGTGACAACCCCCCCCACCCCAACCCTCCCCCCTTGTGGGGGAGGGTTGGGGTGGGGGGAAGGACTCATTACATTCCCTCAATACTTCGGCCAGTTCTCCACATTACTGGGGGTCTTGGATTCCTTCAACAACTCCATGAGGGTGTACAGGTCGACCATCACGATCCCGCCATTCAGCTTGGCCACCTCGGCATCCACTTGTTTGTACCAAGAGGGCGATTTGAGGATGGAGCGGAAAACCTTGAACTCAGGGGCGGTTCCCTGGCAATTCACATTAATCCTGACCGCCGCTGCAGCTGCGTCAGAGGGAAGGTCCTCTCCCATGCGGACATAGGGCATCTCGTTGTATACGCCCGAGACAGCAATCTTCTGGGCCACGATCCCATCGGAGGAAAAACGGGCATAGGCATCGAGCCCCTCGGTGGTGAGTGCTGGTGCGTTGCCATCCAGCACAAAGCCGGTCAGGCTGATATCCCATTGGGTGAAGAACTTGGCGCAGTGATTCTCCCAGGCGTTCCATCCGGAGGGGAGCCCCGAATGAGTTCTTGGCACCGAGAGTAAACCGGGATTGAGGTATCCCGCGCCGGAGTCACCCGCGATGAAGAAGTCATTGTCAGTACGCGAGGCGCGTGTCCAGGCCATCCCCAGTGGGAAGCGCTCCGCCAGGTTGGGATTGAAAGCCCAGCTCATCGGCACTGATCCCCGGTTGGAGTCGGTCCACAGGGTGGGCATCATCCAGTACATCCAGGCCGCCGAATCATAGTCACCCACATAATGCGCGACATAGTGCTTGGCGGCAACTTTCCCCAAGGAATCGATGAAGCCCCGCGCTCTCAGGCTGGCGCGGGTAGGTTTGGTGTTTTGAGAGATCTTTTCCGCCAGAGGGTAGTGCTGAAAGAAGGAGGCATTCGCCATCGCGGAGTAACCCAGTGCGTCCGCGTCCATGAAGGCATTGAAACAGGAGAGGATTTCGGCGTATTTCCACTCCGTAGCGACTGCTCCATGAGATCCATTGGCACAGCCTTCATTGGTGTACTTGTAGGCCCAGGGAACGAACCCGGCCACATGGATCATTCCATTCCCCTCGAACTGGTCATAGGCAGCGCGCAACAGGTCACGGAGCGTATCCGCATCCGTGCCATTTTTTTGGCTACGGTCATCCACCGGGGTTTCGTCATCCCACACATTGAGGTCGAAGAAGATGCCCTTGTGGGCAATGACATAGTCGTGGTTGGTGAGGGTGTGGTTCTGCCTCTCGGCACAGGTCCAGATCTTCAGCCAATACCCATCGAGGTAATACCCCATCTTGAGGGGATTGGCCAAACCCGTCTTGATGACATTATCGATCAGCCAGTAGTAGGCATCGCACTTGGCGCTGCCGGTGGAAGTGCGGCTGGTACCGGGGATAGTTCCAGATCCGGTGAACATGGAACTGCCATCGGGATTTACAAAAGAACGTTTGACCACGAGCGTTCCATTCGTCACCAGCTCTGTATAGAGCGAACCGGCGGAAGTGTCATAGCGCAGGCAGAGCAAGTCCTCGATGCCAGCCAGTGTGGAGGCCAGGTTCGAGGTGGCGGGGACATTCTCATCCCAGACCACAGCTCCTTTATAATAGGAGGCGAAGGTTTCGAGTACCGTGCTGAGTGCGGCGGGACGGTCGATGATCCGGTCCGCCAGCCATCCTCCGGTTTCAACCATCTCGGTCCACCAGAAACGATCGGGCGTGGTGTTGTAACGGATATACAGGCGGGGGGCATCGCGGTTCACGATGCCCTGTAGGGAGGCCACCAAATGCGTCTCATCCCAATAACGATGCCGTGTGGCGGAGTTATTAAGATCCCATGAGGCCATCGCGCTCATATTGTAGTGCACGATATGTTCCGCTTCCGTTTGTGCCGGGGCTTCTTGGAGACCGGAGAGCATGAAGACCAGCAAGATTGAGACAAGCCAGGGGGCTTGAATGAGCCGTTCCTGGAGAAGATCCGATATGAAAAACATCACTTTCCCTCCCAGATAGATTTAGGCATCATGACATATCATGGGAGGGGAATGGAGATAAGGTTGGTTTCAATCAGTAAAGCAGCCAATTTGATGAAAGTGGTTGCCGAAAAGGCTCGACTAAAGAGCCGCATGGAAAGGGAAGGAGGGATGGATGTCCGGGATGATCGAAGAACTCAGCCTGAAGCACTTTACCGCTTTTGAATACGTGGACATTAAGTTCTCGCCGGGTATCAACATCTTCATTGGACAAAATGGCACGGGGAAAACGCACATATTGAAAATCCTATACACCGTTTTAACTGCAATGCATGAGAAGAAGCGTGTATCTGACAAGATTGTCAGCGTGTTCTTACCCAAGGACCGGAATATCGGTCGTTTGGTGAAGAGGACTGTTGGAAGAAATCGTGCCCAAGTAATTATGATAAGGGACGGGAAAAGGTTAAAGTTGAGTTTTTCCGCCGCCATGAGAGACACTCTCAAACTCGCCAACTCCTGGAATGGTGAAAGCATCGGTTCCTGCGTGTATATCCCCGTAAAGGAGATGCTGGCAAATGCCCCCGGCTTTCTTGCTCTGTACAACAACAGGGAAGTTCATTTTGAGGAGGTGTATGCTGATATTATATATAAAGCTTTGATCCCAAAGTTACGTGGCCCAGTCCCATGGGACCGCCGAAAGTTGCTTGAAAGAATCCAGGAAATCATGGAAGGCAAGGTTTTGGCCAAAGAAGACCATTTCTACCTTAAGAACAGTCAGGGTGATCTCGAATTTACTCTCCTGGCTGAAGGAATGCGAAAACTCGCGCTTCTCTGGCTCTTGATTCAGAACGGGACCCTCTTGGAAGGATCTGTTCTCTTTTGGGATGAACCTGAAGCTAACATCAACCCCAAGATAATGAAGACGCTGGCTGGAGTGCTGCTTGAGTTGCAACGCCTTGGTGTTCAGACGTTCATTGCGACTCATGATTATGTAACCCTCAAGGAATTCGACCTTCAGCGTGGGAAGGATGACCAGCTCAGTTTCCATGCGATGTTCCGTGACGATGAAACCAAGGAGATCAAGGTCCACACAACTGAGTCCTATCTTCAAATCCATCCCAATGCCATCTCCGACACCTTTGCTGACCTTTATGACAGAGATATCCAACGCGCGCTGAAAGGGGAGCCAGGGCATGAGTAATGTACTCATCGAAGGGGAGCTCTCATTTGATTTCACAAGTGCTGTCTTCGCAGAGAAATTTGATCAAGAGGGTGTTCCGAATCCGGTCGGGATGAAGCGTGTAGATTTCATTGTCGAGGAAAGCAAACAGGTTTTGTTAATCGAGGTTAAAGATCCTTCCCAACAAGGTGGACACCCCAAGGGGAAGGAGAGTTTTCAAGAAAGAATCCGTGGTAACACCTTGATTGCCGAAGAGTTAGTCCCCAAGGCACGTGACAGTTATTGTTTTCAACACCTGATGGGGAAAGATACCCGCCCTTTCCTTTATATTGTGGTTTTGGGATTGGAATCATTTCCGAACGAAGCAGCCCTTTTGATGGGCTTTAAAGACCGTTTGCTCGCTAGGATTCGTAAGGAAACCAACGAGGAGTGGAAACGTCAGTATGTTCAGGACTGTATTGTTACCACTGTGAATCACTGGGGGGATGTGTTCGCTGAGTATCCATTGAGCCGGAGAAAATCTCCGACAGGTGATTGAGTTGTTCTGATATTTCCGCCAGTTGAGTCTGGTTTTGACGGAGTGTGGCCCGGCGCGAGATTCCGTCCGAATGCCGGTTATGTGGTTTGGATAAATTACACTTACCATATTATATATATACGCTTCATCGGGACTCACGCCCAATATGACCGCATCGATGCTCAGGAAATATAGCGGAGGTGTCAAAATGAAAGTGAATCCAATTAAAACCAGAAAGGATTATAAGTTGGCTCTTCAAGAGATCGAGACCCTTATGAGTGCAGGACCGGATACACCCGAAGGGGACCGTCTTGATGTTCTGACAACTCTTGTTGAGGCGTATGAGGCAAAACATTACTGTCTGGATGCTCCAGATCCCGTGGAAGCGATCAAGTTCACCATGGAGCAACGTGGATTGAAAGTGAAGGATCTGGAGCCGGTAATTGGTCACCCCAACCGTGTTTACGAGATCCTCAACCGGAAACGTCCACTGACACTCAGAATGATACAACGTCTCCATCATCAGTTGGGAATTCCCGCAGAGAGCCTGATCGGGCACTCAAACTGATTTCTAACCTCCTTTCCTTCCTTGCATCCTGTCACCATTCGTGGGTATGATGATATTGCTAACCGGGGGCGATTTGGCTTCGACGGGTTTGAAGCAGGTCCTTGGAAGCAGGCCGTGCGGTCCGCCGGTACGTTATCCCAGGTGGAACAAACACAACTGCCGATTACGATATGGCATTGGCCGCCTAATTAAAGG
>CAYRBI010000036.1:34994-40875 GCA_964422415.1 uncultured bacterium | reverse complement strand
CACGGAAGACAAACCCAGGAGCCCCTGGGTGGAGAGGCTCAAGGACAGACTGCCAGAGACGGCCATTGGGTAGGACATTGTTATAAAGTGTTCTCCCGGGTGCATTCCCCCAGATCATGGTCCGGTCCCAATGGTAATTGGCCTGTGGTGGAAAGGGGAAATGACGGCGTAGCAGGCGGTCCTCCAGGAAGGCGGTCCGTCCTGAGATACCCCAGGTATCTGCGTTGAGGATCTCCAGTGAGGGAGGAGCCCCACTGGCCTGGGGTTTGAGAGTCACCTCAACATGGAATCCCCCCACGGACCGGGAGAGGCGCATCTCTCCATCAGCGGATTCATATACACTCTGTTCCGCCGACTCACGGGCAGGTTTCCATGGGGAAGCACCCGCCGCGAGCCGCGCTTCAATCCCACCACATTGGATGAGTAGCCCTGCGGTGGAAGCATTAACCGTCAACGCCTTTTCGGCGATTATCGAGGTTGGGTCTTCACCCGCGAAACGGAGGCGTGGTTTGTCTCCTACGGGAGGTGTGCCAATACGGAGGATCGCGGTCTCATAGGGCTTAATACTCCAGGTGAAGACTCTTTTCGAGATGTCAGCCGTACAACCAGTGACAGCATCGTAAACCTCTCCCTCTTCAGGCAGCCCCACCCGGTTGGGAAGCTCGATCCGCAGGTCTGTCAACGCCTTCCCGGAAAGGTTCACCAATCCCAGCGCATGAGAGTCCTCTGTGGAACGCAAGACCGTAAAGACCTCGGGAGCCGTGGCAACCGAGAGGTAATCAGGCTCTCCATCAGCCATCTCTGGAACGCTCCGCCGTCCCCAGTTCATCGCCCGGAGCGCCTCGAAAGAACCATACTCCTCCTCCTGGTACATCATCGGCACACCCGGCACACACAGGCAGACTCCATACAAGGCCCGCGCCATCCCCACGCCATAACGCATCATGACACGCCCGTGCTCACACACCGTGTCGTGGTTATTAAGTGTCCGCAGCACCAAGGTTCCCGCCGGGAGGGAGCCACGTTCATTCTCGAAGAAGTCCCGCAACCGTTGGTTGATGATGGCGGGTTCCTCGCGTGGGTCGATGAGCGCCGAAAGCAGATTCGTGGTCGGAAAGCCATAACCTAATGTGATTCCACGAGAGAGGTACTCCGGACGGTCAATCATGGTCTCAGGGATCATGACTGGGTCGATGCCCGCCACACTACAACCCGCCCGGATCGCCTCCAGCATTTCCTCCGCTCCCGCTAGCGAGGAGTAAGAGGCCTGGTGGGTCCGGGGTGAGTTCCAGTTGGCTCCCGATCCATCGGCCACATCGATACGGATCCCCTCAATCCCCTCCCGCGCCAGCATGGTCACCGCGTCCTGCATCACCTTCTGCCACTCCGGCGAGGAGTAGTCCATTGTGTAGCCCGCGCCCCAGGGATTGAGTGCTTTGCCATTCCTGTCCCGCACCCACCAATCACTCAGGGCCTGGGCCTGCTTCGAATAACCACCCCAAGGAATCACCTCACAGAGGGGGTGCATCCCACGCTCTTTGGTGGCCGCCACCAGTGAACGGAAACCCTCCACCCCCCCCAAAATGGGATCGATCTCCTCGAAGTCAGTTGGAGCGTAATGATTCCACCCTCCCTTGACTGGATCGGGCGGAGATTTGTGGGTGTGAACTGAATTGAACCAGATGGTTGAGATCCCCAGGTCAGCCAGGTAATCCAGTTGGTGCTCAAAAGCCTTGAAGCCCCCTACATCACTGAAACGGGAATCGATATGACCACTCGCCCCAGTCTCATACAGAATGGCACTGCGCACCCACTCCGGGAGTGGCTTAGCAAGAGCAAATCCGATAGCGGAGTACCAGCGTTGAGCCTCGGAGCGGAAAACTTCCTCACCTCCGGAACCGAGCCAGAAGCCCTGATCCCCGATGGTGGCTTGTTTCCCAGGTCCTAACCGCCATCCAGACTGGACCTCGGATACCACCGAAGTCCCATCGAAGTCTAAAGTGGCGAAGTCGGTGGCGCCTTTGTAACCCACCCGCGCTGTCCGGTTCGCTCCAACTTCACCGAGAAAGAAATGAGAAGGCAACCAGGTCTTGCCACCATTACGCACCACCGGAGCCACACGCATCCGGGCCGAAGTGAGGTCCTGGGTGGCTTCGGAGAGATTGGTATACACCAGCTGACGGCTCCAACCATCCGGACTTAGCCCAGCATGGACTGAAATCCGGTCCTCCAGCCGTCCCACACCCGCCACTTCATACCGGATGATCCAGCCGTCAGCCGATTGAGGCACCACCGTAGGCGAGCCTGCATGACTGGCGAGAAGCCAAACATCATTGACCAGCACATCCACGGTGATGCCGGTTCCTTTGGTGAAGAGAGGTGTTCCCTCCTCACTGGCGGTCACCCACCCTTGATCTACTGACCAGTGTACCGGATAGGCGGGGGTGGAAATCACAAGGAGGACAGCGAACAGAAGCAATAAGCGGTTCATGATTTTCCTCTCGATTTTTAAGTGCCGTCTGGACTTCCCCCCCACCCCAACCTTCCCCCACCAGGGGGGAGGGAGCCGTTCGGAGTTCACACTTTAGTGTGTTTTTTCTCCCTCCCCCCTGGCTCTCATGCGCTCGAGCATGATGCATAAGGGAGGGTTGGGGGGGAAAGATACCACCACGCCATACATACTAGGCTCCCATAACCAGCATAACCCTATCACGAACAACGGCACGCCAAGTAGATAACTGACCGTGCCATTCTGACTCACTCCAGTAGGTCATCCAAGTACAAACCCCACAGAAGAGGTCCACATCTTCATCCATCTATCTGATACAGTTGCTTTTATGACTGTCCTTTCTAATTGGCACGCCTCTTGTTATTACAATATAAGAATGATTTTTTTAGGAGAAGAGTGATGGATCTTAACCGGCTCACACAGAAATCTCAGGAAGCCCTGCATGAAGCCCAAGCAACAGCCATCCGGTTCGGACACATCGAAGTGGATGGGGAACACCTCTTCTCCGCCCTACTCAACCAACCGGAGGGATTGATCCCGCGTCTACTGAGCAAGATGGGGGTCACGCTCGCGTCCTTGACCGAGGCATTCGAACGGGAATTGTCCTCCCGTCCACGCATGTCTGGACCTGGTGTAGAACCCGGCAAGGTCTATGTAACCCAACGCCTCAATCGTGTGCTTGTCAAGGCGGAAAATGAATCTCAACGGCTCAAGGATGAGTATGTCTCAGTCGAACACTTAGCCCTCGCACTCCTTTCCGAAGGACCAGAAACACCGGCCAACCGCATCCTGAATCAGTTTGGTGTGGACCGTCAAAAATTCCTCCAGGCCTTGACCGAGGTGCGTGGCAACCAGCGTGTACAAAGCGCCAACCCAGAGGCCACATATGAGGCCCTGCAACGCTATGGACGCGACCTGACACAGGAAT
Organism: uncultured bacterium; assembly: GCA_964422415.1. Taxonomy (GTDB): domain Bacteria; phylum Hinthialibacterota; class Hinthialibacteria; order OLB16; family OLB16; genus OLB16. The sequence continues at coordinate 37,438 of CAYRBI010000036.1, read as the reverse complement.
CCCGCGCCGGGAAACTCGATCCGGTCATCGGACGTGATGCCGAGATCCGGCGTGTCATCCGCATCCTCTCCCGCAAGACCAAGAACAATCCGGTCTTGATCGGCGAACCTGGCGTGGGGAAGACCGCCATCGTAGAGGGACTCGCCCACCGGATCGTGCGTGGCGATGTCCCCGAAGGTCTGAAAGACAAAACCTTGTTTTCCCTGGACCTGGGATCACTCGTCGCGGGCGCCAAGTACCGGGGTGAGTTTGAGGAACGTCTCAAGGCGGTATTACAAGAGATCAAGCAAAGCGAGGGACGCATCCTGCTCTTTGTAGATGAGCTCCATAATATTGTCGGCGCGGGCAAGGCCGAGGGAGCCATGGATGCAGGCAACATGCTCAAGCCCATGCTCGCGCGTGGTGAGCTGCATTGCATCGGCGCGACCACACTCGATGAGTACCGTCAACACATTGAGAAAGATGCCGCCCTGGAACGGCGTTTCCAGCCCGTGCTGGTCGAAGAACCCAGCGTCGAGGACACCATCTCGATCCTGCGTGGCTTACGTGAACGCTACGAGGTCCACCATGGAGTCCGCATCCAGGACAGCGCGCTAGTCGCCTCGGCAATTCTCTCGCACCGTTATATCAGCGACCGTTTCCTGCCGGACAAGGCCATCGACCTGGTGGATGAGGCCTGCGCCACTATCCGTACCGAGATTGACTCGCTTCCCGCCGAGTTGGATGAAACCACCCGGCGTGTCATGCAGCTCGAGATCGAGGAGGCCGCGCTCAAGAAGGAAAAAGACCATGCCTCCAAGGAACGCCTGGAGGCTTTGCGTAAAGAACTCTCCGAGTTCAAGGCCAAAGGGGATTCCATGCGCGCGCAGTGGGAGACCGAGAAGGAGGCCATCGGCAAGGTCCGTCTGCTGCGTGAACAGATCGAAGCGCTCCGGGTCGATATCGGGAAGGCGGAGCGAGCCTATGATCTCAACAAGGCCGCTGAGCTCAAGCATGGACGATTGCCCCAGTTGACCGCCCAGCTCGCTGAGGAAGAAAAGAAACTCGGCGAAAAGCAGGGTCTGGGGAAACTCCTGCGCGAGGAGGTCACCGAGGACGAGATCGCCACCATCGTCTCGCGTTGGACCGGCATCCCAGTCACCCGCCTGGTGGAGGGAGAGCGCGAGAAGCTTCTCAAACTCGATGAGGTACTGCACCACCGAGTGATTGGACAGGATGAGGCGGTTCAACTCGTGGCGGATGCGGTAATCCGCGCCCGCTCGGGGATCAAAGATCCACGCCGCCCAATTGGTTCATTCATCTTCTTGGGCCCGACCGGTGTGGGCAAGACCGAATTGGCCAAGACCCTTGCCGAAGCGCTGTTCGACTCGGAGGAAAACATTGTCCGCATCGACATGTCCGAGTACATGGAACGTCACACGGTTTCACGGCTCATCGGCGCACCTCCAGGTTATGTCGGCTATGAGGAGGGTGGACAGCTCACCGAGGCGGTACGGCGCAAACCCTATGCGGTGATCCTCTTTGATGAGATTGAGAAGGCGCACCATGATGTTTTTAATGTCCTGCTACAGATCCTCGATGATGGACGGGTCACCGACAGTCAAGGCCGGACAGTCGATTTCAAAAATACGGTCATCATCATGACCAGCAACATCGGCTCGCAGTACCTGCTGGAGGGTATCGACCATGAGGGCCACATCACCGAACCGGCCCGCCAGTCGGTCATGCGTGAGCTCCGTCTAGGGTTCCGTCCAGAGTTCCTGAACCGTGTAGATGACATCGTGCTCTTCAAGCCCCTCAGTGTCACTGAGATCGAGCAGATTGTGGAGCTCCTGGTGGGTGACTTGCGCCGCCGGCTAGAAGACCGCCGGATCGCCTTCGTATTGACCGAATCCGCCAAGTCCTTCATCGCCCACACTGGTTACGACCCAGTGTATGGCGCACGCCCGCTCAAGCGTTTCCTGCAACATGAGGTCGAGACCCGTGTGGGACGCGCGCTGGTGGCGGGACATATTCTCGATGGAGCTACAATCACACTGGATTCAGGACCGGAGGGGTTGGTGGTGAAACATGAGAATCCAAAGGTGGAGGGAGGACAGGAAGCGTAACCCAAAAACACCGTTTCCTCACTCCACGGGCTAGCGTATACTGTCAGCAGGTTGCGAAATACCTTTGAGAATTCTTTTTGACACCAACATCCTTGTTGATTATCTCTGTGACCGGCAGCCACACTCCGAGCCAGCAGCGCGTCTTTTATCTCTTGTGGAAGCCAAACAAATCACTGGGGTCATATGCGCTACCACCGCGACAACACTATATTACTTGTAAACTAGAATGATCGAATCCATGTCGATAAGACACATTACCCAATAGAGGAGGTCCATATGTTTAAAAAAGCAGTCTTTCCCGGAAAGTATATCCAAGGTACCGGTGCGATAAACGAA
>CAYRBI010000036.1:0-34894 GCA_964422415.1 uncultured bacterium | reverse complement strand
TAAAAAAGCAGTCTTTCCCGGAAAGTATATCCAAGGTACCGGTGCGATAAACGAATTGCCCGCACTGATAAAAGTGCTGGGCAAACAGGGGCTGGTATTGGCCTCGCCTTCGGCGAAGAACAAGGTGCTTCCCCAATGCGGTATCGATTTAAGCGCGCAGGCCATGGATGTCGAACAATTCGGCGGCGAGTGTTGCGAAGAAGAGTTGACCAGGATATCGGCCATTATGAAGCAGAAGCATGTGGATGTGATGGCCGGCATGGGCGGAGGAAAGACCATTGACACGGCGAAAATAGCCGCCGACAGGGCCGGCATACCTGTGATCATCATCCCGACGATCGCTTCGACCGATGCACCCTGCAGCGGGTGCGCAGTGCTGTATTCAAAGGATGGGATTTTCGATTACGAGTGCTATCAAAAATCCAACCCAGCGGCGGTACTGGTTGATGTAGGTATCATTGCCGCGGCGCCATCCCGTTTTCTGGTGTCTGGGATGGGCGACGCGCTAGCGACTTGGTTCGAAGCCAGGTCCTGCGACCGTACTCAATCAGCCAACGAGTGTGGCGGATATAGCACCATGGCCGGACTCCACATCGCCAAGCTTTGCTATGAGACACTGCTGAGTTATGGTGTGGCCGCCAAGACCGCCTGTGAGGCGCATATCATCACACCCGCTTTGGATCACATTGTCGAGGCCAATATCCTCTTAAGCGGAATTGGTTTTGAAAGCTCCGGATTGGCAGCAGCCCATGCCATTCACAATGGCCTTACAGTATTGCCGGAAACCAGTTCTTTCTACCACGGCGAAAAAGTCGCCTTTGGCGTTCTAGCCGGACTGATACTCACCGATGCCTCCACGAGTGAAATCGAGACTGTCTTTGCATTCTGTGAAGATGTGGGGCTACCGGTCACATTGGCGGACATCGGATTGGGAAATGTCAACCGGGAAAAACTGATGAAGGTGGCAGAAAAGGCCTGCGAGCCTGGGACGATCATTCATCATGAAGCGGGCATCATCACGGCCGAAAAAGTCTACAATGCCATGCTTGCCGCGGATGCCATTGGTAAGGAAAGAAGACTGAGCAAAAGGAACCACTGAGCGCTGGAGTTCTGGGAATTCACAATATGCAGGGATCAATATCAGGGGGCGGTCCGGATATAACCGTGACTACACCCACGGAAGAGGTCTTGGAACCGCCCCTTGTAGTACTAATCCGGTCGACTCATGTATCGAATAAATTCACCTCACCGGGCGGAAGAGGAAGCTTCCCCCTGAGTGTAGAAGGGCGGCTCCCCCCGGACTGCTTCAACTTCATCCATGGCAAGCTTCACCTGATCGCGCGGACCATAAATGAGAAGCCGCACACTACCTTCCGCACCGCCGACCCCACCGGCCGAGATCTGGATGACCTCCACCTGAGCGGCAGTACGGAGGGCTTCAATTTCAGTCACAATCAGAGCATCGGTCCATAGCACCATAGTGGGAACGGAACTTAGCCCCTCGATCGGCTTTTGCATGATCCGGACGGCCTCGGTCAGGTCACCAGCGATCTGCTTTTCGAGTCCGATCGGGATGACCAAGCGTAGACCTTTGCTTTTGAGATGAGAGAGGATCGCGCCACTGGTACCACCCGTACTGCTACCGATGAGAGTGCCCACCAGACCTTTCTTGTAGTCGAGTGCATTGCCTCCTTTGACGACAAGGTCGCCTGCCGCCATCTTTTCGAGAGCCTCATCGAGTGATAGTCCAGTAACTTCCTGGCCTTTTACGATGAACACTGGCCCCATACTTCTCTCCACCCGGTTTTGTGGAGCACCCACTGAAGGCAAGATCTGCCCGATCACAAATGCACCATGTTCGATTTTCCGGCCGAGGAGCTCCTCGGCAATGTAGGTGTTGGTGGTACCCAAAGAAATGAGGATACACCCCTCCTTGAGAGCCCAGCGCACCTCAGGCAGACGCTTGAAACCGCGTGCGATGAGCCGTTTGCCTTCTGCCACGGTCAATTCAACCTGGGTCCGGGCAAGATCAGCCGAGGTACTGGCGGTGATAGTTGCTGTGCCTGTGGCTGGTTTGACACCTTCTGTCGCGGACATACAAACGGAAGTTGAGAAAAGAGTCATAATGGTGCCGATCAGAACTGGTAGTAAATGCTTCATATGGATCCTATTCCTCCCCGGAACAGATTACGGTACTTTAGCACAGAGAGACAATCCCCTGTTGCTATAATGTCCATTCGTTTGGGGTATCATTGAGATACATCCATCCGGATCTCCGAAAGGAGTTTACAGCCCATGCGTTTGATCACTCTCCAGATCCTCATCCTTGCCATCCTCAGTTCATCCGCCATCTCCGTGGAGGCAGACAACCTCCCTCCGACCCAGGGACCTGAAGTCTGGCTCTGCGCCGGTGAGCGTGTGAATGATCTCCTTGGGGAGAACGCGGAGTGGTCTTTTGTCAAAAAACACCTCACCGGGATCAAGCTGTACATCGGTCAACTTACCCAGAGAAAACCTCAACAGATTGCGGCACTCGTCAAACTTATCCAAGAACAACGCTATCAAGTCGCGGTCGAGGTGGGTTGCTGCCTCGATTTTGGTCCGATGGACGACACCAATGGAGAGTGGTCAGCCCAGTCGGAGTTGGCGGGGATCGATGCTTGGTATGCCGCCGGTGGAAAGGTCGATTACCTGGATCTGGATGGACCCGTCCGCAGGCTGCTGTTCCCCGAAGGACGTAGCGACGGGGGAAGATTCGAGTCGATGGAAAAGGCTGCTGATGAGGTAGTAGACTCGGTTCGAATCATCCACACAGCACACCCCGAAATCAAATTCTGGCATCTGACCAATTTCCCGAACTGGGGGTACAAAGGTGATGTGTCCTACCATGCCCGTGGACCCGCCCGACAGGATTATGGTGAGTACGATGACGCCCATCGCCTTGTCTACACCAAGCTCAAAGACGCCGGGATCCCCCTGGCTGGTGTCACAATTGATAATCCCTACGACTACCTGATCGGAGCGCACACCTCGGTGGGGCTCACAGACCCGAAGAGCGTGGACTGGCTCGCCAGGGTGCGTGCTTATGAGGACCGCTGCCATGCGGAGGGACTTGAGGTCAACCTGATCGTGAACTCCGAAAGAGGGGGACAGGAGTCGGATGAACGTTTCTGCCGGGAGACACTCGAAATGGTGGACACCTACAAGCGTGCCGGTGGGCATCCGGCGCGGTGGTTTGTGCAGACCTGGTATCCCTACCCAAAAGGGATCGTACCTGAGACAGCACCCAATACCCTGACCGCTCTTGTGAAGTTGGTCATTGAACATGTCCAGCTTCCCTCAACAGGGGCTGGAAAGGCTTCGGCGAGTCAACACTAACTGCTTTTTTCTCAAAAACTTAAAATTGTGGTGGCCTAGAGGATTCACGCGCAGTCGAGAATCCTCGATTACATCATTTTCAATAACCTGCCAAACTGCATCCTCTCATATCACACTAGCGCCTCTACCTCGGTTTGGTCAACGGACTCTCTGGACCAAAGATCATTTGTCACAGCATTCAGGTCTCATTGAAATTTTTCCTCTTCCCCGCTCCCCAGAAGTTGAGGATACTGGCCTCACCATGAAAAAGACACATATAGATCCGCGTCGAATCACACAATTGGTTCTGGTGATCTCACTTATCACAGTCCTACCGGCCACACCTGGACACTGTGCCGCCGGAAAAGAACCTGATTACCAGACCGCCACCGGGTGGTGGCCGGAACTGAACAATGTCTGGACACCGATTGGATGGAAGGATCTCGCTTACAGGTTCGTTGTCCTCTTCGAAGGAACCCTTGTTTGTGACCCGTCTTATGATTGCTCCATCCCGGATATGGCGCAGTACCAGGGGCAAGGCATCCAGGTCTCGTTTCTGCCTGTGTGCGATGAAAACCGGATGAAATTCCTGGATGAGCGTGGACCTTACCCCACTACTACTGAGACCGGATACCGTACTGGCCACCAGTGGTGGGATGAGCAGCCAACCCCCGTACTTGTCACTGAGTGGCGTCAACGGAACCTCGAGGAGACCGGACTGCGTATCCAACAAAAGGTCTTCGGATATGTCCCAGAAGCAACCGCCACGAAGACAGGAATGGAGCCGTTGTCCGCTTGGGTACGTCTGGAGGTGGCGGAGGTGCACCCCCTTTTCCATCCCAAAGAGTGCCAGATCCTGGTCAAAGTCAACGCTCCCCATCTCATTTTCGAGATGTTCGAGGGAGAGAGTCTCCAGATCAGGCCAGAACGCTCGCGTTATCCAAGGGCACTGACTCAACGCGCTCAAACCAGCGGGAATTCCGCCACCATTTTTTTCACAGAGGAGGGAGTCAAAGTACGTCTGGCTTTTCCCCCAGGAGAGGGTACGGTGCAGGCCATGAAGCCCCCCGAAGGTTCCCAAAGTGTCTTCCTGGTGGTCCGTTTCCCCGCCAGGACCGGAAGCCATGTCGACCTGCTCCTGCCAGGAGTCCCCATGGAGTATGATATGGCCGCCCAGCTCCTTTCCGAGGGGTATGACACCGCCTTGGCCCGCGCCGGTAAATTCTGGTCCTCCGGGATCCCCGCCACCAAAGCCACCTTCGATACTCCTGAGGAACCGCTGAACAAGACCGTCACCGGGAGCCTCAGACTGGCCGAACTTGTCACCGCCAAGGTTCCCTCTACAGGGCGTTGCTCCCTCCTGACCGGAGCCATTCACTATAACAAGCTCTGGGCCACCCCCACCATGATGGTCTGTCACATGATGCTGGATCCATTGGGATATCATTCCACCGTTGAGAAATACCTTGAAATCTTCCGTGAGGAACAAGGGACTGTGACACCACCCGGACCAGCGTTTTCTCCCCATCCGGGATACTACAGTTCTCCCAAAACCCTGACCTCAATTGACTGGCTTTCCGATCATGGCGCGATTCTTCACACCGTCTGTACCCATGCGCTCCTGACTGGTAATGAGAAGTTCATCGAAAAATGGTTGCCCTCAATCCTGCTAGGGTGTGAGTTCATCCGCGATTCAATCCATCTCACCGGGCATAAGGGGGTGAAAGGCATTATGCCGCCGGCGGTTCCGACGGATGATCAACGCCTGATTCAAGCGGTCTGGACTGATGGCTGGAACTACAAAGGGCTGGCTACAGCGGTCCGTCTCTTGGAAAGGTTGAAGCACCCCCGTGCGGAGGAATTCCGCCAGGTGGCTACTGAATACCGTAAGGTCTTCCTGGACACATTACGGGCTAAAACTCTTGAGATGCCCACCTGGACGGATCCGGAAGGCAAGGATCATCACCTGGTTCCTACCTCTCTGATGGAAAAAGGTGGTGATTTACGGCATCAGTTTTATTTGGACACAGGTCCTCTTTTCCTGGCCTATTCCGGGCTACTCGATGCCACCGATGAGTTGATGCTGTCGACGCTCCGTTTTTTTAGAGAGGGACCCAACACCCACTTTTTTGACCCCTTGGGACAATTCTATCAGCTGCCTGTTCTCATCCATGAGATGTCGAGCTCGGAATGCTGTTACAGTTGGAATATTCCCCAAGCGCACCTGGCGGCTGACCGGGAAAAATTCTTGGAAGGGATGTACAGCCTTTTTACCGGTTCGGTTTCCAGAAACACCTTTGTCTCCTGTGAAACCCGGGGGGGAGTGACCGGACTCGTAGCGGCGAATCCCCTGGCGGTCTATGCGGCACGCAACTCGGTCATTGATGATGTTGTTGAGCCAGGATCGCTGCATCTCTTGCGGTTGACACCAAAGGCCTGGCTCACCTCAGACCGTTGGGCACACTTCGAAAACATGGCTACCGAGTATGGTCCGATTGACCTGAGTTTCCGTCTTTCCGGAGATACAAAGATCTTGGAGGTACAGTATGAATCCAACTTCCGGATCACTCCCAGAAGGATTGTACTCCACATACCACCGGCCGATGGACTCGAAGCACTCGAAGTCAATGGTAAGCATCTCCCCGTATCATCAATCAGAAATTCTGAGGTGGTACTCCCGGTACCGGAATGACTTGGAAGCCGTCAACCATTTTAAATCCGAGGGTTTGTGCTGTCAGGCGTCATCGCGATCCGCTTGTCCGGGAGTTCTCATCCCCGCGCAAGCGGGCACGGATCCATGATGTTCCTCTCAATCATAAAACATCTTTCGAACCAGTAGGTTTCTTTTCATTATGATTGCTACAAAGAATAGGAATAGGTCGTTGAATTGCGGAGGATTTTATTAAACGTGAATGATTACCGGGGAATCAACTTTGGATGCGGCTTGCGTGTCGCTGACAAATGGAAAAACTACGATGCATCCCCAACACTCTGGTTGCAGCGCTTGCCAGTTCTTGGCATCATCGCCCGGCAACTCATCTCCCCCCGATTCCCAGCTTCGGCTCTGTATGGCGATGTGGTGCGTGGACTACCCGAAGTGAGTGAGACTGCCGACTGGGTTTACTGTTCTCATGTATTGGAACATATGTCCCTTGATGACTTTCGCAAGTCGCTCAATGAAGTCATGCGGCTCCTCAAGCCTGGTGGTGTTTTCCGTGGAGTATTGCCCGATCTGGAAGCGGAAGTGCAAAAGTATTTATTGGATTCGTCTGATATGGCCTGTTCAAAGTTTATGGAGATGACTGGTCTTGGTATCAAATCACGTTCGCGGGGTCTGGGTGGTATTCTTCGCGGTTTCCTGGGCCACAGGCAGCATCTGTGGATGTGGGATTACAAGGGTTTGCGTGAGGAGCTCATACGTGTTGGTTTTAACCAGGTTCGTCAAGCCCATTGGCAAGACAGTCCCTATCCGGTTTTCCATGCACTTGAAGAACAAAGGCGCTGGGAAGGTTGCTTAGGTTTTGAATGTATAAAACCGGTCTGATGCCTCTCCTTAATTACCCATCTTTACCACCTTTATTGATGGCAGTAATGATGTGAATCACAAGTCTTTTTTTTCCTTTTCAAGAAACACAAATTGACAGCTGAATCTGGAAAGTGGATTATAGGGGCCTTTACTTTTCGAACGCTCTTTCGCATTTGGCCAAAAGTGGGCAAAAGTGAATGAGCGCTTGATTAAGTGGATTTTTTGATCTGTTTATTGTTTGAGGGCAAGGATTCGAGTTTCTGTCACTATCCCAATCGAGAGGAAGAGGACGTTTTTACATAACGGTAAAAGAGATCCAGGCGGTCATCGGTTGATCCGCGAAGATCTTGCTTGTAAATACCCGCGAAAGTAAGAGGAAAGAGCAAAGGATTATGAAGACTACAAAGCGAGCAATTTCCAGGAAAACAACCAGGCGAGAGGCATTGAAACTTTCAGGGTTGACTCTTGGCGGGCTGGCGTTGGGAGGCGTCAAGGGAGCGCAGGGGGCTGGCTCATCGCTGTTATCTGTCCGGGGTCTCAAGAGTGTCGGGAACTGTTACCCAACTGATGACAGCACGGAAAAGTACTCTTACTTCGACAGCCTGGAGGAATTTGATCCCACCACGGCGTTGGAGTCCGATGAGATGCGGATCATGTTCATGGGCTCCACCATCCCCATGCCACGCCGGGCTCAACAGGAGATGAGCGTTTTCGTCCAAGTAGGTGACGGAGCCGGAGGAGAGGACCATTTCATGTTCGACTGTGGCTGTGGGGTGAGTGCCAACTACTGCGCCGCCGGGATCCCCTTTAGCAAGATGGACAAGATCTTCATCAACCACTTGCACGGCGACCACATGAGCGACCTGATGCATATCTATTGCTTCGGACCCTCGGCGGACCGCAAATCCCCCCTCTATGTGTGGGGTTCCTCGGCCTCCGGCGTGGTCAATCCCGCGAGTGTTTCCGGCTATACACCCGAGGGGGTGTATCCCACCACTCCAACCACTTATGACGATGGCACCCGGGCTTATTGCCAGGCCTTACGTAATGCCGCGCGGTGGCATACGGAGAGTTTCAGTTTCGAGAACACCAGCTACCCTGGATATGCCGCCATCGCTCCCACCAAGGAGAGCTGGGGTCTGCCCGAGGAACCAATCGCCGTCGACGATGATATTGCCGGCGATGGCTATGCTATTGTCCCCATCGAACTGGATTGGACCAAGTTGGGAGAGGGTTACCGGACTGATGGTAGCGGCCTAAAAGACAACGTGGCCTACTGCAACTCCTCGACCGGCGTGACCATTTCACACTACCCGGTGATCCATACCCGTAGGGGTTCCATGGGTTACAAACTGGAGTGGAATGGCCTGACCATGATCTACTCCAGCGATACCAAACCCGAAACCAACTCCATCACACAAGCCATCAACGCCGGCAAGGGAGTGGATGTATTCATCCATGAGATGGTAATTCCCCCCGATGTATGGGCCTTTAAGAATCTGGGGTTGACCGAACCTCCTAAGGAGGGTGACGAATACTACGAAGTCTACCAAGCCACAGTTGCTAATAACACAACCGTCCAGAACAGCTCCCATACCCCACAAGGAGCCTATGGATATCTCCTCAGCCAAATCGATCCCGCTCCACGCCTCGCGGTAGCCACCCATTTCCCAACCTCGGATGACACAGTGGAGTGTGCGATCAAGAGCATTCAGGCGCATTGCCCGGATATTATTGATGTGGGTGGTAGGTTTATCGTTTCTTTCGATCTCATGGTACTCAGGGTTTTCCCGGATAAGATCATCAAATGTAAAGCCAAGGTATCTGATTTCGGGTACAGTCCAGTGGTAACCAGCCTGCCCAGCCCGTTGAACCCACCCAAGTATCACGATTCCTCCAATGCCGGGAATCCTTATGCCCAGGTCGATCGGACCTATGAAATCCTGAGCACGGAAGATGGCGGGGGGGATACTTTCCGTAAAGACGGGTATTGAGTTCGGATCAAACAGACTTCTCAAGCGGTGTATCCGGTTTATTGAATACGCTGCATGAGTGTGTGGTAGGGTGGTTCATCGATATGGAAGCAAGCAAGGAACAAATGTAAATATAGCATCCCTGGAGGATGGAAAAATGAAAACATTAAATCGTCTACCAATCGCTTTGGTAGTCTTTTGTAGCATGGTGGTGTTTGGAGCTACTGCCGTCATGGGGCAGTCAGTTCTCTATAGCACGAGCTTCGAGGCGCCTGTCTTTTCAGTGGGACCAATTGACGGGCAAGATGATTGGACCGGGGATGGCGCGATCCAGAACGCAACCTCCTATATCCGTAGCGGAACCCAATCTCTGAGTGTGGATGGGGACTCACGCGTAAGCCGGTATTTCATCGATGCCGCGACCTTACCGGTCTTCATCGATGGATATTTCCGTGAACCCGCCGTGGACACCGTACCCGATGCCACCTCACTTCAGGCTGGCACCTCCTTTGTCCTCTTCCACAAGACCCAAGGCATTCTGGCCTTTGATGGCGATGGAGATAGTGGTGGGACATGGGTGGCAACCGGGATACAGGTGGCCACCACGACTTTTCAACGGGTAACCATAGCCCAGGATTACGATGAGAAGGTTTGGCTTCTGTATATCAACGAGCAACCGGTCGGATATAATGGACAAACGCCCTACCATTTCGGTTTCAGGGACGACACCATTGAAAGCTTCTGCGGAATCGATATTGATTCCGCAACGGGCTCATCCAGTTATGTGGATGATTTTACGATCAGCTACAATTGGCCCGATTTCCTCTTGAAAAATTCTCCTCCCGACATCCTGGTCTATTCTTTCCTGCGGGAGTGGTATTTCAATCAGAGTGATGCCGGTTCCAATGCCGGTCTCACATGGGATCTGGTCCCCGGAGCGACAGATACAAATAAAGTAGATGCTTTTGATCTGCTAGATCTCCTTCAAAATATCTCACCCCAAAAGACTCTCAAAAAGAACACGAATAATTAAGGATCCCTCTCTTCCTGGGATCAATAATTATTTCATGATCAACCTTTGTGATCCTCAGCATCCCCGGCTCAAGCCGGGGATGCTGAGGAAAAATATGATCATTATGCTGTAGGCCTGGGAGTAGAATTGGTTATTATTACTCCTCCCAGTGAAGACCTTGTCTTCCATTTCATAATACCACCCCCAACCCCCTCCTCCGTATTAATCCGAGGCAGCGTCTTCTGGGACCTAGCCCAATGGTAATCATATAGGGGTTTACGCCGTCTTCTTGCCTGGTCTGTATACACATAAGCCAGATCAATGGCAGCGGTAACAACCGATGAATTCGCCCAGGAAGGGGGGTGAACCAAAGAAATAAGTAAACGAAAAATATTGGTTGGTTTTAATGAGAGGACCTTGTATCCTCATGGCAACTCAGCCATAGGGCCACTTGTGGCCAAACAGGGATCCGCCAGACTCCTCCCGCCTCTACTGGGTGTCTGCGGTCAAGGCGAAGGGAAGATGTGCTGTGACCCACTTCATGTAGGAGGGAGCATGTCCAATAAAATGCGAGCCAGACACCCCCTTATCACACCAGTTGTTCTCCTCGTTTTAATCACCCTTTCATTGGTGGCATGTCACCAAGATGGAGACACATCAAAACAGGCCCAGGCTCCCTCGGGACAACCACCGGCGGTTGTGGTCGCCGAGATCACCCAACAGACTGTCCCTCTTGTGCGTGAGTTCACCGCGCGTACGGATGCCAGTGCTTCGGTGGAACTACGTGCGCGGGTAGAGGGAATTCTCCAGGAGCAGCTTTTCGAGGAAGGAAAGATCGTGAAGAAGGATCAGGTCCTTTTCAAGATTGACCGGAGTCCCTTCGAAGCGAGTGTTCAATCCGCGCAAGCCAAACTGCAGAAAGCGGAGGCCGATCTCGCTTATGCTCTGCAGCAAGTAGATGTCCGTGCCGCGGAGGCGGAGGTGGCTCAAGCCAAGGCCAGGCTGGTACGCGAGGATAAGGAACTCCAGAGGACTACAACCCTTGTCAACCAAGGAGTCCAAACACCTCAGGACCTGGAGACGGCCACTGCACGGCAGCAATCAACACAAGCGGAAATGGAATCCCGGGAAGCCCAACTGGTCAACGCCAAACTGACCGAGGACGCGGATATCAAGCAGGCCTCGGCAGCGGTCGCAATGGCCAAGGCCGACCTAACCCAGGCTAACCTCAACCTGGGCTATTGTACCATCTCCTCACCCTTTGATGGTCTCATTGGTCTCGTCCAGACAGATGTGGGCAACCTGGTGGGACGTGGAGACCCAACACTGCTGGCCACGGTCTCCGCGCTGGATCCGATCCGTGTTTTTCTGGGGATTAGCGAGTCCGACTATCTTGATCTGTCGAGGCGGCAAGAAAAAACACGCAAGCCAGCCGAATTCGATTTAGTTTTGGCTGATGGCTCTGTCTATCCGCAAAAGGGCCGGTTTCTGATGGCTGACCGGGCGGTTGACCTAAAGACAGGAACACTCTCACTCGTGGCTGAATTCCCAAATCCTGGCAACCTGATCCGTCCAAACCAGTTCGCCCGTGTGAAAGTAGCCGTAGATGAGGTGGAGAATGCCCTCCTAGTCCCCCAACGGGCTGTCTTCGAACAACAGAGCGCCAAAGTGCTCTATGTGGTCGGCGCCGAAAACAAGGTGGCACTACGAACAGTGACTCTCAGTGAACGATTCGAGGATAAGTACATCGTGACTGAGGGTGTTCAGGTGGGTGAGAAAGTGATCGTTGAGGGGCAGATCAAGGTCAAGCCTGGAGTGACAGTGAATCCCTCCGACAAACCGGTCACGCAAGAGCCAGCTGCGGCTGAGAAGGGACAATAGCCCATGGCCAAGTTCTTCATCCATCGTCCCGTTTTCGCCATTGTCATCTCTCTGGTTATCCTGATCGCCGGTGCGCTCAGCATCAACTCACTTCCTATTGCACAGTATCCGCAAATATCCCCCCCAACTGTTGAGGTCGAAATCAATTACCCCGGCGCCAATGCGGAGACTGTCGAACAGTCCATCGCAACAAATGTCGAAGCCGAAGTGAATGGCGCGGAGAACATGATCTACATGTCCTCTAAGTCCTCGAGCGACGGACGTTACCTGCTCCAATGCACCTTCAAGGTCGGAACTAACCTCGATCTGGCGAATGTTGACATCAATAACAGGGTCAACAAGGCGCAGCCAAAGCTTCCCCAAGAGGCCCTCTCGGCGGGCATTTCCGTCAAAAAGAAGTCACCCGACATGTTGCTTGTGATTTCACTCTACTCCCCGGACAAGACTTACGACGAGACATTTCTGTCAAATTACGCCTCCATCAACCTGGTCGATGCCATCGCGCGGACCCCGGGGGTGGGTTCCACCATGATCGTGGGGCAGCGCGACTACGCCATGCGTTTTTGGGTGCGTCCCGACAAACTCGCCAAACTGGGACTCACCGGTTCAGACATCGCCAATGTGATCAAAGAACAGAACCTAGTAGCCGCCGCCGGACAAGTGGGGCAACCTCCCGCGAAGTCTGGTACCGAGTTTCAATATTCAGTCAACGTCAAGGGCCGTCTCACTGATGCCGAAGAGTTCGAAAACATGATCGTCCAGACACTTCCAGATGGTTCCATCTTGCGGATGAAAGATGTTTCCCGTGCGGAGCTTTCTGGAAAGAGCTACACCAGCTTCGGACGCAAGGATGGAATCCCATCTACCCTCGTTATTGTGTATCAGCTACCCGGCGCGAACGCTATCCAAACCGCCGACAGTGTCCGCAAGCTTTTGGAGGAAACCTCCCAAAGGTTCCCATCCGGCCTGGAATACCGGATTTCCCTTGATACGACTGAGTTCGTTAAAGTCGCCATTCATGAGGTCTTTCTGGCTCTCCGTGATGCAATCATCCTGGTGCTCATCGTGGTGTTCGTGTTCCTGGGTAGCATCCGGGCCACATTGATTCCGATGCTCGCGGTGCCGGTTTCGCTGGTGGGAACATTCGCGGCGTTTGTCGTGCTTGGATTCTCGATCAACACTCTGACGATGCTGGCCATCGTGCTTGCGGTCGGAATCGTGGTCGATGATGCTATTGTTGTGGTGGAGGCCGTAGAACACCACATTCAACATGGGCTGTCTCCTCTCAAAGCGACCGAGAGAGCCATGGATGAGGTCAGTGGGCCGGTGGTAGCCATCGCCTTGGTGCTTTGTGCCGTGTTCGTCCCGGTTTCCTTCATGGGTGGGATCGTCGGCCAGCTCTACAAGCAATTCGCCATCACCCTCTCGATCTCGGTCATGCTTTCCGCTCTCGTCGCGTTGACACTCACCCCCGCCCTGTGTTGCATGTTGTTGCGGCCACGCAAGGAGATGCGCGGCCCGGTCGGGTTGTTTTTGAGGGGATTCAATTATGTGTTCGAGAAGGTAACCGATGGATATCTGGGTGGTGTCCGCTTTCTGCTACGGCGCACGATCATTGCCTTGGCAGCTCTGGTGGGCCTCTGGTATGGAGCGGGAGCCTTGATGCAAAAACTCCCCGCAGGATTTGTTCCTGATGAGGACCAAGGGTATTTCTTCGCCGCGTTCAACCTGCCGGATGGCGCCTCCATGGAACGGACCGACACCCTAATGAAACGTGCCGAAGCGGATCTTAAGGATGTCCCTGGTATCGGAGAGGTCCTTACCATGGGGGGGCTCAACCTCCTGACCAATGCCTATACCTCCAACAGCTCCACCATCATCGCCATGCTCAAGCCGTGGGAAGAACGGCATTCCAAGGAAGAACAGATTAAAAGCATCATGATGAATGTCCGTAGGAAATTCGCCGCATATCCGGAGGCGGTCAGTATCATCTTCACTCCACCTCCCATCCCCGGTCTGGGGAATGCTGGCGGATTCCAGTATGAGCTTCAGGATAGGGGTGGCACGACTCCACAAGACCTCGATGATATGGCCAAAAAGCTCCTTCAAACCGCCTCGCAACGTTCCGAGGTTACTAGTCTCTACACCGGTTTTCGCACCTCGATTCCCCAGATCAAGCTCGATATTGACCGCGACAAGGTGCGTACCCTGGAGATTCCCATTAACCAGGTCTTCCAGGGATTGCAGATCTATCTTGGTGGTCTTCAAGTGAATGATTTCAATCTCTTTGGACGCACCTACAAGGTCATGGTGCAAGCCGAGAAAGAATTCCGCCGTACCCCCGAGAACATTCGCGATATATATCTGCGCGCGGGTGATGGCTCCATGGTTCCCATGTCCACTCTCAGCCAGGTTGAGATGATGACCGGCCCCGATATCCTGCAGCGCTTCAATATGTTCCGTACCGCTGAAATCAGCGGCGCCAACGCTCCCGGGTATTCATCGGGAGATGCGTTAAGAGCGATGGAGGAAGTCTCCACCTCCGATCTTCCGCAAGGATATGGTTTCCAGTGG
The DNA here is from genome assembly GCA_964422415.1 of uncultured bacterium. Taxonomy (GTDB): domain Bacteria; phylum Hinthialibacterota; class Hinthialibacteria; order OLB16; family OLB16; genus OLB16. The sequence goes on along the minus strand of CAYRBI010000036.1, from coordinate 20,571 downwards.
TCCGGTGTGGCCTACCAGGAAAAGGAGGCGGGTGGCTCCCAAGGAATCATCTTCGGCATGGCGCTCATCTTCGTCTTCCTTGTGCTGGCGGCTCAGTATGAGAGTTGGGCGGTCCCCTTCTCCGTGCTATTCGGCCTACCGATCGGTGTTTATGGCGCATTTCTCTTTGTGGCGGGACGTGGATTCATCAACGATGTTTATGTTCAGATCGGTATCGTGACCCTCATGGGTTTGGCCGCCAAGAACGCCATCCTGATCGTCGAGTTCGCCAAGGAAAAGCATGAGCGAGCGGGCATGGGGCTGTTCGACGCGGCGGTGGAGGGGGCGAAACTGCGTTTCCGTCCAATCATGATGACCGCCTTCGCCTTCATCCTCGGTGTCTTGCCGCTTGTCGAGGCTACGGGCGCAGGAGCCAATGCACGAGCCAGCATTGGAACAGCGGTCTTCGGTGGCATGTTGATGGCCTCCGTGGTTGGGATCTTTTTCATTCCAATGCTTTATGTATTGATCCAGGGGCTTGCAGAAAGATTCGGTGGCCCACCCGAACCAGTCACTGAATCCAGTCCAAGTACCCACTAGCGACGGAGGGGAGGGTGAATTCATCAATTACTCTGGCATTCAATTAAAAAAGGAAGTACCCGTGGATGACCTGAAACTGTTCTGGTTAAATCGGCATCCTTGCTCGGTGGGACTTAACACAGACGCCCTCCGGGAACTGGCTGACGCAATGGAATTGGATTCTGTCGAGGCGGGTCATGAAGTCCACGGCTCGAATCAACCGGTCACTTCGGTCCTCTTCATTATCAAAGGACGTTTGAAGCAGACGTTGCTCGATCTGCAGGGAAAGGTGATCGAACAGACATACCTGTCCGGTGGCAGCCAGTTCGGAATCATTGCTGCGGCTCAAACAGAGCCTGTTCCAATCCAGGTTGTTGCCCTCGAACCATCGAAATTCCTGCGGTTGGATTTCCAAAAGGCGCTATCGCTAGCCTCAAAGTATCCAGAATTCCAGCTAAACCTTTTTCGAATCGCGGGGAACCAACTTCGACGGATGCTCCGAGTGGATAGAATCCGCCATCAACCCGCGTCGGTGGTGATTGTGCATCAGACACCATCCACCCGGCCGCTCACTCCAAGACTCTTGAGGCGATTGGCCGAGATCGAAAAGAGTCCCTGTGTTTTTAGTGATTATCCCGCTTGGGAATCCACCCAGGAGATTGCTCACCGTTCTCTATTCGTGGGCGATCAAATCCTTAACCGTGAATCTATTCGCGAACAAGTTATGAAGTGGTCGGATCAAGGCCGGGTCTTCTTTGATGTCGATGCATCACATGACATTGACTTGATGTGGTCACTCCTCGAAGCAACAGAGATGGTCCTTTGGTGTGTCACTCCTGAAAACTGGCAGGGTTCGATCAAGCGATTGAAGGATCTCAGTGCAAGAGTCCCCCGGTGGCGTGAGAAAATTAATCTTGTCTGGTTCCTGGGCCGTGACCAGAGCTTTTCTCCAGTGGCTCCGGAGATTATGGAGTTAGTGGATCGCGATTTCAAAGTTTCATTATACGAACCATCCACCAATCGAGGCAACCAATTACGAAATGGCATCGAAAGAATTGTTCACCAACTGCGCGGGGTTCGCATCGGAATTGCACTTGGTGGTGGCGCCGCGCGTGGAATGGCCCATCTCGGCGTCCTCAAAGCTTTAGAACAGAATGGAATTGTCATCGATATGATCGCGGGAACAAGTGCTGGATCTATGACAGGGACTGTCTATGCTTCTGGCCTAGATCTTGACTACAGCATCCATCGATTCATGGAGGATTTACAGCCATCCTGGTTCTTTCAACGGATACCCAGCGGTGCGTATTGGCATCTACTTTACAAGTATCGCCGTGGACAATTTGCTCCGATGCTCCAAAAGTATCTATCCGACGCCACAATTGAACAACTACCCATTCCGATGAACAGCATAACAGTTGATCTGGTGAGTGGCGGTCCGGTTGTGAGAGATGATGGGAACGCTGTAGAGGGAATTCTAGAAAGCATCAATCTCCCGGTTCTGTCTTCTCCGATCTGTCGGCCTGGTCAAGCTTTGGTGGATGGCGGTCTGGTAAAAAACATTCCAGCGGATGTTCTTGTAAGTAAAGGCTGTAATTATGTGATTGCGGTCAGTGTGACGGTGGAATTAGAAAAAGAATTCTCAAACATCCGTCCAGATTCGATGATGATAAGACCTAGGTCACCCTCTACTCTACAAACTCTCCTGCGGGGATATCTTGTTCAGAACGTGAACATGAATTCAGTAGGAGTTCAACCCGCGGATTTTGTCATCGAGCCTGATGTGACTAGTTTCGGGCTCACGGAATTTACCCGTACCGACGAACTTGCTGTACGAGGAGAGGAAGCGGCACTACGGTCACTCCTTCAAATCAAATCATCACTGGCACAATTGGACAATGGACTCTTTCCCGCCATGTAATTTTGACCGGAGCCATCTCGACAGAGAAGAGCATCATTCTCCGTGGGGGGTGATTCCACATGTTCGCTTATACGGTTATGTTCGTGGGATCAGTATGATCCGTTTGGCTTTACCCACACTGAAGGATCGCATTCTGTTCGTTGATGGCACAACCACGATCATCCCGTTCCTGGCTGCCCGAAAACTGGGAATTTGGAAAAACTGAATTTTTTACACTGCCAACATGGCGGTCTGTGGTACACTGACAATACGCTCAGACTACCCTGAACAGAAGATGAACATGACGTTCGGGAAAGAAAGACCGCCTTGTCCATTCACTCTGGAGGTGCCATCAATGACAAGGAATTCTCCTGTAAAATTTATTACTGTATTGGTGCTCCTTTTCTTCCCCTATGCGGCTCCGGCGGAAGAGAGTGAGAACTCCCGGATCGTCGCTGAGATCAAAGCATCTCTCGGTCAATATGTGGAAACCTTCAACAAGGCTGATGCGGAAACCTTAGCCCAGTTCTGGATTGAGGACGCCACCTATGTCGAGTCGAACGGAGACCAGATCATCGGCCGGGCTCAAATCCTGAACACATTCAAACAGATCTTCACGGACAATCCCGGCATCAAAATGGAGGCCGCTGACACGCTGATTGAACCAGCCAGCGACGGTAGGGCCCACGAAACTGGAAGGGATATCCTCACCTATGCGGATGGAACGGTGGAGGAATCATCCTACACAGCCGTCCTGAAAAAGGTTGGGGACAAGTGGTTGATTCAGGAGGTCATCGGCCTGGAACCTTCGGAACCACCCCCCCACTATGAACACCTTAAATTCTTGGAATTTTTAATTGGCCGTTGGAAAGACGAAGGAGATGGGATGGTGATAGAGACCACCTATGAATGGTCCACGAAAAAGAACTCCATCCATGGAAGATTATCGATTGTCACTAACGGAGAGCTCGAAAAAGAGGGGATCCTAGTGATCGGGTGGGATCCGGTTGAGCAGACAATCCGGTCATGGACTTTCGACTCGGATGGGGGAACCGCCGAGGCAGTCTGGTATGAGAAAGATGGCAAGTGGTTCGCGAAAGCGTTGCACATTCTTCCAGATGGGAAAACTGGCTCTTCAACAAGAATCTTCGAGAAGGTGGACGAGAATACGGTACGTTGGAAAGCGATCAACCGTGAGGTTGATGGAGAGTTGCTCCCCTCGATTGGTCCGATCATTCTGAAACGTGTTGAAAATGGGAATCAACCAAGAAAGGCGGGGAAACCAGAATGAACTATCTTAAAAGAATTCTGTCCATCATGGGCCTGTGTTTCTTGGTGATCAGCCTATGTCTACCCATTAATTCTGCCGATGCCCGCGGTGGAGGAGGGGGCGGTGGCGGTCGTGGTGGAGGCGGAGGCCGAGGGGGCGGTGGCGGTCATGGGGGCGGAGGAGGTGGCCGTTCGTCAGCTGGAATGAAATCCTCCGCAAGCCGGCCTTCACCGAGCCGCCAAAAATCTTCCTTTGATTACACCAGATCCTCACCCATGCCAGTGGCACGCCCGGTTCAACCCTCACGCCCAATCGCTTACCCACAGAATATCCAACGGCCTCCAGCTGGCGCTAATCGAAGACCCAATCAGCTTCCCTCTCAAGGCCAGCGTCCCGCCAATCTTCCTTCCAGGCCTGGCGGTTCGCAACGTTATGACACTGTTCAACGTCCAGCACAACTGCCCGCGCGTCCAACCGCTCCCGTAAATCGTCCTGGTCAGGGAGCTGGACGCCCAACGCAAGCAGATATTGACCGTTTCCTACAGAACAAACCTGAAAACAGACCAGTCTCTCCCGACCGGATTGCCTCGACTCGTCCGGGAGGTGGCGAAAGAGTGAACACTCTTCCGAGTGGACCGGGGATTGCGAATAGACCCGGTGGACCAGGGCCAGGAACCCGCCCTAGCCGACCGGGAGATGCCAACCGGCCCGGAGAGCGTCCTCCACGTCCAGAACAACTTCCCGCAGGCTGGGCAGACCGATGGAATAATTGGCAGGACAAGGGTGACCTCATTCGCAACGATTGGTACAACGACAACTATCATCACTATCATGGGGACTGGTACAACGACTACTGGTGGGACAATCACTACCATCCGTACTGGCCCTATTATGAGGAGTGTCACGACTGTGACTGGTGGTCGGCTCCATCTTCCTGGAATGACGTCGGATCGTTTATGGGTACATATATTGTCCCGGTCCCGGTTTATTACACCTATGGTCCCGGGGGAAGCGTATATATGGCCGGAGACACGGTAGTACTCAATGACAACCAAAAAGTTTCCAGCGATGCTTATACTCAGGAACTCGCCAAACAGGTCGAATCCATTCCTGAAGGAGCTTCCGGTGAGATGGAATGGTTGCCATTGGGAGTGTTCTCACTCGCGGATGAGGATACCCCTGAAGCCGGCATGTATCTGCAATTGGCGGTCAGCAAGACCGGTGTGATCGCGGGAATGTTTCAAAATTCCACCACTGAGAATGTGATCCCCATTGAGGGGTCGATTGACAGCAAGACCTCACGGGTTGTCCTGAAACCGACCGGGAAGGAATTTCCTATGATCGAGACCGGGTTGTACAACCTGATCCAGGATCAAACCCAGGGGCTTGTTCATTTTGAGGATGGGAAGGTGCAACAGTATCTCCTGGCCAGAGTTGACAAACCAGAAAAGAATGAAGAAGCGATACCATCAACAGACACAACAACGGAAGAAGGAGCACAGGAACAGGTGCATTGAGTTTATGGCGTTCTATTAGTCTGATAAAAAAGGAGCATCGTAAACCATCATGGGCACTCTCTCACGTGAGTTGACAGAGCATCGTATTCTGTGGCTACTAGTGGCTGTTCCCGTAGTCTTCGTGGTGGAATGGGCCAGTCCCGGCGCCGAGACCGCCCTGTTCCTGTTGTCAGTGTTTGCACTTATGCCACTCGCGGCGTTACTGAGCCGGGCAACGGAAAGTGTCGCCGCCCGGACCGGAGATGCAGCCGGTGGATTGCTCAATGCTACGCTCGGTAATCTGACTGAGCTCGTGATCTCAATAGCCGCGCTCCGTGCCGGCATGTTGGATCTCGTCAAAGCATCCATCGCTGGCGCGGTGGTTACGAACACGCTCTTCATGCTCGGGATGGCTTTCCTTCTGGGGGGGCTCCGGTTCCATATCCAGAAATTTAACCGGGCCACGGCACGCCTTCAGGCGGGTATGTTGTTCATCGCCACCGTTGCGCTTCTGATCCCTTCGGCGATTGGTTCTTCCGACCGGCCTGATGCCAGTGCGTTTGCACAACAGCTCAGCGTGGGCCTCGCGGTACTGTTACTCATCACCTATGTCCTCGGTCTATTGTTCTCCTTGCATACCCATAAGGATCTCTTCGAAAGTGTGAGTCACGAAGGTGCTGAAGAGGAGGAATTGTGGCCTCTGGGGATTGCGGTGGCTTTGCTCGGGATAGTCACGGTATTGGTTGCGCTTATCAGTGAGGTATTTGTTGGGTCCGTGCAGCAGGCCGCGTTATCATTTGGTATGACACCGGCATTTGTCGGTTTTATTATCGTGGCCATTGTGGGTGCGGCAGCCGAGATGACCGCTGCCTTCTCAGCCGCACGTAAGGACCGTCTTGACTTGAGCGTCGGCATTGCATTGGGTAGTTCTTCTCAAATCGCCCTCTTCGTCGCGCCTGTCCTGGTGCTACTCAGTTTAGTGATCGCGCCGGTACCCCTGGATCTACGATTCTGGCCGGGTGCCGTCCTGATGGTGATAGTCTCAACCCTTGCGGTCTTCCTGATGACCAGTGGCGGAATGTCAGCATGGTATGTCGGGGTATTGTTACTCATTCTTTACTTGATCTTCGCCATGACCCTCTACTTACTCCCTCCCGTGATCAGTTGAAAGGAGGCGTGACATGACCTTTCGACTTCCAATCGCTGGTTGGTTACCCGATTACCGCATAAATTTATTACGCGCCGATATGATTGCGGGGATCACCTTGGCTGCATATCTGATACCCGCTTCGATTGGCGATGCCTCCCTCGCTGACCTGCCACCGGAGAGAGGGCTATATGCGTGTATCTTTTCTGGGCTGATTTTCTGGCTTTTCTGTAGTTCCAAACACACATCGGTGACAGTCACATCGGCCATCTCGCTGCTCATAGGTTCCACCCTCGGCGAGCTTTCAGCTGGGGATCCCCTCCGTCATGCGGTATTGGCGGCATGCACGGCGGTACTTGTGGCCATGTTCGCCTTGGTATCTTGGTTGATGAAGGCAGGAGTGGTTGTCTCTTTCGTGTCGGAAACCGTGATGATTGGGTTTAAGGCCGGGGTCGCACTCCACCTTTCTATCTCTCAGCTCCCCAAGATTTTCGGCTTTAAGGGAGGTCACGGCGACTTCTGGGACCGTTTGAGGGATTTTTTTTCCCACCTTGGAGAGACAAGGTTCTGGCCTGTATTCCTGGGAGTCAGCGCTTTCATTCTATTACTCCTCGGGAAGCGATATCTGAAGCACAAACCTGTTGCGCTGTTGGTGATGGCCCTGGGTATCCTCGCCGCGTCCATCACCAGTCTGTCTGAACAAGGAGTGAAGCTCTTAGGGGAGGTACCGGGCGGATTCCCACAGGTGGGGCTCCCATTGGTTTCGAGAAATGACTTAAATGATCTGATCCCGTTAGCCATGGCGTGCTTTCTTCTTGGAGCAGTCGAGACAGCCGCCATCGGAAGGATGTTTGCACGAAAGCATGGGCACACTTTTGACACCAACCAGGAGTTGCTTGCATTGGCTGGCTCGAATCTTCTCGCTGGCCTTGCCCAGGGATATCCAGTGAGTGGGGGAATGTCTCAGTCACTTGTGAATGAGAGTTCAGGTGCACGCACGCCACTTTCCGGCCTGATGGCATCGGTCCTTATCATGATTGTGGCGCTATTCTTCACTGGGTTGTTCCGGAATCTTCCCCAGCCAGTGTTGGGAGCCATTGTGCTTGTGGCAGTGACGGGGCTGGTTGATCTTTCTGCTTTCAAGCGGATCTGGCAATTCAACCGGGGAGAGTTTGCTGTTGCGCTCGTGGCGCTGCTGGGGGTACTCGGTTCTGGCCTATTGCGAGGAGTATTACTCGGCGCCGTGCTCTCCCTCATTCTCCTGCTACGACGTGCCGCCCGTCCAAATGTTATTGAACTTGGGCGTGTTCCTGGAACGGACTATTTCGCAGACCTGTCCCGCCATCCGGAGAATGAACGCCTGCCCAAGGTATTGGTATTCCGCTGTGAGGCGTCCCTTCTTTACCTAAACGTTGAATACGTTCGAGACCGCTTCTTCGAACTTTTGGATAACCGAGGAGAGGGGGTAAGTCTTGTAATCTTCTTCCTTGGTGCTGTTCCAACGATCGACCTGGCTGGAGCAGAGGTATTAGCCGAAATACGGGAAAGACTACACGAGCGTGGGATTGTCTTCCGCTTGGCTGAGGCTCGCGGTCCCGTCCGCGAATCACTACGGCGGAGTGGATTTGATCAAGAATATGGCCCCATTGAAGCCAACGAAACCATAGCCATAATTCTAAACCGATGGCTCCGTGCATCTTGAGGGGAACCAGCAATGGTGAAACACAATACCAATTGTCAGCTTTATTTGGATAAAGAACGTCTAGTAGAAAGGATAGTCCATGAAACGCAATCTCGATCCAAAACGAGAGGTCAAAATCAAGGTTGGTGACAAGGGGACCATCAAATTCAATCTCGGAGAAATTATGGTCACGCCTGGACGGAGTATTTCATTGAAGAAAGACTATAACCCAGGCTTCACGGGGGGTTACGAGGACAAGGCGGGTGCCCTTGAAAAGGTGGCGGCCAATGTCGAACGCCTCTCAGATTTGCAGGAGAAGCTTTATGCCCAGGATGTCTATGCACTCTTGATTGTCTTTCAAGCTATGGATGCCGCTGGTAAAGATGGAGCCATCCGGCATGTTATGTCGGGTGTGAATCCTCAAGGCTGCCAAGTCACCAGTTTCAAAGGACCCTCCGCCGAGGAACTCGACCATGACTATCTCTGGCGCGCCGCCAAGGCATTACCACCAAGGGGCATGATCGGTATTTTTAACCGCTCCTATTACGAGGAAGTCCTGGTGGTTCGTGTTCATCCAGAGTTTCTTGATAAACAGAAACTTCCTAAGGATTGTGTAGGTGACGGCTTGTGGCAGCAACGCTATAAGGAGATCAACAACTTTGAGAAATATCTCGTGAACAATGGCATCATTGTCTTGAAGTTCTTCTTAAATATCTCGAAGGAAGAACAGAAAAAACGATTCCTATCGCGCATCAACGAACCTGAGAAAAACTGGAAATTCTCCGTGGCCGACTTCAAGGAACGCGCGTATTGGAAGCAATACCAACAAGCTTTCGAAGACATGCTCAATCACACCAGCACCGAGTTGGCTCCCTGGTTTGTGATCCCGGCGGACAACAAGTGGTTTGCACGTTTGGCGGTGTCTGAAGTGGTCTGTACTGTCATGGATCGTCTCGACTTGAACTTCCCGAAGGTTGATAAGGCCCGTCAAAAAGAACTGCTTGAGATTAAACAGTCCTTGGAGAATGAATAGAGAAAGCCCCTTCCTGGGTGAGTGTACCGGAATTATCACAGGCGATGATTGTCCCGGTATGAACGCGTTTATCAAGGCTGTGGGGTTGGATGAAAGTGGCTGGTATTCTGTGATGCCAACCAGACAATCCCTCAGTCATTTGAGGTCTGTTTGCCGAGATCCATCAGGTATGCCGCGCCACCACCGATTGCAAGAACATTGTACGCGACTCCGGATATCATTTCGATGCAAGCCAAAACCCGTCCGAAGCCCCGAGGCGCGATGTCGCCATACCCGACTGTAGCGAAAGTCGTAAGACTGAAGTAGAAGTTTTCACTGAGTGAATCAACAGGGGTACCCCCAACTGCTTGATAGGCCAACGCAAACACGAAAGCCACCAGAATATACCCCATAAGGAGGATGGAGAGGATATGTGAGCGTGCGATAAACGCCAATTCATCGGCGGCGGAGTTCACTAAAGACGGGATATGGGTCCATCCCTGTTCTATCATGGGGCTGCTGGATTCTCCACATGTATACCCAGTCACTGATGCTTTTACATTTTTGAGTACCCAGATGAACACCGCGCCGGTTGAGGTGATAACGAACAATGCTGCAAGAATCTGCGCTAACACCCCGTTGGCCAGGAACATTCCCGCAACAAGTCCCACATCGAAGGCCAATGGTAGTGCTGATACCCGCGCGATGAGACCGAAGATTCTTCCCATTCTCATAGTCTGATCTCCTGGTGTTCTCAAATCTTTCACCACTGCGGTTTACAACATTTGCAGAGAACACTCAATCAGGTCCAAAAGATATTAATGCAGCACCGAGGAATTCCTGTGAAATCGAGTATCTACTATTCCACAATCCTTTTCAATGGATGCAGGTTGATGGGAAGCTAGTGTGTGAAAATAATGAGACTTGAATTATTTTATATTATAAGTAGAATATAATACAAAACAATCCAACAAAGGAATATAAAGTTTCTCCATATCCATGGCCAAAGAGGCATACACTTAGCCCTCCCCACAAATAACATAAAAGGAGAGTTCCATGACTGCCGAGCATCTCCGTCTCAAAGAAGCGAATGAGAAACAGATCCCTTGGAGGAAGTGGGGACCCTATCTCAGTGAACGCCAGTGGGGCACGGTCCGTGAGGACTACAGCGAGAATGGTAATGCTTGGGATTATTTCAACCATGACCAAGCCCGTTCGCGTGCTTACCACTGGGGAGAGGACGGACTTGCCGGTATCAGTGACGACCGGCAAAGGCTTTGTTTCGCACTTGCTCTCTGGAACGGAAAGGATCCAATTCTCAAAGAGCGGTTATTTGGGTTGACCAATAGTGAAGGAAATCACGGGGAAGATGTCAAAGAATACTACTTCTACCTCGACAGTACTCCGACCCACTCCTATATGAAGTATCTCTACAAATACCCGCAGGAAGCCTATCCATATGATGACCTGGTACGAACCAACCGCTGGCGGGGACGCCATGAACTCGAATATGAATTAGTCGATACAGGGGTCTTCAAGGAGGACCGTTACTTTGATGTGTTCGTGGAGTATGCCAAGGAGTCAGCGGACGATATCTTGATCCAGCTCACCATTCATAATCGCGGTCCTGAGACAGCGGACCTCCAAATGCTACCCACGCTCTGGTTCCGCAACCGTTGGTCTTGGGGACGCGATAATCCGCGCCCCATGCTGGATGACATAACCGGGACCTCAGCTAAAAGCATTATCCATGCAACCGAGGAGCGGCTGGGGGAAAGGTATCTCTATTGTGATGAGAAGGTGCCCTTGCTGTTTACCGAAAACGAAACCAACACACAAAGATTGTTCGGTGTACCCAACCGGACACCTTATGTGAAGGATGGAATCAACGAGTATATCGTCCATGGACAGACACATACAGTTAACCCACTTAATCAGGGAACCAAGGCCGCCGCATTCTACCATCTGACTGTGCCATCTGGCCAAAAGCAGGTGGTCCGTCTTCGACTCACCTCAACAGCGCCAAAGGAGCTGGCCAAGTCCTATGGGCGGGGCAGCAGGGCGTTTGGTAAACACTTTGATGAGATACTGGATACAAGGCGGAAGGAGGCAGATGAATTTTATGCTTCCGTCATTCCACCTTCTCTTGATGCGGACTCCGCCAATGTCATGCGCCAGGCATTGGCTGGGATGTTGTGGTCCAAGCAATATTACTACTTCGATGTGAACCGTTGGCTTGAAGAACGAGGCAGCGATCCCTACCTTCCGTCCCGGAAAGCAGCCCCACGTAACGACCACTGGCATCATATGTACAACGCCGATGTGATCTCCATGCCAGATAAATGGGAGTACCCCTGGTATGCGGCATGGGATCTCGCTTTTCATGTGATCACCCTGACAATGGTGGACCCTGAGTTCGGCAAACAGCAGTTGGACCTGATGTTGAGAGAGAATTACCTGCATCCCAATGGACAAATCCCCGCCTATGAGTGGAACTTCGGTGATGTGAATCCACCGGTACATGCCTGGGCCACGATCTTCGCCTACCGCATTGAGAAGGCCCAATCCGGAAAAGGTGACCTTGCCTGGCTCGAACGCAGCTTCCAAAAACTTCTTCTCAACTTTACTTGGTGGCTTAACCGCAAAGATCGTGAGGGCAAGAACGCCTTCGAGGGAGGATTCCTGGGGTTGGACAATATCGGTGTTTTCGACCGGAGTGCACCCTTGCCCACAGGTGGCTATCTGGAACAAGCCGATGGTACCGCGTGGATGGCTCTCTTCAGTCTCAACATGCTCGAAATCAGTATAGAATTGGCGGTCTATGATGTGACTTACGCCGATATGGTCGTCAAGTTTGTCCAGCATTTCCTCTCAATCGCCTCGGCGATGATACATGCAGGCGGCTACTCTGGTATGTGGGATGAGGAAGATGGCTTCTTCTATGATGTCCTCCGGCTCCCCAATGGCCAAGCCCAGCGCCTGAAGGTCCGCTCGATGGTGGGGCTACTCCCCTTATGCGCGGTTACGATGTTCGAAGGAGAGTTTCGAAAACAATACCCGGAATTCGTGGAACGTTTGCAGGGATTTCTTGACGCTCGGCCAGAACTGTTGACGTATATTCAGGATCCGCTCAAGACCGGGTGTGAAGGCCGCCGTCTGGGGGCGATCATGGACGAGACGAAGCTCCGTCGTGTATTGGAAAAAATGCTTGCCGAAGACGAATTCCTTAGCCCCTACGGAATCCGGTCTCTTTCGCGTTACCACGCCGATCACCCCTTTACTGTACATGTGGGAGGCAACGAGTACCGGGTATCCTACCTGCCAGGTGATTCTGACACGGGTATGTTTGGTGGAAATTCAAACTGGCGTGGTCCAATCTGGATGCCTGTCAATATAATAATTATCCGGGCACTTCTCCAATACTATGCATATTTTGGCAACCAATTCACCGTAGAATGTCCTACAGGCTCAGGAAGACAAATGAACTTATATGAAGTTGCCGGGGAGATTTCACATCGGCTCTGCAATATATTCTTAAAAGACAAGGATGGACACCGCCCTGTATATGGTAGTACGGGAGTATTCCAGCATGATCAACACTGGCGTGACTACATCCAATTCTATGAGTATTTCCATGGTGATAGTGGAGCCGGGCTTGGGGCAAATCACCAGACCGGGTGGACCGGAGTTGTAGCCCGCGCCATGCACTTGTTCGCAACCATGACCCCCAAGATTATTCTTGAAGGTGGCAAGGGAGCCTATTTCCAGAAGCAGGCCAAAACAGGTGATCTTGTACAGTCAGTAGATCAACCACGGAAACCCAAACGGAAAAAGACTCCGTAATACTTTTGAACCATGCCATCCACTTATGGATGCCAAAGTTACACGAGAGGCCTATTCAACCGGTCAACTCACTCGTAAATAGGGTGCTGGTGTATGGAGTATGCCTCATTGTAAATACGCAGTATCATACACCCGTAACATTATGGCTGTGAGGTTGGATGCAAATGCTTCTGCTGCAGGAGAGCTCACTATGACCACCATTCCTTACCAAGTCCAAGCTTATCCATCACTGTTCCAAATTAACACTCGTGTCTTGCTGACAGAATTATCGGAAACACTGGGGAAGCCAGCCTCACTGGACGACATCCCCGACACGGATCTGGACCATTGGGCTGAACTTGGATTTGATTGGATCTGGATGCTAAGTGTCTGGCAAACCGGCCCAGCGAGTCGACAGATTTCCTGCAGCAACGAGGAATGGCAAAGGGAGTTCGGGGATACTCTACCCGGCCTACGAGAAGAAGACATCGGGGGTTCGGGATTCGCAATTACCGCCTACACGGTCCATAATGACCTAGGAGGAGATGAAGCTCTTGCCCGCCTTCGTGAACGGCTACGCCAGCGTGGTCTACGACTGATGTTGGATTTTGTTCCAAATCACACTGGTCTAGACCACCCATGGGTAGAGGATCACCCGGAGTATTACATCTCCGGAACCGAGCTGGATCTGACACGAGCACCCCAAAACTATATTTGGATCAAGAGAAAGCGGGGTGATCTGCTCCTTGCCTACGGCCGCGATCCATACTTTCCCGGATGACCAGACACATTGCAGCTCAACTATGGCAATCCAGCCACTCAGGAAGCGATGATCACTGAGCTTCAGAAGGTCGCGGGCAAGTGTGATGGGGTACGTTGCGATATGGCGATGCTTGTTCTCCCGGAAGTTTTTGAAAAAACCTGGAGAGTGCCAGCTCAACCTTTCTGGATAAGAGCAACGAAGACAGTCCGGGAGCAGTTCCCGGACTTCACCTTCATGGCCGAGGTTTATTGGGACCTGGAATGGACACTTCAACAGCAAGGTTTTGATTACACCTATGATAAACGGCTCTACGACCGTCTCCGCGAAGGACATGCCAGCCCAGTAAGAGAGCATTTCCACGCCGGTCTCGATTACCAGGACAAACTTGCCCGTTTTCTTGAAAACCACGACGAACCACGCATCGCCGCAATACTCACCCCGGAAATCCATAAGGCCGCTGCTGTCATCACATTCCTATCTCCAGGACTGCGGTTCTTCCACCAAGGACAGTTCCAGGGATATAAGAAACACATCTCACCGCACCTGGTCCGAGGTCCAAAAGAACTCATTGACCCCAAAGTGGAGTCCTTTTATGAACAATTGCTTGGTATACTCCGCCTTCCTGTTGTTCGTAACGGTCAATGGCAGCGACTCGAGTGTTCATCCGCTTGGGAAGGCAACTGGACATCAGACTGCTTCTTAGCCTTCGCTTGGCAGAAAAAGGGGGGAGAGAAACTACTTGTTGCGGTGAACTATGCTCCCAATCCAAGTCAATGTTTTGTTCACATACCGTTTCCCGGCCTGACAGGACACGAGATACGGTTTAAGGATTTACTGGGCTCCTCCATCTATGATCGAGATGGGAATGACCTTACCTCACAAGGGCTCTTCCTTGACATGCCACCATGGAGTTACCACGTGTTCGAAGTGGATTGGGTGTCTGGATGAGCCATGATTCCATTCCAGTTTGAGTGTGGGGTAATTTTTTCTTGACAGATCCACTCTCTGTTCTCAAAGTAGCAGTATAAAGCAAGAGTTCCCGTCAGTTAGGAGTGAAAATGTCCACTACCCGGATTAAACCGCCCGTGGACGACGGGCGCTATGCCAATCTAGGGTTCAGAGAGAGGCAGAACCTAGCCCTTCCAGCGAGAATCCATATCGCGATTCATATATGTTTTTCCCTTCTAGTTTTTCTCGCCTTCATCTCACCTGGCTTCACACAAGTGAGTGAAACTCTTCTTGTCGTTGACTGGGAGTCGGAACCTACTTACACCTGGACCCATACTTCAATTTGGGGGAATCAGCATTCGACTTGGGACCGTCCACTCACCGGAGCGGTGGGCCGTTGCCTACGGGCCAGCCACTCCACTGGAGACAGTGAAGACAACCGTGGTTTCGCGATCACAAATCTGGCCACTCGCCATGGACACCGGATCCGCATCCGGATCAACATGGCTTGTCCCACTGGCTCTGGAAAAGCGTATTGGATGGAGACCTCTTATAAGACCTTCGCAAATCCACCCCAGGACTACGGAGATTCTTATGACGAGGACGACTGGTCGCAGGTGATGTGGTTCGATGGTGTGACATGGCCGGAACATCCTGATGGGAACGAGAACTACTGGGTCGAGTATAGTGTAACCTTCACCTTGGCTCCTACGGACAATGTGATCGCGCTGGGCATGGAAAGCGGGAGCACGGAGGGATCGGGTGGAGCCCCTGAAATGCGCTGGGATACCTTGATTATCGAGGACCTTGATGCAGGTGTTTCTCAAGCAACTCCCACCTTGACTGAGGAATACACCCGTACACGGACTTGCACCCAGACCTGCTCCCCAACGCCAACGATAACGAATACCGCCACGGTAACAAGTACTCCCACTCCGACACGAACCCCAACGGAAACCTTCACAATCACTCCCACTTACACCATTACGCGAACTTACACCAAGACATACACGGGTACGAACACCCGGACTCCCACAATTACCCCAACTCCAACCTTGACCTCTACCCCCACTGATACGTTGACTTCAACACCAACTCCAACCTCGACCGAAGAGGATTGCGAAAGGGAGAAGCCACAAATTCTGCTCTCACCCCAAGGTGCGGATTGCAACACGCCCTCGATCTCCATCGATGGACTGGGGCGAGCGCACGTGGTGTGGAAGAACAGTGACTTTTCTCTTTGGTACTCCCGTGTGGGCCGCAAGAATGTCATTGAGATCCCCGCCAAAGCCATCTCGATCCCAGACTCCTTCCGTCTGGCTAAGGTGGTGGCGGACGAAACTGGCTATGTTCATATCGTGGCCCAACCGAAGGATAACTTCGAGTATCTGACGTATCTGCGCATTGAGCCGGTTTCCGGCTCTGTTGAACTCACTCAATCATTCATGATCTTTCCACGGTGGCCAGAAACCACCGCTTTGGCTCAGGGTGAATACCTGTGGCCCTCAATCGATTGGGATCCCGTTCAACAGCGGCCAGTCGTGGGAGCCCAGGTGACCCTTTCCGCACAGCTGCCGATCAATCCACTCGACCCAACGGGACCGAAGAAGTACTACTATCGCTATAGTGTGACAACTGTTCCCCTTGACTCCGGAGGATTACCCATCGAAAGCGGGAGAGTGGATCATTTTCTACGAAGTATCGACTATCCCGATGTGAACCATCCCGCGCAGTTCCCGGACACAGCGGTTGACTCGATGGGGAGAGCTCATGGAGTCTGGAAACATCACGAGACTGCCTGGGGTGGAACGGATCATGTCTACGGTTATGGCAATCCGGATGTCGAGGGGGGATGGGCCGCTCTTTCCGATACCCACACAGCTTTCACGAACAGCTTTGGCGGCCCCGAACTTGCTAAAGGACCAAATGGCGCGTTGGAAAGCATCTTCGTCTATCGTCCCACCGGCAAAGTCTATTACCAGAGGTTCCGCCATGATTACGCAAAGGCTGGGCCAAACGTCCTTGTTTCCTCAGGAGAAACAGCATATGCGAAAGCACCGGACATTGGAGCCGGTGTGGGCACAGTGGTGGGGGCCTGGACGGACGACGGGAAGGGCCAATATTTGTATGTGAAGAGAATTGTGCCTGATGAAAAGGTGCGTCTCATCACCAGTTGCGGCCCGGCCTTCAACGTATCAGTGGCTGTTCGCGACTCCGGGAGCGCGGACCTTGTCTGGGAGGATTCACGAAATGGATACCGGGGGATCTACTACTGTTCCGTCAATTTCGTTAAGGGTACCTCAAATCTCCGCGGTTATGTCACGAAAAAAAACCGGGATGGCTCGTGTGGCGGTGTCATTCCTGGCGCCACTGTATCAATTCCAAACGTCGCCACTGTCTCTACCAACGCGCAGGGGCGTTACGAGATTCCGGATCTCTCCCCTGATTCCTATCTGGTCACCGCGAGTAATGAAAAATTCAAACGGCAGACTCGCGCCATCACGCTGAACGCCTTTCAAACTCAGACACTGAATTTCGCATTGATCCAGGGTTCAACAGTACCCCAGTTCATCAAATACACGGGCACCGGGAAGCATTTCCTTCCTCATATCCCG
Source organism: uncultured bacterium (assembly GCA_964422415.1). GTDB lineage: Bacteria > Hinthialibacterota > Hinthialibacteria > OLB16 > OLB16 > OLB16. The sequence goes on along the minus strand of CAYRBI010000036.1, from coordinate 3,359 downwards.
CCAGAAAGTTCGATGCACTTCCCTTCGGCGGAGTGGACTTTCTCCGAGATTGTGGACTTCAATGATCAGTCAGAGACAAGCGGGAACCGTTCGGCCTTCTTCGCGTTTGGAGATGGTTCCGATAATACGATGACGATCAAGTCCTATGCTGGCGATCCATACCTGAACGTTGTCGAATGGAAGGGAATTCTTCCGCAAGACATCCAATCCTGTTATCCAGGAAAATTTACAGCATTTAATAAGGCAGGATATATCGGGTACCAGGACGACACCTACTACCATCCTTATCCAACTGCAGTTGTGAACTGGTACCGCAGCATGGATGATCTCACCAAATGGAACCGGAACCTGACCTTGATACAGCTTCACAGGGTGTTCTTCAAGGAAAAGATTGGCTTACTCCTATTCTCTTTTGGAATCCCCCCACAGATCTCTCCTGAATCTATTGAGATTAGTTTGACATTGGGGATAGAGAATGACCGTCAGTTTGACACCAACGCTGGCTCCTTTGACGGGAAACTGAAGGGAACCTTGGAACCTGGTGTCTCAGTGGAAATTGCGGAACATGACATCGGCGTAACCGGATCCTTCGGCGGAGCGGGAGGGATTTCGTTCTCATTCGACAAATGCAATGTATCCCCCCTGAATCGTTCCTTATCGCTTGAAGGGGAGATCGAATCATCCGTGGCTGCCCCGGTAGCCGATCTGATTCTCCTTGTCGCTCCGGAGGCGGCGTCGGTCTTTACTATTCCGGTCGTGAAGGAAATCGTTGGCTTTATTAAGGGTGGGCTTGCGATTAACCAGGGAGGACAGATTACCCTTGTCTTTACAGATGGAGTTAATGGTCCAGGTTGGCTTGGTTCCACCGGGCTGAACAGCTCGGTAAAAATGGGTGTCTCCCCCCGAATGATCTTTGAGGCCTTTGAACAGTCCGTGACCCTCTACGGGAAGGTTGAGGGCGAACCCATCATTGAAACGAATTTCAATAAAATCTACTTCAAGGAGCTGAGTGTCACCGGAGTGGTTGGTTACAATATCGAGTTGTTGATTCTTCGCGCCGCCAAAGAATACTCGGTGTTCAAGAAGTCCCTGTTTCAATACACCCCCAAGGCTGACCTATCCGTGAAGGACCTATCCTCGCTGAAATGGGAACCCCTGCTACCCGATTTCACCCAGTATGGTGAGAGCCACCGGTTAGCACCAGCGCCTCAAGTGAAAGACACCAAGCTGAACAATCCTATAGTGGAAACTGTGGTCCAGAATGTATATGGATTGGCTGCCCCCCAACTCTCAGCGACCTCCAAGGAAGTGAACATCATCTTCTCCCGGTATGATGAGACAAAACCTTCCTCGCAGGCCGAGGACATCTACGTGGCCAGGAAAGTCGAAGGGGCCAGTTGGACTCTGTCACCTGTCAGTACTGAAACACCGCCTGAGTTTAATCCAGTTGCCATGCCGAGGAAGGGAAACAACATCCTCGCAGCCTGGAATTCAGTGATCGGAGCGCCTGCCAACCCGACAGATCCCCTGCAGATCTACCCCTACCTCGAACTCATGGTGTCGGTGTTTGACAGCCAGTCGAGTACCTGGTCGACACCCTTCCGGCTGACCAATGACTCCTTCGCTGACAGAAAACCGGCTCTGCTGACTTATGGCGATTCAACGGGTCTGTTCTATATCCGGAATATGGCGGGAGCGCCAATCGGAAGCACAACCCAGGAAGACCGCTTGTTCCTCCTGCGGTACTCGAGCTCAGGTTGGGATCCTCCACTTCGCCTTTGGGCAGCCAAGAAACCCTTGCTGAGTTACACGGCCACCGCTGATTCCAATGACCTTCCCCAGGTCGTGTTCGTCATTGATGAGGATGGCGATCTTGACACGCACAATGACCGTGAGCTCTACCTCACTCATTATTCCGGTGGTTCTTGGATATCCGCCCAACGCCTGACCAACGACAATGTAGCCGATGAATGTCCGCAATGGGTCGCTCCGGATAAACAACCGGTCCTGATCTGGTGTAAAGGGGGAATGTGGGTTTCCAGCTCAGAGCCCGGTAATGGGTCGAATCCACTCTTTTCCGCCGGTCAGCCGCATACGCTTCCCTCGGTCATGTACGGCCAAACAATGGGTTCAGGGGCAGCGTTAGTTTTCACCGATGAAACAACCGGAGGAGGAGACCTTTGGGGGGCGTTCTACGATTCCGGGTCCGGTCTGTGGAGTCTCCCAATCCGGATGACGAAAGGAGGAGAGAATCCGGCAAGCATCTCGACAGCATATGATGGCACCAGCCTGCTCGTGTGCTACAAAAAGACCGTTTTCAACCAGTCCACCGTGAACATCCAGAACGGTGCGGAAACAATCCAGGTCGAAGTTGTTCCCTCGATTGGCCAGAGAGATATCCGGTTGCTCGGTTATTCTCTTGGTTACGATCCTGCCGTGCAAGAGGGCTCCATCCACATCACCCCAGCGAATCCAGCTCCGTCTGGAATTGCCTCCATCTCAGCCACGGTCGTAAACGCCGGTGCACTTCCAGTCAGCGGACTGGAAGTAGCCTTTTATGATGGAGATCCAGCTTCCAATGGGCTCTTGATATCGAAACAACTGGTGACCGGCCCTTGGGTTGGCGGAGCGACTGCTGTTGTCACTACTCCTTGGCAAATCCCATACTCCGATCACTCCCACACTATCACTGTGGTGGCCGACCCGGATGCCAACATCGCTGATGTTAATCGCGGGAACAACACGGACCATTCGCTTTTCGTTCTTCCAGATATCATTGTAGTGAAGATGAATGCCGACGAAGTGGGGCCGGGGGTATATGTCATCGAAGGTGTGATCTACAACGGTGGAACGATCTCTGTGGATGCTTTCGAGGCTGACTTTCATGTTCAATCACCAAGTGGGGCCATATTGAATTCCTTCGATATCAGTGGACTTCCGGCGGGAGGAACCACCAGTGTTTCCTTCCTATGGGACACTCACCTTGAGGTTTATGAAAACTCTATCGTGACCACTTACATGGCCGTGGATGCAGGAGACAATATCTTGGAGACTAATGAAGACAATAACGTTACTTTTATTTCTGTTGAAACAGCAACCTTCAACACTCCTACACCCAGTCCAAGCCCGCATCCACTAACACCAACCCCAACACCAACAATGGCAACACCAACACCAACAAAAACACCACCGCCAACAACACTGACACCGACAGCAACGCCGACAAGAACAACAACCAGAACGACACCAACGGCAACATCAACAGCACTGCCGAACAGCCAATTCGACCTGAACTCCGATAAAAAGATCAATGTTCTCGACCTGCTGCTTTTCCTGGAGTACAGAAGATCAGGAGATCT
>CAYRBI010000035.1:17209-41074 GCA_964422415.1 uncultured bacterium | reverse complement strand
TATTGGGTACCAGTGAGTTTTACAATCGGTCCGGCATGGCAAATTGTCGAAGAATTCGAAGGTTCCGATCCTCCACGGACCGCGCCGATTCGTCAGATCTGGCCACAAATTGATCTTTCAAAGCATTGCGTGGAGGTACGGATCAAGAACCGCGGTACTGATCCATTGAATGAGAACGTGATACTCACTGTTGCGGGCGAAAGCACTTCCCTTCCCGTCACAATCGAGCCTGGTGCGATGGCTGATCTCACTGCGGCGATTTCCACGAAGGCTTGGGAAAAGCTTCTTCCGGGACGAATTGGAATCGAGGTTGAGACTAAGGGCTTGCATCAATCGAGCAAGGTCTTCGCATGGCCTTTGGATACTACATCTGAAGCACCAAAGTTCCCCGGTTCTGACCGGCTCTTGTTACTGAATATTGATGCGGGACGCAATCTGACAGCTGAAGAAATGAAGAAGACAACCATGCCGCTCGATTGGGGTTCACCCGATAAACTGATCGGTTGGTATAATGTCGATTTCGTGATGAATTCACTTCCCACGCAGTTTGAGGCGCTCCCCGGTTTGCCCTTCGCGCTCTCATCCGAACCCGATACCCCTGCAGGCGAGAAGATGCTCCTTCTTGCCCATGGGGGTGACAAGGAGCATCCTGTTTCCAACTGTGCCCGTTTCGAGATTGGACAAAAAATTGCGCGCGCCTATGTCCTTACAGTTTTCAACTTCTACACCATCAAATGCTATTCTCCCATGGCGGAATGGATCCTGACCTATGACGACGGGAAGACTGATGTAATACCATGGATTCCACCCTACGACATGGATGGCTACCAACGCCCCGAATCGCCATGGGGTGTTCCGATCACGGCGGTTGGCAAGTTCCCCGTCGACCATTCCGATTTCAAGGTGTACCAGGACCATGCCTATGGTCCCTTCCATGCCCAACTCGTGGACATCCCAGTTGATCCGGCACGAATACTCTTCTCAATCGAAGCCCGGCAGACTTCAACCGAGTCATTCATGGGATTGTTGGGGATTACGTTGGTGAAAGCGGAATAAGACAAGTAGCCAAAAAGAACGCTCCCACCAGTCGTGACCGTTGGCGGGAGCGTCTTTTTCAGGGGTAGTTTTTCCTTCTCTCAGCAGATAATTCCTGGTGCGGGGTATTGATCACACAACTCCTTAATCTCACCCGCGACACGGCTACGCACCCCTTCATCGGTGGGGTGGGCCACCACATCGGCCATCCACTTGGCCAGCCGCACCATCTCCGGTTCCTTCATCCCGCGTGAGGTGATGGCGGGAGTGCCGATCCGGACTCCGCTGGGATCGAAGGGCTTGCGGGTATCGAAGGGGATGGCATTGCAGTTGGCTACAATTCCCGCGGCCGCGAGTGCCTTGGCCGCTTCTCTTCCGCCCAGACCCTTGGTGGTGATGTCGATCAAGATCAAGTGATTCTCGGTTCCGCCGGTGATCAGGCTGAAGCCATGACTGAGTAATCCCTGAGCCAGCGCGGCGGCGTTCTTCACGATCTGGCTGGCATAGTCCTTAAACGCTGGCGTGGAGGCTTCCTTGAGTGCGACCGCGATGGCGGCGGTGGTGTGGTTGTGCGGTCCACCCTGAAGACCGGGGAAAACCGCTTTATCCAGCGCGGTGGCATGCTTTTCTTCGCACAGGAGCATCCCCCCACGGGGCCCGCGCAGGGTTTTATGGGTGGTGGTGGAAATGATCTCGGCGCTGCCGGCCGGAGTGGGATGCACTCCACCGATCACCAGCCCGCTGATATGGGCGATGTCCGCTACCAATACCGCACCCGCCTCCTGGGCGATCTCCGCAAACTTGGTGAAATCGAGGAGGCGTGGATAGGCACTATGGCCGCAGAAAATGATCTTGGGCTTCTCCTCCAGCGCGATCCGGCGGATTTCGGTATAGTCCAGAAGGTGATTCTTGGGCGAGACAGTATAGGGTACGGGCGTATACATCCTCCCGCTGAAACTCACCTTGGCGCCGTGAGTCAGGTGGCCGCCGGAGGGCAGCGCCATGCCCATAACCTTGTCTCCTGGCTGGAGTAGAGCCAGGTAAATGGCCTGGTTGGCGGGGGAACCGGAGTAGGGCTGGACATTGGCATGGGGCATCCCAAAGATGGCCTTGGCCCGGTCGACCGCGATCTGTTCGATCTGGTCGATGTACTGCTGCCCCTCATAGTAACGCTTACCCGCATACCCTTCGGAATACTTGTTCGTGAGAACTGATCCAGTCGCCTGCATGACCGCCAGCGAGGCATAATTCTCCGAGGGAATGAGACGCAGGTTATCGGCTTGACGTCTCTCCTCGGCACAAATGAGGTTGTAGATCTCTGGATCGGTCTGTTGGATCGCCTTCAGGTGACCAGTTTCTATAACGGCGGCTTGGGTCATGACGCACGCTCCTTTTTTGGTTTGGCCGTAGAGACGGCCATCTTGGATATCGGATTACCGCCCAGGCCCGCGGCGGTAAGGTGGGTTCATCTTGAACCAGGCTCCCTGGCGGTGATCTCCGCCTTGGAATGAGGACCAGTCGCCTGATGAGAGGATTACACCACGGGGGAGATTGGGGGTCAACGGGGCCCCATGCAGTAGCCCATGTCGATTCCCGGCACCCACGATACATGAAAAAGGGCCGGCTTCCATAACCCTTTATCCGCTGGAACGAGAAATGATTCTCGTTCCAGCGATGGTCCTGACTCATTGCCGCCAACACCAGAAAGTGTCTTGACCATCGTCCTCAAAAAAAAACTTGACCAAACCACCACACATGTGGTAGTGTCATTGTAGTTGTAGTATCCCAAAGGAGCTCTTTAATGGCAACCAGTCTTCCCGAACTCTCACGCGCTGAGTGGATACTGATGCGAGTCCTCTGGCGGCAGGGCAAATCCACCGCCCGGCAGGTTTATGAGGAGGCTGTCCACGAACGGGATTGGGAATATCAGACGGTTAAGACCATGCTCGACCGGCTGGTCTCCAAGGGCTACCTGAAGGCTGAGAAGCTCGGCCCCCTATGCCTGTTTGAACCAGCAGTTTCCAAGACCCGTGTCCTGCCCCGCGCCATCGATTCTTTTGTCGAAACCGTCCTCGACAACACCTTTGCCCCCCTCTTCGCTCACCTGGCGAAGGGGAAGGAGCTCTCCACTGATGAGATTGCCGCGCTCAGGAAGCTCCTGGAGAAACAGGAGGAGGATCCTACCGATGAATGATCTCAATTGGATTGCGGATACTGTCTCTGGTGTTCTCGTTTCGCTTACCTGGCAGATCTGCTTGCTGGTGGCGCTTCTCTGGGGAGTGACCACTCTCTGCCGGAAAGCCTCCGCGAGTTTCCGTTATGGCCTGTGGTGCATTGTGTTAGTCCGGCTATGTCTCCCGATGGAACTCGCCACTCCCTTCGGATTCGCCGGAACCGTCTGGTCAAGCCTATCCGGATGCCTTTCCGCCCTTGGCGGACAATTTCAGTCTCAAGCGCCAGTTTTAATAGATATCAACTGGGATCAGCCTGTTGCCCTCCAACCATATCCTCTGGAAAAGCCTTTCCCTTCCTTCACGCCACACATACCCGTGGTTGTCTCTGGCTCCGTCACGCTTCCAGACACCACAGAGGTACATCAGGTCAACTCAATCTTCCTGGTCTGGCTCGCTTGGGTGATACTGTTCATCGGCCTTGTGGTTTATCGGACCTTACGAGTCTGGATTCTGTTGCGCAAATGTCCCCAAGTTGATCGCCCCGGTCTTCAAGAGTCCTTTAGGACACTGGTCAAGGATCTGCGGATCAAGCAGAACGTCACTCTTCATTCGACCAAGGCCACCCACATTTCTGGACCAGCGGTAGTAGGTATCCTCCACCCCAAAATTCTGCTGCCAGTTCAGACCGCACAATCCTGGGGCATCGAGGAAATTGAACCGATCCTAGTCCATGAGCTGGCACATGTGAAACGGGGTGATCTTCTGGTCAACTGGCTGCAGATGATCGTGCAGGTCGTCTATTTCTTTCACCCGCTGGTCTGGTATGCCAACTGGAAAATCCGTCAAGAAAGAGAGATGGCCTGCGATGATCTGGCGCTGGAGCATCTCAGTCATGGCCGGAAGGTGTATTGCGAAAGCATTCTGCGCACCATCGAGTCGGCCCGGCATACTCCCTTCTCCCCCACCTTCGTGGGAGTGGGCTTATCTGAACACTCAAGTTCCATTGGAAGGAGGATCCTACGTATCATGCATGGAAACACAGTTTTGCGTCCCAAATTGGCGTTGAGTTCTCTGGTTCTCCTGTTCTTCTTGGCCATCGGATCGGTGGTCTTGGCGGGTGAGAACTCAACACAGGGAGTGAAGGACAGTAGCGAAGTAACAATCAGCTCCCAATCCCAAGAGACTCCAGGAGTTCCCAATATGTCAGCCAATCCCAACGCTTCCGGACCAGAGGAGGCTGCTGAGGACACCCTGGATAGCGAGAAATGGAGAAACCACACAGGCATCTCAGAGGCCCTGAGTATCGAGAAGCGGGCCTTTGAGGAAACTGACCCTCAGCAAGCGATACTATCTTTCAGAACTGCAGCTTCCCGGTTCGAAGGCCTTGCCAAATATATCACTTTCGACCGCAATCCCAGGATCCATCAACAGCTGCTTCAAAGGCTGCTGGACAACGCCGAACGTTCAGGTCCAACCCATGACAAAGAATACCCCGATGTGGCAGCCTATCATTCAGCGGTCTGGATCCAATATTGTCTCGATGATGGACACGCGGAGGGACTCACATACGGTGGCAAGCCCATTTCCTACGCTACTGCTTTGGATTGGTATCTCGAATGCATGCGGCTCCTCAAGGAAAGAGGTGAGATCACAGAACAAATGCAATGGCTGCCACCTTCCCTATTGGGTGGACAGGTAGAGGTGCTGAAATCCCTCGGCAGACCAGATGAAGCGGAGCCCCTCTTTAAGGAGTTGGCCAGCAAATATCCCGATTCGAGCCCCTACCAGAAGCTCGTTCTTGCTCCAGCGGAGGAATTGTACGAGAAACACGAATACACTGAAGCGATTGAGGCCTACCAGAAAATCTACGATCAGAATTCGAAATGGAATGCCTCCGAAGAAGCATTGATGATGATTGGTCTCTGTTATGACCGTCTGGGCGATAAGCCCAAGGCTCTCGAAGCTTTTGAAAAAGCTGTTGAAACCTTTCCGGAGGCCAAGGGTTTCTCCGAATCAACCTACTTCTACTTGGGCAGTGCTTACGAGCAAAACGGCGAGAAGGAGAAAGCAATTAAAGCTTACGAAAAGGCGGTCGAACTCTGCAAGGACCGGGAACCCTATTTGTTCCCCAACAACGAGGCCAGAGAACAGCTCCACAAACTTCAATCCAACGATCCCTCCACCTCCTCCTCTAATTCAGATAATCCCCAGGAATCATCCGTCCAAAACAATCCTGAATCAGAACGGCCCCCTGATAATGACCTTTACAACCAAGTTTGCCGCCTCAATTTTGGAACCTCAACCATCGAGGATGTCACTCAGGTCTTCGGTGAGCCGGAATCGTATACATGTGATGGACAACCCGTCGAGAAAGGAAACCTCCCGGACCATTATATTGCTTGTTTCAAAAATCGGACCCATGTTTGCATAGCCAACAACCGTCTGATTGAGATCAGATTCCACGAGCCAAATTTTAAACTCCATCCGAGTGATGCGGCAGTGGGTTGGGAATTGGACCGTGTCCTCACTGCCCTCGGTCAACCCGAACGAATTGAAACCGGGAGGCACAACAACTATGAGAAAGGAGTTCTTTACAAAGACATCGATGGCAACCAAGGGCAGCATTACTATGCCCCCACCACATTCCCCATACGGCTGTTCTTCCTTGAAAACAAAGTTAATGGGCTGTATCTGACAGACAATCCCTCCACCTCCTCCTCTAATTCAGATATCACCCCGGAATCATCCATCCGAAACAATCCTGAATCAGAGCAGCTCCCGGAAAAAGACCTTTTCGGACAAGTCAGCCAACTCAATTTTGGCGCTTCAATCCTTTCTGATGTCACAAAGGTCTTCGGAGAGCCGGAATCTTGTATCTGGGAGGATCAGACCTTCGAGAAGGGTAAACTCCCGGACCGGTATCTTGCTCATTACAGCAACCAGATGGACGTTTTAATGATCGACAACCACCTTGTTGAGGTCAGATTCTACGAACCGGATTTTCAACTCTATCTCTTTAATATCGCGGTTGGTTGGGAACTGGAGCGAGTCCTCATGGTCCTGGGCAAACCAGAGCGAATAGTAAATGGAGGATCTATTGAATTCGAGAAGGGGGTTCTCTACAAAGACATCGATGGAAGAAAGGGGCACCATTATTATGCTCCCACTGCATACCCCATACGGTTGTTCTTCACGGGTGAAAAAGTCAGTGCCTTATATGTAACGGGAAACGATCCACAATTTGTTGCCCTCCATGATGCATGGCAATTTGTTTCCGCCGGGAGGTTCGAAAACGCGTATGCAGCAATCCAAGCAATCTACGAAAAGCACACGGATTGGAGATATGCTGAAGACGCGCTGCTCTTGGTGAGTGGAATCTGCTACAAGATGCAAGGAGACATTGATAAGGCAATTGAAACTTGGGAAACCGCCATTGGGAAAGACCCCACCCAGAAAGGTTTCACCGAGATGACCTACTTTCACCTTGGTGAGGCCTATACACGCAAAGGACAGATTCAAGACGCGCTTATAGCTTTCCGGAGGACAGTCGAAATGTGTGCGGCTGGTCCGCAAGGAGAGGCGAGTTCACTCTCCAAAGAATCCAAGGAATGGATTTCGATGCTCCAGGCTGGTCTGGCACCAAACAAGACGAAGTAACCGGCCACCTTCAGAATCCTTGGTTTTTGGCTGATATGAGAACGCCTACTCTGGCCAAAAGACCGGGACAGATGGTAGAATAAGGATGACGGGAAGGTTGGTTGTCCTCGCCGTCTATAAAACCAAGGAGAACTTAATGGTAAGCGAGCCGGAAGTCTGCGAAGTCTGTGGGAAACAAACCACCAAGGTAAGGCCCATCACCAAAACCTATCGTCTCGATGGCGAATTGGTTGCCATTGAGCACATTCCGCTGATTGTTTGCACTGCATGTGGAGAGAGTTACCTCACCGCCGACACAAAAAACTCACTCGAACGGCTCAAAAAAGATCACAAACAACTCGCCGTGATGCAGACCATCGGCATTGTCTCCTTTGCATAATACGAGTCTTAAGGGTATATCAGTCTGTTTGAAGAGAGCGTAAGCATGGATTCCCGCCTTCGCGGGAATGACGAAAAGAGTGCGGGAATGACGAGATCAAGCGTTTCCTAGGGAAATCGTCATTCCCGCGAAAGCGGGAATCCATTGAATCCTGTTCAGTCCTGGCTCACTGTCACCAGCACGGGGTAATCCCTTATCACAATCCCCGCCACCTTGAGTTGCCCATTCTCATAATTGACCTCCGCCGGTTGGCTCAGTCCCCAGTAGAGATCAGTCACCGTGACCGTCTTGGGTTTACTGGCGAGTGACAGGGTGATCGTTCCACGGTAGTCCTTGATCTTCTCATCCACCAGATCGGTAGCCCAAGCGAGAAGCAAGGTTTCATCCTTCCCATCGCGTTTGAAGGAGATGATACGTGGATCCGGGGCTTGGGTTTCCAGGCTCGCGGGACAGGGGTGAATGGGTTGGACATCGCTGACCAGGCTGCACAGGTTGCGTAGGCCGTAACTCAATGGCCGCAGGCTGTAATCGTGAGGATCGATGACCCCCCAGTCCTGGCTCATATTCTGGTTGTAGAAGGCCCACCAGGCGGTGCGGACACCCAGCCAGGCGGAGTAGAGATGGAAACGCATCAGGTACTTGGTGGCGCCAAATTCGCCGATTCCTGGATTGTAGGTGTACTCCAAGCCGGTCACATTGGTGCCCCACTCATTCATCCATACATCGATGTTGGGACGTCCCTGCGCGGCCCAGGGTTCCCGCACACCGGCGAGGACCTGCTCCACCGTGTTCCATCCGGTTTGTTCACGTGACTTTCCAAGGCTCTCACCTTTATAAAACTCCATCGTGCCCATGCCGCCTTCGGGCTTGTCGATCCCATAGGGGTGGAAGGCATAGGCATCGACAAAGGGAGTACCCCCCTCACGCAGCGCTCTCTCCACAGTCAGTGGCGCGGGCGCGGCGGTTCCTCCGAACACAAAATACGCGGAGGGATCGATCTCCTTGAGCTTGGGACCAACAGCGGCCAGGAGCTTGCCATAGAGCTCGGGTTCATGATTCGGGAACCAGCCATTCTCTTCGTTCCACAACTCCCAATAGTGGACCTTGTCCTTGTACCGGTGGACTACATAGTCCACATAACGGAGAAAGGCCTGCCGTGCGGCCTCGGTTTTCGGTCCGTTATGAAGATAGAAGGGGTGGCCCTCCTTATAGACCGGGCCGATCTCTCCCCAGGGCTTGTTCTCTGGATTGTCATTGATATCGTTGTAAAGCGCATTGCCGTATTGCAGCCCATAAAGGATCTCGACCCCATTGGCGGCGAGCTCACTGATCGCGGCATCGGTGGCCTGATCCATGGCGAAGACACCCTTCTTCCGTTCCACCGCTGCCCACTCCGTCTGGTCGCCCCACTGGGTGATCCGGACCCACTTGATACCCAGGTCCAAGAGCCTCTTATAGGATTCATTGACATTCTTGGTTGTATTCTGCCAGCAGGTGAAGATATCGCTCGCCGAGGCCTGAACACCAGATTCAATAAGCGCCAGGTTCTTCCCTTCCCGTCCGATCAGCTCAATGCCTGCCAGACGGGCCTTGTAGCCTTGAGAGACCTCAGCATAGTTCCCTCCCGATAGTGGCAGCCGCTCGAACTCGATCCTCCAACGGTCCGTGGAGACCGGGCTTGGCAGAGGATATTCCTGGAGATACTTGTCCCCACGCATCAGACCTGATTTTCCCAGGCGGATACTCTTTTTACTGAGCACCTCTTTCCAGGCTCCCTCCTGGGTCCAGGCCAGTAAACGGAAGCCCAGCGGATAATCCGTATTGTTCCAATAAGGTATAAGGTTCACCTTCGTGATTTCCGCTGCCTTGGGGAGTTGGATCTCCACCCAGGGAACATTTCCGGGGAGAGAGTTCGGACGTTGCTGGCTGGACCAGCAGGTATCTGGATCGCCATCGATCAGGTGATTGGGATTGAAGGGATCCTCATAATCCTTGTCACGCGGCAACTGAACACAGATGCCATAGAGGTTATGACCGATTTCACCTGACCGCTTGGGTTGGATGGGTGTCAGCGTGGCCGTGTTTCCCTCTTGAAGGGCCGCTGGTTTATTCAACTGCCGCCAGAAGCCCTTCTCATCGGTGCAGAGTTCTTGGCGGGTCAGTCCCTCTTTCGGATCGATGACCAGGATCTGGTAGGGGTCGGTCAGGACTTTGACTGCTGAGGATTGGTTGGGGGCAGACAGCTGGGCACGGACCTCGAACTGCCCTTTGGCTGGTGAGCTCAATGTCCAGTCGACTCTTTCGAACTCACCGGGCTTTACCTCGCTCAGCGACTTGCTGTTTGAATCGGCTTTCATTCCTCCTGTCTCGACTGAGACTGTCAGTTCCTTGGCTGGGCTGTCGCCATCATTGACCACCCAGGTGCTGAAGCGGATGGGCTGATTTATGTCAGCCAGAGGATGATCCGACCAGACACCTGCCAGACGTGGTTGGGGACCCTCATGAATCGCATAGACCTCGATATCATCGATCAACCAGTCTCCTGCACCCACTTTCGGGGTGCCTTCATTGATCCGTAACGCCACCAGGCTCTGTGAGGCATTGGAAAAACGGAACTCAACGTTGACGGTATGCCACTGGCCATCACCTACAGGAGGGTTTTGTGGAGAAAAACTCTGCCTGTCCACCTCGGCCCCTTTGAGTTCATTACACCCGATCATACATATTAAAAAATTATCTCCATCGACTCCGGATGAACTGACCATGTAGCGGTAACGGAGCAAACCATGGGATACAGGTATGAGGGTGCTGTTCATGCCCACAGCCCCATCGGTGCTAGTGGCCAGATGAAGAGACTTTCCACCTTTGCGTGTCACCTCGATGGTTCCCTTTCCGTCGCCGGGAAATTCGATCCAATTCTGTGGCAAGGGACGCGCCGCGGCATCGGTGAGTTGCTCGAAGTCCCCATTAAGCAGACAGTTTTCAGCATTGCTCATGGAGCCGGGATCGGAGCCCACGCTGAAGTATCCCTGATCAAAGTCCGGAACCCATTCTCCCTGGCCCGCTTGCATGAGAGGGCTATTCTCGCTAATCCTGAATCTGAGGGCCGGCGCCTTGGGATTCACTCCCGGAAGGTTTTCCCAGGGGATGCGTAACTCAATGCGGTTGGAATCCAGGCCGGAACCAACAGCCACAGTGTTTGGGATGGGCACTCCATTATGCCACTTGGACCAGGTGGAGTCGTTCGCTCCCTCCATCCGGCGGTGGACCATCAGAGTGGAGGCCAGACTGCTATCCAATTGAACCAGGTAATCCACCCCCACAGGCGTGGCGGGGAAACCGGTGCCTTTATTCAAGTCTGTGTCCATGAGGACATGGACACCCCACTGGTTGCCTTTGATATATGGTTTGGCGAATTGAAGTGATAAACACAGCCCCTTGGCATCAGTGGCCCGCCAAACCGTGGCGATGTCATTCAAGGGTTCCGCCACCTCTCCGGTGGTTTCAGAGAGCAAGCCGGAGGTCTCAGGCTCAACTCCCACCCAGTCACTGAATGAACCATCGATAGTGATGGCTGTGGGGGAGGGTTGGCTGACTGCATCGAGAGAGAACATGAGAAGACTGAGGACTACCACCACTACAAAACCACGGAGGTGTGTCATGAAGGAACCTCGCACGGACGAAGATTGGGGGTAAGGAATGGGAGAGATGGTAGGCGGGATGGAAAGGGATTGTCTATGGAGGTTGAAGAAGGACCTCTACTGCACCACTACGGATAGTAAACACATTGGTGTCAATCACCAGTCTCATTTTTGAGATCTAGCCATGGCCACAGCCTTCTTGATGTCGGCGCGCCTCATCCCAGCCCGCTTTGCTTGCGATCGCGCATCCTCGATAAGATGATCGAAGTCCTTCATGGATTGAACCTTAACCGTCTTCAGAATCACTACATCATCTTCACCCAAGACGATAAACTGTGCGCCTGGCTCTAAACCCAAGCGGTTCCTTATCTCTTCTGGAATGACCACTTGGCCTCTGGTCGACATACGCGTTGTAGCGATAGTCTCCACTCTCTTCCTCCTTTGTTTTATCTTACTGGTAAGATTTTAGTCATCTGGGCTGCAGGTGAATAGATCCCTGTAGATGCCTGATGACCGCATCACTGATTGGAGCCAGATGAATGACTCCCTCCATTCCCCATTCACAACGGATGTCATACTCCGATTGGTTGAATATCAATCCGTACTCTCCCAGTTTGGCTCAGGTTTCCCTTATGACTTCAAATGCTTCCATCCAGAACGAAATACACTCCGAAGATAGTATGCAGGAACCGGGATCAATGGCAGACTCTCCCCACGAGTTCGAACCCAGCGGGTGAATAGGAAATAGTGAAGAGGAGTCCGAACATGATGGCACGTTTTTGTGGAAGATCAGGGGTCTGGGTGTTTTCATTTCTCATGGCGGTTTGGCTCTGTCAGGGCGTGACCGGGGAGCCCTCTCCAGGGACTCCGCCAGAACTCCAGTGGCCGCGAACCATCGAGAAACCGGGCGGCAAGATCTCGGTCTATCAACCGCAAATCCTCTCCCTCAAAGACATCAGCCTAACTGGCCGGGCGGCCGTCTCGGTGACACTGGCGGGAACTACTAATCCCTATTTCGGGGCGGTCTGGTTCGCCGCGCGGATTAACACTGATCGTCAGGCACGCCTGGTTCATCTTGAAAAGGTCTTTGTCACCAAGGTTCAGTTTCCTGGCGCGGATAAGGAACAAGTTAAGGCTCTGACAGAGATCCTCAAGAATGACCTTCCCCGCGAGGAGGCCACCCTCTCACTGGATCACCTCCTTACGGCGATGAGCCTGGCGGAACAAGCAAGCCAGACCGAAGCGGAACTGAGCACTGCTCCTCCCAAAATCATTGGTGTCTCCTCACCCACCATTTTGATTCCCATAGATGGCGAACCGGTGCTCAAGAAGGTCTCTGGAAAAGAACTCATGCGTGTGGTGAATACCCCCTTCGCGCTCCTTCAGGATCCCACCAGCAAGGCTTTCTTCCTCCGTGCGGCGAATAAATGGTGGACTACCCAGGATCTCCATGGCCAATGGCAAGTTGTTGAGACCCCTCCCGCCGATTTAAGTTCGCTTTCGACCTCTCAGGCTAAGGAGGTTCTTCCCGCCAGCGGTGAAAATGCAGTGTTGCCACGGATCATTGTAGCCACGGAGCCCACCGAGCTCATTGAACTGTGGGGTGAGGCCGATCTCAGCTTTGTAGATGACACCAAGCTGTTCTATGTTGCAAACACGAACCGGGATATCCTCATCGATGGGAACCAGATGTACCTGCTACTCTCTGGACGTTGGTTCACCTCTGCCTTGCCCTCAGGGCCCTGGACCTATGTGGCCCCCAACCAGCTGCCTGAAGAATTCAAGAAGATTTCCCCAGATTTCGAGCGGGCTCATGTCCGGGCCCATATCCCCGGAACCAACGAAGCCCAAGAGGCTCGCTTGGATACTTTCATCCCGCAGACCGCCGCTATCAAACGCGGCGGAACCACCCTGAAAGTCTTGTATGATGGTCCTCCCCAGTTCGACCCCATCGAAAAGACATCCCTTATGTACGCGATCAACACCCCTGTTCCTGTTCTCCAGGAGGGAGACCACTATTTCTGTTGTTATGAAGGGGTCTGGTATGAAGCCACCTCCGCCGAGGGGCCTTGGAGTGTGTCTCTCACGGTTCCCGCTGATGTGGCCTTGATTCCCCCCTCCCATCAGCTTTTCCGGGTCCGGTTTGTTCAGATTTACGACCACACCGATGACACCGTCTATGAGGGCTATACGCCAGGGTATCTTGGATGCTATGTCCAAAACGGTATTGTCGTCTTTGGCACGGGCTACTCCTACCCCTCCTGGAAAGGATCTTCCTACTATCCACGCCAAGTGAGCTATGGTTTCAATGCGGTCTATGACCTTGTATCCGGTGTATGGATCTTCCAGCCACCCCGCCTCGGAAAAGGCAAATGGGAGGGATCCACTATGGCGGCCTTGGAAGGAACCACTGCTCCATGGATGGGTTCGGAGGGGTGGTGGGGAGCTGCGGCTTACAGCCTGTTCGGCGCCCACATCAGACCGTTTTTAGTAGCCTCTCCAGACCTGGTTCAACCCACCACCGAGCTAGACAACCTCTACCAGCGTGACAAAGGACGTCTCGCACAATCCTCCTGGGGAAAGAGGTTACCACACAGTCAGGTTCACTTGACTGATGACTCAGACAAATTGCCTCCTTCGGGAACTGTGACGGCCACTCAAGAAGACACTCAGCAGGTTGCGGCCGCATCTGAAGAGCGCTGGGACTATCTCAAACGTCTTTCCGCAGCTGAGGCCCAGATGCGTACGGATCAACAGGCTAAAAAAGAAGCATCCGCCCAGACACCCAAAGACCTGTATGCTGATCAAGACGGCCATGTCCGTTGCCAGACTGGCAACGGGTGGAAAGATGTTGACGATGACTCTGAGGAGGTGGTGCGGGATCCCGATCTGGACCGGCACTGTGAAGCCCGTAAACGTGGCATCACCCGCCGCCGTGATCTGATTCATAGCACCGGGTCAATGAACAAACCCCGTGATTATGATGAATTGGTGGACACCCCAATTAATCTGGCTCCCAACCAAATGTTCCAATTCCTGGGAGTCCAACCGATTCCAAATTTTGGCTGGTAAAGAAAGAGAAACGGTATGTCAGCGGTCCTCGGTCATCATAGACTATCTTCCTTCCGTTCAGATGTAACCGGTGTCCTCCTCGCTTTTCTGTTGTTCATTCTGTCTCCAGACTGCCCTGGTTGGGCCGTAAAAGAGAGTCCTCTCAATGTCGTTATCATTATCGGAGATGACAGTGCGGCCTATACGTTGGGGTGCTACAACAACCCATTGGCGCAGACACCCAACCTGGACCATTTAGCTGAAACTGGTGTCCGCTTCGACCATGCTTACTGTAATTCGCCAGTATGCACCCCCTCACGCCAATCCCTGCTCACTGGAATGCTTCCTCACACAGTGGGAGTGACTCAGCTCACAACTCCCCTTTCCGAGGAGACCATCACCCTGGCCGAGGTGTTCAAGCAGGCTGGCTATGACACCGCCGCCATCGGGAAGATGCACTTCAACAGTTCACTCCACCATGGTTTCGACACCCGCATCGATCTACCGGACCACAAGAAGTACCTCGTGGAACATCCTGCCCGCCCACTTCCCGGGGGAGTGGAGGTCCTCCCGGTCTGGAAGCCCTTTGCCGATCCCGCGCGGATTTGGTTGAATGGCTCTTATCTCCCCTATGGAGCCTATGACATCGACATGCTGGGTACCTGGCTCGCGCAAGAGGCGAAGGACTACATCGGCTCCCACCAGGAGAAGCCTTTCCTATTGTTCGTGGGCTTCACCGAGCCGCACTCGCCCTTCCACTTCCCCCTTGAATACCAAGGCAAGATGAACCCCAACCAGTTCACACCTCCCACTCCCGGGCCGGAGGATGACTGGCAGATCCCGGAAATCTTCAGAAACCTCACCCCAGAGGAGAAACAACGCATCATCGCCTCTTACTACACCTCGACCGCCTTCATGGACAAGAACATCGGAACTGTACTCGACAGCATCGAAAAGAGTGGGATGAACGATCATACCTTGGTGGTCTATCTTGGCGATAATGGCTACGATCTGGGGCACCATGGGCGCTTTGAGAAGCACTGCTTCTTCGAGCAGGCGGTTAGAATCCCACTGCTCATGCGTCTGCCCGGCGCGAAAATGAATGGCAAGCCGGTCTCACAACAAGTAGAACTGATCGATCTGTTTCCAACTGTCACCGGAGCGTGTGGTGTGGCGAATCCTTCTACTGTCCAAGGCCAGAGCCTTGTTCCCCTCCTGGATGATACACACGCGGTGGGAAGAGAGACTGTCTTTAGCGAGTACATTGAGAACGAGGAGGCGATGGTCCGGACCGCCCAGTACAAGTTCATCTATACCACCGGAAAACGCCAACGCGAGGATGGATACAAGACCGGACGGCCTCTCCCTGGCCGGACCCGGATCCTTTTTGACACTGTTGCGGATCCATGCGAAACAACCAATCTCGCAAGTAAACCTGGGTCCGAAGAAGTCATTACGAAGATGGAGGCGGAGATGCTCCGGCGCTTCGAAGAGACCTATCCACCACAGACGAGCGAGATGCCCCCGGCCACAGAAGTGGAGGAATGTCTGGATTGGTTCCTCATCCCCCGGGACAAGAAATCCTCCTCAAATTGAGGAGAATTCAAAAGTAGAAAACTCCCGGTACAATGATCCCTACCCCGCCGTCAATGCCCTCGCCATCGGGATCATCAAAGGGTAGATTAAGACACACGAGTCGAACCGATGCGCATAGCCTTCATACTGGATAACATCATCTTTGGCCAGGAACCCTTGGGGGTTACCTCCCTCGGGGCCGTACTCAAGAAGGCGGGCCATACTGTCGACTACTTCGAGATCCCACGTGACCGCGAGCACTGGTCGGTTGACGCAGTGGTTCAATTCCGGCCTGACCTGGTGGGTTACTCCATCTCCACTGGCCTTCACAACCGTTATATGGCCTTCAACCGGCTGCTCAAGACGCGGATACCGGACTTCCTCACCATCGTGGGTGGCCCGCATCCCTCTTTCTTTCCAGAGTTCATCCACACCGGTACTATCGATTTCCTGTGTGTCGGTGAGGGAGAATGGCCGCTCCTGGAGCTGGTGACGGCACTGGAGGAAGGCAAGTCTCCCGGGAACATCGCGGGCCTGCATATCAAGATGCCGGATGGTTCCATCCAGGCTAATCCACCACGCCCATATCAGCAGGATCTGGATGCCTTCCCGTACCCGGATCACACCTTCATGAACAAGTTCCCACACCTGCGGAACAGTCCCATTGCCTATCTCATGGCGGGGCGCGGCTGTCCCTACAACTGCTCCTTCTGCTTTAACCATGTCGCTGTGGGTTTGCAGGCTGGGCGATATACCCGCTACCGCTCTCCTGAGAATGTGATCGGCGAATGCCTGGAACTACGCGACCACTTCAGTAAGCGGTTCATGGCCTTTCAAGATGACACCTTCTCGCTCAACTACCGTTATCTTGAGAAGCTTCTGCCGTTATATGCCGAAAAGGTGGGACTTCCTTATCTGGTGCATTTACGCGCTGACAATCTGACTGTGAAGATGGCGGATCTGCTGGCTCAAACGGGCTGTAAGCGTGCGGTCATCGGCCTGGAGAATGGCTTCTTCGAGGTTCGCTGCGACATCCTGAGCAAAAACATCACCGATGAGCAGATCATCCAATGCAGCCAGTTACTCCATGAGCGTGGGATCGAACTCCTGACTCAAAACATGTTCGGAGTGCCAGGCGAGACCGTTGAATCAGCGCTCTCCACCATTGAACTGAACATCCGCTGCAAGGTGGATGTGATGGTCATCCATTTCTACCAACCCTATCCCGGAACCAAATTGGCCCAGGTATCTGTGGATATGGGGCTGTGGGAAGGAACAGTGGATGACATCCCGGAGGACAACCATTGGTATGTCGTGCTGGATCTCAAGGATAAGGAGATGATCGACCTGATCGGGAAGCTCTCTTACTTCATGCTCGATTTCCCGAGACTGTTCCACCTCCTCAAACCACTCGCTGAAAACAAAATCACACGAAAAATGGCCTTTCTGCTACTTAAACTCTGCCACTGGATCGACCTTAAAACGATCTACACCAAGGCACGTGGATCTGGCAGCCGTTGGCATCCCCCCAAAGAGGTGATCACCGCGCCTGAGGCTACTTGCACCCACGCAGCCAAGTCCCTGAGTGTTGGGGCTTGTGCTATGATGTAGAGACTTTTAGGCTTGGAAGATACTCCCCCCCACCCCAACCCTCCCCCGCCAGGGGGGAGGAAAAAAAACACACTCAAGTGTGAACTCCGAACAACTCCCTCCCCCCTGGCGGGGGAGGGTTGGGGTGGGGGGGAAAACGCAACAACCAAAATCAAAAAGATCACCTCCATCGATAAGGTATTCGTGTTCATTCATGCCGATTATTACCTCCACTAAACAAAGAGTCCCACTCCCTTCCTGGCTGAGGAAGAAGGTTCCCATGGACCCGGAGTATCAACGTACAAAAACACTCCTCAAAGAACACCATCTCCAGACCGTCTGTGAAGAGGCGCGTTGCCCCAATCAGGGGGAGTGCTGGTCGAAGCACCATGCCACTGTGATCATCCTCGGGCCGAACTGTACACGCACCTGCGCTTTCTGTTCGGTCCCCAAGGGACCCACTTCGCCAGTCGATCCCAATGAACCGTTGCGGTTGGCCGAGGCCATCCAACAGCTCGGGCTAAATTACGTGGTCATCACCAGTGTCACCCGCGATGACCTCCCCGATGGAGGGGCCTCGCAGTTCGCCTCTTGCATCGCCAGCCTGCGGATCCGTGTACCGGAGACCAAAGTCGAGATCCTCACCCCTGATTTCCAGTTTTCGTTAGAACGGAGCATCGAGGCCATGCAGGATCATCTCCCGGATGTATGGGCACAGAACATCGAGACAGTCGACCGGCTCTCACGCAAAGCGCGGATCAAGGGGAGCCATGATCACACCCTAGCCTGCCTGAGTGCGATCAAACAACGGTATCCAGAGGTACCCACTAAATCGGGGATCATGCTCGGGATGGGTGAGGAGGATGAAGAGGTCGAGGAAGCCCTAGTCCGGCTGAGGGAAGTGGGAGTCACGCATATGACCATCGGGCAGTACCTACGTCCGACCACTCACCATATGCCAGTAAAAGAATTTATCCCCCCCGAAAAGTTCGATTTCTGGCGTCAACGCTGTATCGAACTTGACTTCCAAACAATCGAATGCCATCCTTACGCTAGAAGTAGCTATATTTCATAGGGACTTTTTCTGTCCGGGGTAGAAGTCGTCTCGGAAGGAGGCGAGATCATGCTACCAACAGGGTTATCCGGGTGCGTGCATTCGGTGAAGACCCACTATGTATGGCTGTATCCAATTGCGGCTTTCACCCTTATCGAGCTCCTGATTGCTGTTGCTATTATTCTTATTCTGATTTCAATCGCACTCCCCAATTTCCTCGAAGCGCAGTTGCGTGCCAAGGTGGCCAAGGTGAAGGGAGAACTCCATGGGATTAAGACTGCATTGGAAACCTATCACCTTGATTATAATGATTACCCAGCCATGCAATCCTTTAAAACACTTGATCGTGAAACAAATGGCCTCTATTGGTTAACCACACCAACCGCGTTTATGTCCTCAACCCTTATGGATCCGTTTGGTTTTTATACCGATTCCGGACTTCTCTGGCCCTACGAAATGGGGGGGAGAAGGAAAGGAAGCCCCAAGCACTGGTCGAGTTGTCTGGTCACCTGGGTGCTCTTTTCGTGTGGCCCTGATTTCAGATGTGAGGAGTTCAGCGTATATGAGAACCCTCATGTTTCGGATCATAAGATACCGGTTTCCTATTCATATTGCCCCACCAATGGCACATGGAGCAAAGGAGACATCTTCCTTTGGGGTGGTGATCCTCACTGGATTGGGGTCTTTACCAATATTCAATATGGTACGGATGCCAAAGTGGGTAAGTGTGTAGATGATGTGTGGTATCTCCACACCATGCCGCCGAGTCTGCGTTAAGGTGGCCTGTAGTATTGGAATCATCTATCAATTGGTTGGGTGGAAATATCCCCCGCCATGCGCCCCAGATGCATGGTGGGGGGAAGGTTTCATGGAATCATCGTCCTATTGTTGCCGGTCATGATTCAATCATCAAGGAGGGTCTAGTTATGGGGTCGACACAACGGTACCAATCGAGTCTTGCCGAACAGCACAATAAGAGTTGCCTCTCAGCCTTCACACTGATCGAACTTTTAGTTGTCATCGCGATCATCTTGATTCTGATCTCAATTGCGATGCCCAATTTCCTTGAAGCGCAGTTGCGCGCCAAAGTCGCCAAAGTCAAGGGAGAACTGCATGGCTTGAGTATCGCCATGAATGAGTACTTTCAAGATTTTGCAGTATATCCACCCCATCATGACCAGACAATCGGCTGCTCCTATCGCTTGGGAGAAAGATTCGACACCGGTTTGTACTGGTTGACCACCCCGATCAGATACTATCCCTCTAGCCTTGAGGATCCTTTCAGGGACAGATACACCGCCGCGTATCACCTGAATGGGATTGTGAAAAAGGAGCCTGTCAAGGCCTTTTCCTATGGTTCCGCCACTTGGTACCTCCGTTCCTGTGGCCCAGACCGCAGCTGTTACCTTGTCTTTTATGAACCCATGAGCTACACCTCTTGCATGTACACCTATTGCCCAACCAATGGGACAAAGAGTGAGGGCGATATCTTCCAATGGGGCGGAGATCCATTCTGGGTTGGGACCAGAATGGATACAACAGATCTGGTTTATTATCGTGGGCTGATAGGCTGTGGTTGTGAAGGAGATGGGTATTTCTGCTTGGATGATGTGCATTACCTCCATCAGATGCCACCCAGCCTGAAGTGATTGGCCATGTCCTGAATAAATTGAGCTCCCCATAAACCCACACATCATCCAGGGTGACCTCCTCGATCAGCAAGGGGAGGTCATCGTGAATGCCTGGAATCGGAATTTGATTCCCCGCTGGCTTCTCTTGCCGCAAGGAATTTCAGGTTCGCTCAAGCGGAGAGTGGGATATGCGCCTTTCAAAGAGCTCCGCCAGCATGGGGTACTTCTTCTGGGTGGCGAGGGGTGGAAATTCGTGAAAAACAAAGGGACATCATTCAGTCTTCTTCCGATTCCTTCCAATCCCTCCCTCCTTTCCGTGATTCAAACTGACACCGCAATCTCCCTCCCCCTCTCCCTCAGAAACTCCCCGGCCCTACTGAAGCTCTCTTCTCTGGGTGTCCCTTCCGGGGCCAAGGTGAGTACCTTCGAGAAACCACCTGCGTGAAGGTCCTCCAGAGTCTCCCGATCCATGGCTCCACACAGTCCAATACAGCGTACTCCCGCCTCTTGGGCCATGGCCGCCACCCGCCCGGGAATCTTCCCCGAGAGCGTGGTCGAGTCGAGTTTGCCCTCCCCCGTAATGACAAGATCCGCCGTAGCCAGGAGTTCCTTGAAGCGCACCATCTCCAGGATCCACTCGCCGCCTGGCACTAACCTCGCATCCAAATAAGCAACCGCTCCCCCCCCAATCCCACCCGCCGCACCCGCACCCGGTAAATCTTCTACATTCCTTCCCAGGTCCCGGGTCCAAACATCCGCGAGATGACAAAGCCCACGGTCTAGCAGATCCACCTGCCCGGGTGTCGCCCCTTTCTGGGGTCCAAACACACACGCTGCACCATTCGGCCCATGCAACGGATTGGTCACATCGGAGAGAACCACAAAATCAGCTTCCCGAATCCGTTCCAACTTCACAGGCGGGATAATCCGGTGAATCTTGAGCAGGTTGCCACCGCAACCGGCGAGGGGGATGTGGTTATGATCCATATGGTGGAAGCCCAATGCCTCCGCCATCCCGGTGCCACCATCCACTGTCGCGCTCCCGCCAATGCAGAGATAGATTTTCTTCACTCCACGTTCAAGGAGCTGGTCGATCAACATCCCGAAGCCATAAGTGGTGGTCTCCAGTGGATTTCTCTCAGTGGGCTGAAGCTGGGCCAGGCCGCTAGTCGTGGCCATCTCGATCAAGGCGGCCCCGCCCCCCCGGTTAAAGGCCACGGGCGCTTGAACCGGTCTACGGAGTGGATCAACCGTCACGAAGGTCTCTACAGTGCCCTCCCACAGCTGGGCCACCACCTCCAAAGTCCCATCACCCCCATCCGCGAGCGGGACCTTTACAATCTCAATCGATGGGTCCACTGATTGCAGGGTATCGCCCAAAATGTTGGTGAACTCGACCGCGCTCAACGATTCCTTGAAAGCATTGGGAGCCAGGATGATTCTCATGTTACCCTCGTTTCAGAAATCTCAACCATGGATGGACCCGTTTCAGGACTGTATAGGGGACTGCGCGGCCTCCCAGTGAATCCTTGAAGAACTCGATCTTTTCGATCCCCAAGCTAGCTCCCAGATTGGCTCTTCTGTAACCCTGCTCACAAGCCTCCTGAAGCACCCGTGAGTAGAGAAGGTTGGTCAAGCCCGGCAACCTGGATTGGGGGAGCCGTGCTCCTTGCCAGAAGAAGACCTCCTGGCCATAAGCCAACACCAGCACCGATCCCACCACCTGTCCCTCATGCTCCGCGAGGTAGAGCCTACCCGCCGTTGAAAGAGCGGCATCACGAATAAAATCAAAAGTAGGTTCCGGTTCTGGTTTCCAGTCGGTGAAATGAGAGCGGACTATCTCCCAATGACAACGGACATCCTGTTCACCCTTGCCAACTCGGGTGGTGACTCCCAGAAGCGCGGCCTTGCGTGTTGCGGTGCGTGCTTTCCGGTCATAACGCGACCAGACCGCATCCCAACCACCCGAGAGGTCGACAATATGAGTGGTGAGAGTCTCCTGGGAGAATCCCTCATGTGGTGGCGCCGAGTTTTCTGGGGTGAGCACAATGGCCATGGTCCCCACCCACCGGCGGCGAAGCGCCTCGAAGAGATGGATCCATTCCCGCTCCTCGAGTTCATGGTCACGGAGTACTCCGCCGGGGGTCATGAAGGGCATTCCATAGAGTGAGTCACTTAACCACCCCCAGCGCCGGTGGCGCATCAAGGGGATGAACCAGCCTTCTCCAGCGAGTGGCGCGGGTTCGAGAAAGGGGAAATGGCGTGAGAGAAGGCAGGCCCACTCATAGGTCTGGAAGAAGGTGGCCACGGAACATTCTTGCCAATGCCTCCAGAGATGCTCCATCACTTTGTCACCCAGGGTGAGTGGCCTCGGTGGGTGAGAGTGGCGGAGAGTTGCCCTCACGTATCGAGGCTGGAAGCACCATGCCACCGCTGATGACTGCCTTCATTCCTTCCTCCACACTCATTGGACAGGGGATGCACTCCGCCTCCGGGATGAGGAGCAGATACCCAGAGGTGGGATTGGGCGATTTTGGAATCAGAACCGTGTTGACATACCCCGCGCCAGGTCTACCTGGATTGGGGATGCGTGAAGCAGTGACAAAGCCAATGGCATATAAACCTGGGCTAGGGAATTCAACAAACACAACTCCCTCGAATAACTTCTTGTTTCGATTCAAAAACGCGTGGCTGACTTGAGTTGCGGCGCTGTAGATCCAGTTCACTCCCGGGACCCGTGCTACCAATCCATCCACCCTTTGCAGAAACCATCTCCCCATGTAATTCCCAGCCACCATCCCGGTGAAGCAGATCCCCACAAAGACAATCAGAATGCCAAACCCAAAGGGAACCACCGAATACTGATGACCAAATAGGAAGAAACCATAATCCAATCCAAACCGGGACAACAACGAAGTCAGAAAGCTCCGGGTATTACCATCCACAAAATTGACCAGCCAGGCCACGATCGATACGGTGAGTCCGACAGGGGTGACCACCAGAAGCCCCGCGAAAAAATGACGGCGCAGACGTGCCCATGGTCCACGCTCCACATGGAGAGCTTCCACTAGATTCCCTGTCAGTGGGTCGAGACCTTCGGTTTTATGTGGTTTGGTCATGGGCAGGAATCCTGACTGAAGAGTCCTTACTGTTCTTCTGGCTCCTCATGTCTGGCCTCATACCAACGGCGGCGGATCATGCGTAGGAAGGCCTCATTCCCCTCCAGCCTAGGATCACGTAACAGGCGTTCGAAGATCGCTACCGCATAAGCGTCTTTACCCAGCCGGAAAGACAATTCTCCCAGAAGATAAAAGACCTCAATCTCGGTCGGCCGTGCCTCGCTCAAGTCCTCGAAGTGAAAGGCTGTCAGGTAGAAACCCAGCGCCTCCTGCATATACCGGCGCTCGAGGGTCTTCTCCTCGCCAATACGATGGAGCCAGGCGATCCGATGGGCCAATCGCGCCCGCCGTAAAGGTGATCCTCCCGCTACCCGGTAGGTTTCCCTTGCGAGGAGGTAACGTGCCAACGCCATCTGACGGGTGACACTGAAGGCTTCGACGGGACGGGATTGGATGATCAGCTCATCACGGTTTTTCAACTCATCCGATAAACGATGAGGTATTGAAGACTCCCGTTCACGCTCTTGCCAAGCCTCGAAGGGCGGCGAGAGCCACTTTGCCAACTCCTCCGGAACGACTGTTTGAGTCGGCTTGGTGATTGGAGCATGCAGATCCCGGGGCTGGTAACGCCAGCCAAAAGTTGGGGGGTCTAAAGAACGCAGAGCAGCAATCTCATGCTCGAAGCCGGTGATTCCGCAATGCGGACAAGACACGACCCCGTAATACATGGGGTCGTAATCCTCAAAAACCATGCGTAGATCACTCTCACGCGAGACTGGTTTGAGTTTACGTATCGAAATCCTAGGATAGGAGAAATGGTGTCCGCATCCGGCACAGCGGATATTCTTCAAATATACTGGTTCCTCGGATTCCTGGACTGGAACACGTGCTGGTGGTACATCCGAAAGAGTCGATTCAGCTGCGGTGAAAAGAGCCAGACGATCCCTGCCATCGAAGGG
>CAYRBI010000035.1:8221-17109 GCA_964422415.1 uncultured bacterium | reverse complement strand
ACCTCGGGAAAGTCCAACGGTTTTACAAAATAATCCGCCGCTCCCGAACGGATGCACTGAAGCACTGTTTCAGCGGTTCTTTGGGCGGTCAGCATGGCCACGGGGATATTACGGAGACGGGGAGTTTCCTTTATTAACTGAAGGGTCTCGACCCCCGAAAGTCCGGGTAAGTTGATGTCAAGGAGGATCAGATCGGCATCCGCTAAGGGCGGATTACCATGCCCTGAACTGTTCTCCCACCCCAAAGCCGACTCTGAAGTGGGGAATTCAAGGACTTGATAGCCGCGTAACTCAAGAGAATGGCGGAGCAAAACCCGCTGGTCCTCATCATCATCGATGAGTGCAATTATGGAACGCAGAGGTGAAGGAGAAGACGGCCGCGTCAAGGTGTTCCCGCCAGAAGTTTGGAGGCGCGCGTGGCGGCATCGGTTTTCGGATAGTCCGCGACCACCCGCCGCCATTGCTCCCGCGCTCCTTCTACATTACCCCTCTTCTGATCAATCATCCCGAGCTTCAAGATGGCATCGGCACGGAACTCGGGCCGTGGCGAGCCTCTCAGTTTATCGAACTCCCGCTCCGCCTCACCCCACCGGTTTCCCAGGAACAGAGACTGCGCCAGCCTCCATTCGATTTCCTGATCCTCATCTGGGTAGGCCGAGAGGTATTGCCTGAAAGACTGGGTGGCTTGGTCGAACTGCTTGTTTTTATATTGTTGAATCCCCTGATCCTTCAAGGTTTTGGCATCTGGTAGTGGTCCTGATGTGGGAGCTGCCGCGGGAGCGGGCGAAGAGTCCGAACTCACCTTCCCCTTGTTAGCCATGGCGAGAAGATTCCCCTCCGGTTCGGCCTGGAACTGCGGCGAGGTGGCTGCCGGAAGCTGGGTGGAAGAGGGACCCGTTTCTCCTAAGGCTGGACCATTATTGGATTCAATGGATTTTCCTGAACCGGATGGTTGGAAACCCGGTGTGGCGCTGGAGGATGCATTCGACAAACCTGAACCAGCATTTCCACTCGATGAGGTGGGACTGATCGCGCGTGCGAGATTGAGCGCCTGACGGTCTGTCTCACGCGACAAATCCTCAACCGTGGAACTTACCGGAGGTTTTGCTTGGAGTGACAGCTGCGATTGGCTCGCATCATCCGTGATCGTTTGAAAACCTGAAGAGGATGAAGAATCCTCAAAGGAAGGTGTTCCTATCGGAGCCCCCATGATCCCAGATGGGGGGGAGCTGGAGGAACGCAGAGTCAGTGAGTCAGATCCTTGAGATGAATTGGTCTCGGCATGAGATTCCAAGGGGCTGGTCTGTGTAATGGGGTTGGTCGAAGTCGATGGCTGAGAGCTGATGCCCGGTGAATCGATACTCATTCCTCCACTGAGTGGCTTTCCCGTGGGAGCCGGTTCAATCGCTGGTCCCTCGATGGTGGGTGATGACATGGCATCAGCGACTTGTTCGGAGACTTCCTTCGGAGGTGTGCTCACTCCCGGCTTGGACCAGACATCACTGGATCCCACCGCTTCCGTGTTTTGCTTTTCAGGATTACGTGGTGG
This sequence comes from uncultured bacterium, assembly GCA_964422415.1. Classification (GTDB taxonomy): domain Bacteria; phylum Hinthialibacterota; class Hinthialibacteria; order OLB16; family OLB16; genus OLB16. Next base: position 15,560 of record CAYRBI010000035.1, on the reverse strand, counting down.
CACAGGCAAATCCGCGGCGGGAGCGGACTTTGCCGAGAGATTCCCTTTCTTGTCTTCCCACTCAAATGAGTCTTCACGAGCTTTCTCGAGCCCAACAACCCCCTCGGATGGTCCAGATTCGGCGGTGGAGTCCTTCTGCGCAATAGCTCCACCGCCCGCATCCGCCGATTCATTGCTGCTCTTCAAATCGCGTTTGAAGAAGCTACAACCACCCGCGAAAAGACCAAGAATGAGGACTGCCGCGAGGGGGCGAAAGAATCTCATCGAGAACCCGCCTTCGTCTGTTTTGTTAGTCCGAGTCTCTCCATCTCACGACGGAGTCTGGCTTGTGTCTCTGTCCGCATATCACACAGTGGGAGACGGAGTTCACCAGCATCTGGCCAGGTCAATCCCCCTGGCGCGGGAGAACCCGTCATCATGTTCACACCGGTTTTCACCGGTATGGGATTGGTCTCACAAAACAGTGCCTCAGTCAGACTGAACACCTTCTGGTGATAAGTCCGGGCCTCGGTGAAACGGTCCGCCAGGCACAGATCGATCATCTTCTTGATGTCTTCCGGAACCAGGTTGGCGGTAACCGAAATCACACCCGTCGCGCCGAGTGCCATCATCGGGAAGGTTAAATTGTCCTCGCCACTCAACACCGCGAAGTCCGCGGGGGCACGGCGTACGATCTCACTGATCATGATCAGGTCGCCAGATGCCTCCTTGATGGCGGTGATGTTTTCAACTTCAGCCAGTTCAAGGATGGTCTCCAACGTCATCTTCAAGCCCGTACGGCTGGGGACATTATAGGGGATTACCGCCGTTTTGCCCGCGGCGCGAGCAATTTCCTTGTAATGGATTACCTGGCCACGAGGAGTCGGTTTGTTGTAGTAAGGGGTAATCACCAAAACCGTATCCACACCCTTCTCGACGGCGAATTCGGTCAAGGAGACTGCTTCATGGGTAGAATTACTTCCGGTCCCCGCGATGAGAGCTGTTGCGCTACCGGGTAGCTCTGCCCGGAAGAACGCGGACGCATGGGCGATCATATCCCGGTGTTCCACATGGGTCATCGTCGCTGATTCGCCTGTTGTCCCACAGATGACCACGGCGTCAGTGCCCGCCGCTGCATGGATTTTGTACAATGTCTCCAAGGACTTATAGTCGATCTTACCGCCCTGCATGGGGGTGACTATCGCCACCATGGAGCCTTTCAACTTCGTGTTCACAAATAACCTCCGTCGTTAACAGTTCCTCATGTAAACAGTCTAGCCTAGGGTGTTTTCTGGAACATGCAAGGGGGAAGGATCTTTAGCCCCAAATGCAAGGCGGCGTTGACTATCTGTTCTCAGGATTGCTATCTTCTTTGTTCTTCTTCAAGGAGGCTGCTTTCATCTTGAAACCCTGGCAAAAGTACCTGGTCTTCGCACTCTTCGCCTTTGGATTCTTCACCCGTTTCTGGAATCTAGGCGAAAAAGCATTTCATCACGATGAATCGATCCACTGTTTCTACTCCTATGAACTCGCCACCGAGGGCCGGTTCCGTGGACCACAGAACAACGATGTGACCTTCGGCTATGACCCAGTTTATCACGGTCCTTTTCTCTACCATTTCTCGGCCTTGATCTACTTCTTGCTGGGGGATTCCGATTACACTGCACGTGTTCCCTTTGCCATCATGGGCATGATCCTACTCTTCCTGGTCTGGGAGTGCCGGAAAATCGTAGGAGTTCCCATGGCCATCGGGATGTTGGGGGCGGCAGCTCTCTCACCGATTATCACTTATTATTCCCGGTTCGCCCGGGAGGATGTGAACGTGGGAACCGCATTTTTCGCGGTGGCAGTCTATGGGGCGATCTTCTTAAAGGAGAAGAAAACCAAAGACCTCTTGTTGTGTGTACTGGCGTTGATCATCGGGTACAGCATGAAGGAGTCTTCCTATATCTATGGCTTTGCCTTGGGAGCCTTCGCGGTGGCCTGGGGGATTATCCGTTTGATCCGGTTTGGAAAACCCGAATTTAAGAGTTGGTTCGGCGCACCGTATCCCTTCATTGTCTTGCTCCTTCTGTATGGCTGCTTCAGCTTTTTTGTCTTCACCTTCGTCGCGGTTGATTACCGTGTCGACCCCAAGCAACACAACTTTGTGGGCGGATTGGTGGATATCGCCAAGAATGCCTTTGTGATGGAGAAGCTTTCCCTCTCAGGGCCGGACTTGGCGGCCAAGATCAAGGCTCAAACACGTTTCTTCACCGATCCCACACGCGCCTCCATGAAGTGGGCCTACATCTGTGTTTCGTTCCTGGCAACCTTTGGTCTTATCGCGGCATTGGAGTTCCTGCGCTTCTTCCTGTTCCGTGAAACCAAACCCCAGCAACCCGTGAAGGTGACCAAGAAGAAGGAGGCCGAGACAGCTCCGCCACCATCACCCCCAGCTCCCCTTGGCCTGCCTGAGGGAGCCATACCTTTAATCGTCTCGGGGGTTCTGTGGCTGCTGATGTTCGGTTTCATCCTCGCCAAGGGCCTTGTCCCCTTCGCCATCGCGGTGATCCTATGGATCTCCTTTGAGATGGTGCGTTATTCAAGCCTACGTGGCACCGAAGAGAATCCCAATGCCTCTCCACTGGTGAGGATCGCGGCTCCTTGGGTAACGATTTTGAGCGCAATTGGGATCGTACTTCTGGTCTACTACTTCCTCTTTACTCAGATGTTCGCCAACCCTCCAGGCCTCAAGAAGGGTATCTATGACTACATCGAGTATTGGTTTGGTCACCAGCTCGGTGAATACCGTCTGTTTGGGCCATTCTGGTTCTACATCGCGCGGATGATCATCTATGAATTCGCCTTCCTCTTGATCGCCTTCTTTGGGGTGCTCATCGCGGCCGTGGCGGTATTGATCAAGAAACTCCAGGTCGCTGAACCGGTCACCAAGACCATGGAGCCAGCTGGCCCCTTCTCACCCTTCTTCCTGTTGATGATCTGGATGACAGTCTTCAACACGATCATCTATGGATACCTCCACGAGAAGGCTCCCTGGCTCGGATTCCATCAGGCGATCCCTTGGTGCATGGTTGCCGGCGGGGTACTGGGGTGGGGTTGGTCTGTCTGGACCAATCGCTGGTTCCGTCTGGCCACGGCGGTGGTGGTCACACCGCTTCTGTTGCTTACCCTCAAGGTCCAGCTCCAGGTAAATCTGAACTGGGCGGATAACACCGCTGAACTGGTTTCACAGCAGCAGGCTGACCGTGATGTCCGCGACATGGTTAAACTAGTCTACCGTCTGGCCGAGGAAACCGGTCTCTACGAAGATTTCCCAGTTGCCACCGAGAATGAAGTCGAATGGCCTTTCCCCTGGTACTTCCGCCATTTCAAGCACCACATGTTCAAGACCGCCAGCGCCGAGGCGATGGTCCAGTTCGGCGATGATTCCACCTTCACTGAGATGCGCGCCAAATTGGGCGACAAGTATTTCTACCGGAAATACCTTCACCGCGGCGCCTGGATTGAAAACTCGATGGATGAAGCCGATTTTCCGGGTGGCTCAAACCTGTGGAAGAACATCAAGGCCTATTACAACAACACTGAATTCAAGGGCAAACCTTTCCGCCTACTCTTCTGGAACTACTTCTTCCACCGTGAACGCTGGAGCGATATCAATCCCAAGTATGGGTATGTCTACATCCGTAAGGAGTGCATGCCCACACTCGAACCCTTGCAGGCGCCAGCCGGCAGCCTGGATGCTCCACGGCGTCTGTCGCCTGAGTTGAAACTGCAGGGTCCCGAGGGCCAGGCGCTCCGTTTTAGCACCCCACGCGGGCTACGGTTCGATCCTGAGGGAAATCTACAGGTCGTGGATAGTCTGAATGGCCGGGTGGTGGTGATGAATGACGCCGGAGCCTTTGTAAGGTCCTATGGTGGTCCGGAAGCCGGTGTCGGCAAGCTCACCGTGGATCCCCGCTTTGGTGGTCCGAGCAACATCGCTTTCGATGCACAAGCCAACGCCTATGTCTCGGACACCTGGGGGCACCGCATCGTCAAGTTTGACCGCGCGGGAAATTACCTCTTGTCCTGGGGCAGCGGTGGACCCGAGGGAACCAAACGGACCACTGAGTTCTATGGCCCCCGTTGTGTGGAGGTCGGACCGGATGGGAAGGTCTATGTGGCGGATACCGGCCCCTGTGAGATCGAGGTCTTCGAACAGGATGGCGCCAAGGTCTCTCAGTTTGGAGGTAACGGTATGCGGAAGGGCGAACTCAACGAACCCGTTGGCCTTCGCTTTGGTCCCGATGGAATGCTCTATGTCTGCGACACCGGCAATGAACGGGTTCAGGTCTTCACTCCGCAAGGTGTGTTCAGAAACTCCTGGATGGTGCCGGGGTGGAATGCGGACAAGGTCGGCATGGAACCCCATATCGACTTCCTGAGTAATGGCAATATCGTCCTCTCCATGTCGCGCAAGAACATGATCCGCATATATGTCCCAAGCGGCAAATCCGCCCGTAACTTCGAAATCGGCGGCCCCAAGAGCGAGCCTGTCGGTGTTGCGGTGGGACGGGACGGGAAACTGTGGTTCACAGACCGGAACTCGAACTCGGTCAACCGGGTGGCGATACCGGAGAATTGAAATCGGCTGGGAGTCCCGTTTGGAGTTCAACCTTTAGGTTGTCCATGCACGCTGAGTTATAGAACTCCGAACGGGCTCCCCTGTTAACCCAATCCTCACCATCCTCACACAAACAAATCAACTCTTCCTCAAACTCCCCTAACACCTCTGGTGTGAACTGGTGGATAAGTGGGTCGTAGAAACCGGTAGATGCCATGATTGAATCTTAAATCAATCACAATATTTAGCCTTTTTATTGGCCTACTAATAAAGAAAAAGAGGAGAACTCGGGAATGAACGAAAGCCCGCGACTAAGATCAACGTATACGTTTTTTCTTAGAAAAAGATCAGGTTTTTTGGTTGACAGGACATCCCCCCAAAGCTATAGTCCTAACACAAATCTTACAGGAGGTGAACACATGGGTAGAAGTGGTGTTTGTATGTCAGTTGTTTTGTCTGCTGCAGTTCTTTTTGTCCTTTCCTTTGTCTCACCTGTTCTTGCTACAACGTACTTTCAGGATGATTTTAACTCGTACACAACCAATGCTCAGTTGTGGGCAGCATGGCCACAAGCCAACCTGGATGAGTTGTTCACAGCGGGTGGCGCCGTCGGAGGGGGTGTGGCAGGTGACTACACTGCCGCCGAAAATGCCGATTGGAGTCTGAATTCAACCATCAAGAACCGCACCAATCCACCCGGCAGGGATGGAAATCCCACCACCGGGCAGTCAATCGTGTCCGACTCAGCCGCCGCCGCGAGTACTGACAACGGGAACTACGATCTCGGTTACGCGATCACCTCCCCGTCTTTCAGCACCTCGGGCGCCTCGAATGTGTATCTGCACTTCTCCTGCCATTTCGAGGGTGATAACGAAGGCGATGATGGTACTGTTTTCGAGGTTTGGGTTTGGAATGGCACTACCTGGACCATGGTGGAGCAGCGTGTTTCTCCCGCCAGACTCTATGGTACTCCTGATCCCATCGAAACCAACGCGGATGGTGTCTTTGGGGTGTATGACCTCAATATCACCACCACCGCCGCGAACAAGGCCGCTGTCAAGGTACGTTTCATCGCCCGCGGCGCCGCTGATGACATGTACATCCTGATTGACGATGTCCTCGTTGACGATGTGGATTATGGAACCACCGGAACCACAGTCCTCATGGCGGCTCAAACCTTCACCGGTGTCGCCGCTGGAAGCGTTCCCGCCACTTGGGTCATGGAGACGAACTGCAATGAGAACCCCTGGCAGGTGGGCAACACCCTCCGTCATTATACGGAAGCTGGTTTTGGCGCCCGGAGTCTCAACCGTCTGGACACCGAATATGCCATGTATGACTCGGATGAAGACCCCGACAACTGCCCGGACCTCGAATACCTCATCACTCCCGCGTTCAACACCACCGGATACAACATTGTCTTTCTCTTCTTTGACTCGGAAATCCTTCCCGATGGCTCCGCCAATGAACGGGTGGAAATGAGTACCGATAATGGCGCCACCTGGAATTCAACTCCGGTCTGGACCTACCAGTTCAAACCAGACCCTCAAAACGGAACGATCTACACCAAACATGTGGTCCCAGTCTATGGAATGGGCGGCTTCACCCAAGCGAAGTTCCGTTTCGCTTATACCGGACCTGCTGACCGGTGGTTCTGGTGTGTGGATAATGTCAAGGTGACCGCCAAACAGGGCGATTCCGCTCCAGGAGCACCCACCACCACAAATACGGTCTCGAGTTTCACGATGGATCAGGCCAAATCCAGCACGGGATTGCCAGGATTCAAGACCTCCGCCTTTGCTCCCGCTGGATCGGAAACCCATGGCAAGACTGAATTCCAGGTAATCCGTGATTCAGGCGACTTCGCCACTCCACTTTTCAGTGGTGGGGTTTCATCTGGAGATCTCACGAGCTTCTCCATCACTGGAGTCCAGAGCGCCGGCTCCTACTTGGTCAGGTCTCGTCATGTCACCGCCGCGGATGGAGTCCCTGGTCCCTATGGCACCGCCTTTGCCTTCGCGGTCACCGGACCGAATGGCTCGGGGCAGCTCTATTGCCAGGACTTCAATGATCTCTCTTCGGCCCTTCTGCCGGCGGCCTCTGAGGCCACCTGCACGACTAGTATCGCCGCCGGGGTGATGGGCTGGACCCATCAGACTCCAACAGATTGGAGCATTGACAACTCACTTATGGGTGAAGTTGTCGGCACCATCGAGTGGCAAGGCTGGAGCTTCTCGACGATGAGTTTCTGGACCGATGCGGACGGCCAGGATCGGGCAAACTTCACCTTGTCAAGTGGTGTCTTCGCCATTGCGGATCCGGATGAGTGGGATGACTGCAAAGCCAATGGCGCACCCGCGGGTGGTGGCGATGATCCGAACTTCAACAGCGTCCTGCTTTCCCCGGTCTTCAACATTCCGGCCAACTCCAAGTCGTACATTATCTTCGACAGCCACTACCGTGAGGAGAATCCACAAGAAGCGGCTGTCCGGATCTCACGTAATGGCGGAGCCGACCAAGAACTCCTGCACTACTGCTGCGAGGGAGTCCTTGAGGTTGATGGCGGTGGAGACAACGACGGTGGCGATGTCCAAAACAGCACCATTCAGCTGGATGTCCCAGCCCTGACTGCTGCTTCGACCCTACAGGTCAAGTGGGATCTCTACAACGCTGGTAATGACTGGTTCTGGGCGATCGACAACTTCTGTCTGTATGTTGAAGGTCTCACCCCGGTTGAGGAGTGGAGCCAGTACT
>CAYRBI010000035.1:0-8121 GCA_964422415.1 uncultured bacterium | reverse complement strand
AAGCCGATAGGATATTATACGATCTCCCTTCACCCCGTCCCTTGGGGGAGAAGGGTGAGGGAGAAAAAAAAGGGACCGGCACTTAAAAAACCTGCTAAAAAAATACGGTTACCCCTTGCTTGGCACACATAAAACGGTAAAACTCAGCAAGAAGAGCGGTATCCTGGTCCATGGAACCGCCTTTACATGGAGTACAAGAGGAAATGGAGCGAATTACCCAATGAAAGAGATGTTATATTTACCCAAAACAACCCGCCATGGCTTCACCCTGATCGAGCTGCTGATCGTCATTGCCATCATCCTCATCTTGATTTCCATCGCGCTCCCGAATTTCCTGGAGGCTCAGCAGCGCGCCAAGGTCGCCAAAGCCAAAGGAGAAATGAAGGCTTATATGGTGGGAATGGAGTCCTACCGGCTCGACTTCGGCGGCTACCCGCGTGACCATGACTCCGTCTGGCCGCACCCCGAAGCCAAAGATCAAGATGGCTACACTCAGCTGACCAGCCCGATCAAATACCTCTCCAAACTGCCCATGGATCCGTGGGGCTCACAGGTGACAACAGGAGGTTATGTGGCTGGTGGCGTAGCGAGGAACCGTGCATTTTATTATGAGGGCGGATCGGGTTCGGATGAGCTGGGTTCGTTTGATGGAAAGGGTGGCCAATGCGGAACCGCAGGTTCAACCAAGCTCCTTTACAAGAATAAGCTGTTGAGATCCTGGGGTTCAAACCGTTGTGTCCACGCTTACTTAATGCTCAGCATTGGGCCTAATGCGGATGACGATACATGGGGGGGGCCTGCTGGAGGGGGAAACGACCAGTTCCCATATGCGTTATCTCTTGGAATATACTCCCCCACCAATGGTACTGTTAGCGCGGGTGATATCTATAAAACCACGGGTGAATGGAGACGCGGCTATTCCATTTGTAATGGTTGCGGAGTCTATGTTCGTTTGGCTGATGGTTCGTATGCCAAGTACAACCAAGAAGGGGAATAAAATGTAGGGTAGGTTTTACCTGCCAGCCACACGACAACACATCAAGGCCCCGGGGGTTCGCTTCCGGGGCCTTTGCTTTGGTAGCTTAATGAGTAAGGATATGAAAACAGAGGTGTTAATCCATGGGAGTCATCAACACCACTCTCCGGATACGGAATATCCTGACGGGAAGCTCTATGCCTTGCTTGGAGCAGTGGTGATGGAGACCCTCGATCTCATCGTGGAACCAAGGGAACTGCGGGTCTATCCGAATCCAAGATCCAAGCTGCCGATGGCGGAGGTGGAGTAAGAAAACGAATCAACAGGAGAGAATAGATTTCTGCCAATATGAAGGATAACGAAAGTACACAGTAAGGGGGCTGCGAGAAGATCCCGCAGCCCCCTTTGGGCTTTCAACGCAGTTTAGGAATGAGTGTTAATGTGTCCATTCATATTCCGCGCCAGTAAGATAATCCCGTAGCCCCTCAACCGCATATATGAGAGGATCCGTAGAGGCTGGTGAATAGACGGTTGCTTTGGTCTGAGCCGAGATTCCCGTGACTCCATCGAGAGTTCCAGGGTAAAGAATTACCTGGAATGAATCACCATCATCCATCTCTTTGTCATCGAAGTCAAACTTCACAAAGAATCGCGCTCTTTCTTTTAGCGAAGCGGATGTGCTATCGAAATAACCATTTACAGTAAAAGTGAGTAGGTCTGGCGCGCCAGAATAGTAAGTCATGGCACCAGAAGCGATGCTGGGTGAATCTAAAGAAGTGGAAAACAACCCATTTTCATCCCGGTCAAGCCACAGAGTTGCGCTCGTGACTTTATCGCTGAGTCGATCACCGTATGAACCATCTACTTGCAATTTGATCTGTTTAAATACAATATCAGCAAAACCTTCTCTCACTTCAAATGAGAAGACACGAGCTGATTCACCGGTAATGGCCTGGGGAGTCGTGGACTCGAGGCTGGTTAGGTCCACATCGATTCCACCGAGACGGCGTGCACGAAATACATCGTTTGAGTCATCCCCCCATAATCCGAAAACTCTGTTCAATGTGGTATTGCCACGCTCAACAGCTAGGATCGGATACCCACATGTACTCGAAAATTCGATGGGGAATTCGGCGGGATAAGACGAGCCGGCTCTCGCTCCACCTAATCCTTCAGACATGATGGATGGCTTCTGAGATGTTTTATACGGCAAGCTAATGTCGAATTCCTTCTGACCATAATCTCCACCGGCTTGAAGTGGTGTAGAGGGCCAATTCATTGAAGAACCCCACTCAATATCGTCCCAATCACAAGTATCAGAATAAAGGGCTTTCCATCTCCGGATGTATGATGTTAAGTAATATTTGTTCCAAACAACGTGTGCCAGATAGCCATCCGAATCCCAATTGGGATTCGTGGTAATCCTTGGCCTCGCTGAACCAACAGTTGCTGCAGTATCAAGAGCTGTTACATAGGAAAGAGAACCACCACCAGTAGAAGCGAAATTCACCATAGCCGTGTAAAGACCCAAATCGGAGCCATCATAATTATGTACTCTGAATGTAATCATAGCATAATCACCCGACAGTTCCGTTTCCGATTCTGTATTGTAGGGAGATTGCATATCAATTTGGTAATAACCATTGGAAGATCCTGAATAAGGAAGGTTGGTGACAGCCAAATCGTCCACAGCATTACAAAGAATATCTTCATACGAACTATCAACGCTTGGATATATATCAGCAATACAACCGCTTGAGGGTACACTACTTGAATAAGATAGGAATACATATACATGGTCAGAATTTGAATGCCTTTGTACTGCTACAGCACCACCATCCCACCATGCATAATAGAGACAATCGCCATTACCATCACAATAATTATGATTTTGAATCTCATAAGATTTCAGCTGTGTGAATGTCAGATCATCAAGAACCTTGTATAAGTTTGCATACATGTAAGGAGTATCTCCTTCATCATTCAGTGACTTGATCCATCCCACCAAGACATAATAAACACCCTTTCCATTTTCAAGTGTCTCAGAGGCAACTATATCAACAAATGAGGCCTCTGGATGTTGGCAAGGCGGACACGATTCACCACATTTTCCCCAACAGTCATGACAAAAACCTGGAAGATGTTCATATTGTTCACTCATGAGAGTGGTTGAAGTACCAGTTCTCATATTTTCCACTATAAACGATATTGTAGCACTCATAATGGGATTTGTATTTAGAGTTGTTGGTGTAACTATCGCATATACAATCAGGGGAGATGGCGTAGTTCCTTTCGTTGAATCCATATCGATCAGGTCGTATTGGTCTACTAGACCAATTCGAGAGTTGCCAGCACCGTAGGTATATGCTACAGCCTGACTACAAAGATCTGAAAATGGCATTGTCCAATCAGGTACAACCGTAGGAATAGGTGAAACCGTAGTCCATGAAGCAGTACTCCAACAGGGCGAGACACACAGAAGCAAGACAGATCCGAGGAACGCGAAACGCTTTAGCATAGGACCTACCTCCTCTAATAGATGGCACCATCTGGTGCCTTGAAGGGGAGTGTCCTAAAACTAATCTCCAGCGTCAAATTAAAAATTTCTAGCAATGCTTTTAGTAAACGTTTTACCTGTCATCTCAATTATTTGATTTTATTGCGAATACTAATAATTGCTTGCAATCTAGTTGATACCTCACGGACTACATCAAAATCAGACTATAAGTCCGGATATTTTCTCCAGTCCCTAATCTGCTTCACCAATCGCCCATGACAAAGGTGGAGTAAGGGTGCGATTCATCATGTCCCTACGTATGAATCATCCTTTCCAACGTCCATGCCCCGATACCGCCAATCGTGCCGCCAATTCAATCGCCGAGACCAGGCTGGAGTGCGAGGCCTCCCCCCGCCAGGCGATGTTGTAGGCAGTGCCATGGTCGACTGAGGCACGGATGATGGGCAACCCCATGGTGTGGTTCACCCCATCGTGCATCGAAATCATCTTGAAGGGGATACAACCCTGGTCATGGTAGAGGGTCACATGACCGTCGAAACGCTTGAGGGCATGGGGCATGAAAGCGGCATCCGGCGGGACCGGCCCCTCGACATCCCACCCCTCTTCCCGGCATTGTTCCACTGCTTTGGCCACGATCTCCCGGTCCTCGTTCCCAAAGAGTCCTTCCTCGCCGGCATGAGGGTTGAGCCCCAATAGAGCCATCTTCGGCTCCTTCCCACGCAGGGTCCGCAGGGTACGGCCAGTCAACGCGGTCACACGGCGGATTCCCTCCACGGTGAGCGAGTCTGGGACACTGCGCAGGGATTGGTGAAGGGTGACAAAGGAGACCGCGATCCGGGGACTGTAGAGCATCATGGCATAGTCCTTGGTCCCAGTCAGGCGCGCGAAGATCTCGGTGTGACCCGGCTCCTGGATACCCGCCATATGGAATGTGGTCTTGGTGATCGGCGCGGTCACCACCCCACCGAACAGTCCACCCATGGCTCCCTCGATGCCCAGTTCGATATAGCGGTAAGAGGCCTCGCCCGCCAACCGTGAAGGTTGGCCTGGTTCGACTGGTTCATGGATCATCGCGCAATCGATCATCAGTGGCTCACCTGTGGCCATAGCCGCACCATCCAACACCTCCCCGCTACTCACCACCCGCGCCGTGAAGGGTATTCCTAACAGTGCGGAAACCTGCCTCAAGACGTTCTGGTCACCGATCAGAATTGGTTGACAACACTGGAGCACCTGTTCATCCCTGAGTACCCGAAGGCAAATCTCCGGGCCAATCCCTGCGGGATCACCTTGGGTGATAGCGATGGGTGGGGTTGTTAGAGTCATATCTACCATGTTCCTTTTTCTGGTATGTTGTTCATGCTTCAGCATGTGGGCCTCGTATGGGAGAGTGCGGAGTGGCCCACATGCTGAAGCATGAACAACATACGAAGCATGAACAACATGCGGAGAGGCTCCATCTTTTCTATTTAAAACGAAAAAAGCCTCTATCTTTCCCGCTGGTTTCAGAGCAAGAATAGCATCACGGAAAAAGGCTAGCATCTCCTCCCCATGGATACGCCCCCGATTCAAGTCATAAGAATGGGATACCCGGCCGCCCTTCATGTTGCGTGGTTAGTCAGCGCGTTTGTTTTGCTTGGTAATGGGTATGCGATCCCTACGGATAGTCTCAGAGATTGGCAAACCACCCCCCTGCCCTACTCTGTCTGGTCAACCTCCATTCCCACCGGTATCGCAGGCGCCACAGCCACCTTTTCGGTAAGTCCATTAAGCAAAACTAGCCAACCCAGTGCGCTCATTGAAGTCCCGGCTACAGCTCCAGTTGGATTCTACCAGTATCACCATGATTTTTCCGGCGCGCGTGAGGGCGAAATCTATGAATTCACCGCTCTAGTCCGCACAGAGAATGTAACCGGAGGAGTGGGGGCCTCGCTCTCCATTGGGACAGTCGATCCCAAACCACCCCATGACCGGATCGCTTCCTCCGAATCAGAACGTATCACCGGCACCGAGGACTGGACCCAAGTCCGTTGCACCCTGTTTATCCCACAAGGAATCGACACGGTCCGCCTGCTTCTCCTACTGCAAGGAACTGGTAAGGCCTGGTTCGATGATATCCATGTCCGCAAGACCGAGCAGCTCTACTCCGCCTCAGGCAAGGCGATCAATGTGCAGGTCTCCAACCAAACAATCACGGAAGAGTTCATTGGATTCGGGTTTGAGGATGATCCCTTCTTTTTTACGACGGACAATCTCCAGCATGGCATTAGCGAGGAGGAAATCGCCATGCGGGATGGACGGATTCGTGAACTCAATCCCTCGGTAATCGCCATGTTGTTATGGTGGGACTCGTTCAATCCATCGCATGACCTGGAGACTATCACCTATGACACCGAGCTGATGCGTGCGCTCTACCGGATCTTGGAGGTGCACCAAGCGGCCGGCCGGCAAGTCTTCCTGGGGGACACCCACTGGGGATGGCCGAAAGACAAGTTTCCTTACTCACCCACCAATGTTGAAAAGGGAGTAAAGATCTACGCCAACGTTCTCCGGCACTTGATCCGTGAGAAGGGGTTTAGCTGTATCCAGAATATTTGTGTCACTGGCGAACCAGATCTGGCCTTTGAGAGTATGGGGGGAACCTTCGATTCCTACATCCAGGCGATCCGTCTCATGCGCGCGGAGCTGGATGCGCTGGGGCTGACTGAAGTCAACATTGTGGGTGACAAATCCGGCGGGCTGGTGTGGTTCCGCCGTGCGATGAGCCTGGCCGGATCTTGCTTTGGTATCTTCGCGGTGCATGAGTATCCTGAGTTATCCCAGTTCCCCATCATCAACGACCGCTTGAGAAGTGCACTCGCCACCATCCGTGAAAACAGTAGTCCGGCCCATCAGACCAGCGTGGGGCCGGTCTACAAGCCTGCCTTTGTCTATGAGATCGGGTTCTTGGATCAAAAGATCACCGACCCACTCAAAATGGGCGCGGCCATGCCCTCCTACGAATATGGCCTACTGTGCGCCAACTCGGCCATCGCGGCCATGAACAACGGCTTCGTGGGTGGTTCGGTGTGGTGCCTGCAATCGATGTACTACCCCGGACCAAACCTGATGGATTTCGGGCTGTGGGAATTTAAAGATAAAGGCTGGCAGATCCGTCCGGTCTACTACAGTTATGGTCTCTTCACCAAACATGCCCATCGTGGGGTCATCCCTGTGAAGATCGTCGTCTCACCTGAATCCTATGACCTATCAGCGGCCTGTGTAGTGGACTGTGATGGCCATTACACCTTTTATACGGTCAACCTTTCGGACTCCGCGCTGACCCTCAATCTGACCGGTCTGCCCGACCGTCACTATGATGTCTTTGAATATGCCCAAGACAACCTCCCCAAGCCTGAGGATCCCCTTTACGCCATGCTCGATGCCCTCGAAAAAGAACAACGCTGGTCACCTTGGCAAGAAAGCTTAATCATCCGTCCCAAGACACTCATCATGTTGACGGTTTATTAGGACCGGAAGAGCACGAAGGCCCATCCTCTATCTCCTCCTAAATCTCAGGATGTATGTCCTTCTATGCACTATAGGTTTATCCCTGTTGCCAACCCCTCATTCCCTTCCCATAATCCTCATTCATTGGCTGCATTGGGAGGTACGACAACATGCGATTTGGTTTGATTGGTGTGGGTGTGATCGCCGACTTTCACCGCCGCGCGATTGGTAATGTTGAGGGAGCTGAGGTAGCCGGAGTGTATGACAAGTTCACCGAGGCCGCTCAGCGCTTTGGCGAACAACACGGTGTGGAGGTATATGACTCCATCGAGAAGCTGGTCAAAGAGGGTGGTTGTGATGTGGTTACCGTGGCAACCCCCAGCGGTTGGCATCTCGACCCGGTCCTTCAGGCCGCTCGCGCTGGTGCGCATGTGCTCTGCGAAAAGCCCATGGAAGTCACTACCGAACGCATCGATGAGATGATCACCACCTGCCATGAGGCCGGAGTCAAGCTTGGAGGTATCCTTCAATTCCGGACTTATGAGGGTCCACGCAAAGCCAAACAGGTGATCTCCGAAGGGAAGCTGGGACGCATTCTCATCGCCGATGCCTATATTAAGTACTACCGCACACAGGAGTATTACGACTCCGCCAAATGGCGTGGCACCTGGGAGTTCGATGGCGGTGGAGCCACCATGAATCAGGGGGTTCACTGGGTTGACCTCATCCAATGGTTGGCGGGTGAACCGGAATGGGTGTATGCCCTGGCCTCCACACAAAGCCACCAGATCGAGGTCGAGGATGTCAGCCATGCGGTAGTGAAGTGGAAGGGGGGCGGCCAGGGAGTCATCGAGGCCACCACCTGCGCCAAGCCCGGCATCGAAACCCGCATCGAGATTCATGGCGAGAAGGGCAGCATCCTGTTGGAGGACATCCGCATCAAGAAGATGGTCATCGATGGCGAACCCGACTACGAGGAGATCCCCGATGCCAAAGGGGGAGGATATGGAGATCCCAAGGCCATCACTACCGCCGGGCATGAGTTCCACATCCGCGACATGATCTCCGCGATCCATGAGGGACGCGACCCGGTAGTCACCGGCGAGGTGGCACGGAAATCCGTGCATCTGATCACATC
>CAYRBI010000034.1:0-42539 GCA_964422415.1 uncultured bacterium | reverse complement strand
TCTCCAAATCCACCCCCAAGTATTGTGGACGGAAGGGCTGTAGTTTCTTGATTCCCTCGCGGTAGAGAATCCGTGCACCTTGGATGTTCCCATTCCCCCAGTGGTGCAAGGCCACGGCACACTGAAGCAGGCCCTGGAAGAACTTCCGTTCGGGACCGGGAGTCTCCAGCCAGATCTCCTCCATCACATCATGACATTCGTAGTACCGGCCTTGGTTGTAGAGGTCGAAATAGATGCGGACAGCAAGGAGTTCTTTCTCGGTTTTGGGAAGCAAGGAATCCAGAAGCGGTTCACCGTGTTTTGACATCAATCCCATCCCCCTCCCCAATCATCACCGCCTCCTGCAAGATCCCTGATTATGCCTCCTGATGATACTTCAACCCAAGCCCCGCTCAAGGTGATGATGTCCGCCTCGGAGGTGACCCCCTTTGCGAAGACCGGTGGACTGGCCGATGTGACTGGGGCTTTACCGAAATACCTGGCCCGGATGGGTCATGATATCCGTGTGGTGATGCCATTGTATGGTTCGATCTCCCGCGAAGGACTGACTCGTCTCAAAGATCCCCTCGGGGTTCCAGTGGGCTGGGGGGAGATCTGGGGCGCGGTGTGGGAGGGTACCCTACCCGGCTCCGAAGTCCCCATCTACTTCCTCGAAAACGAGGCCCTCTTCAACCGTCCAGGCATCTATGGCACCAAAAGCGAGAGTTACACGGACAACCTGGCGCGCTTCGCTTTCCTCTCACGGGGCACTCTCCAACTTTGCAAGTATCTCGGCTTTTATCCGGATGTCTTCCATGTCCATGACTGGATGACCGCAATGGTGCCGATGTATCTGAACACCTGGGAGGAGGAGACACCGCTGGGAGATGCAGCCTCGGTGTTGACCATCCACAACCTTGCCCACCAGGGTTGGTTCCTAAAGGAGGAGCTTCCCACCCTGCAGCTCGACTGGAGCCATTTCACTTATCTGGAGCTCGAGGCCTATGATAAAATCAATGTCCTCAAGGGGGGGATCTACCACAGCACCCTTTTGACTACAGTCAGCCCGACCTATGCGCTGGAGATCCAAACCCCCGAAAATGGTTATGCCCTGGATGGGGTTATCCGCGCCCGCGCGGATTCCCTGTTTGGGATTCTCAATGGGATTGATGAGCACTTCTGGGATCCCGCCACCGACACAAGGATCCCCTTCAACTATGATGTGGATCACCTAGAGGGCAAGGCCGAGTGCAAATCTGCGTTACAACGCGAGGCGGGATTGCCGGTCCGGGCGGATGTTCCGCTTTATGGCATGGTTTCACGGTTCGACAACCAGAAGGGTTACGATGTCCTCGCCGCCGCCATTCCACGCCTTTTGGATAAACTGGATATCCAGTTGGTCATGTTGGGTACTGGTGAATACTGGGCGGAGACCTATTTCGGGAACCTCTCCCATGATCGTCCTGACCGGGTCCAGGCCTGGATCGGATTCGACCCCTCCCTGGCCCACCGGATCGAGGCCGGCTCCGATTTCTTCATCATGCCGAGCCATTTCGAACCCTGTGGTCTCAACCAGATGTACAGCCAGCGGTATGGCACCTTGCCGGTGGTTCATGCAGTCGGCGGATTAGATGACACGGTTGAGAACTACGACGAGAAGACCGGTGGAGGGACCGGCTTCAAGGTTTATGACCTCACCCCCAGCTCCCTCTTCGACACCATCGGCTGGTCCTGCTGGGCTTTCCACAACCGTCCTGAGCACATCCTGGCGATGCGCAAGCGCGCCATGAAGCGCCACTTCACCTGGGGCCCTCGCGCCAAAGAGTATGTGAAGGTTTACCGTGAAGCGATCCGGCGAAGGGGAATGCGGGAGAGGAAAATTCTCTAAGCTGATACACCTTCTCACCCCCCACTCCCACCCTCCCCCGCAAGGGGAGAGGGAGTTGTATGTTGTTCATGCTTTAGCATGTGTTTGCCCCCTCCCCCCTTGCGGGGGAGGGTGGGGGTGGGGGGTAGGGCTTCGGCCAAAGTCACATCTGTCCGCGTGTTTCCAACCACCCGCCGACTTTCTCGAGTGCCTCCTCATACCCCGCCGCGATGCCCTCGCGGGCGCGTTGAAATTCAAGCAGGCGGATATGTCCAAGATTCGGCTGGAGCAGCAGATCCGGTGGACATGCATTTAAACTCGATTGGGTAATCTGGGCCTCCATGATGCTGATCGAGGAAAAGAGCACCTCGAAGATACTGGGAAGATGCTCACGAGACCGTCCCCGGCGGCGGAGCACCTCCGGCAGTTCCACCGAGGCCAGCCGTTCGTTAATCGAGGTCAGCAGCTTCCACTTCTCACTCAGACGGCGTGGCCAGGATATGCGCCGATGCGCAGAGTGGGGACGCTCACTCCTTCCCCCATAGCCCTTCTTCTCGACAATACCCTGGTTCAGATCCACCGCGATAACAAACTCCGCCCCCATGTCCCGCAGAACAC
The DNA here is from genome assembly GCA_964422415.1 of uncultured bacterium. Classification (GTDB taxonomy): domain Bacteria; phylum Hinthialibacterota; class Hinthialibacteria; order OLB16; family OLB16; genus OLB16. The sequence goes on along the minus strand of CAYRBI010000034.1, from coordinate 40,075 downwards.
TGACGGGAACTGGATTCACCATGCCCCCATCCACCAGGATTGATCCGCCATATCTGACAGGGGTCAGAATCCCCGGAAAGCTCATACTAGCGCGGACCGCCTCCAGAATATCTCCCTCACCGAGAACCACCTCCTGGCCCGTAGCGAGATCGGTGGCCACCGCGCGGAAGGGTATGGGCAGATCCTCAATGTGTGTTTCGCGGACATGCCGATGGATGAAGCCGGAGAGACGCTTCCCATCAATCAAGCCGGAGCGAGGGAAGACCACATCGAAGAAGGAGGCGATCCGTTTCCAGTCCAGTTTGGGAATGAGATCCACCACCGAGGCGGTGGCACCCGAAGCGAAGACCGCACCCACCAAGGCGCCGATACTGGTACCCGCTACACAATGAACCGGCACTCCCAGCTCATCCAAGGCCTGGATGACACCGAAGTGGGCCCAGCCCCTGGCCGAACCACTTCCCAGCGCCAAACCAATCCGGGGCCAGCCACTCTTCATGCCTGGTGATGCCTCCTGATGCTTTGTTGGCTCGATCGTACAACAAACAACCTTATCCGACCCACGGCTTCATCAGGTAGAAGCACAGCGCAGCGACCAAGGCCGACATGGGGATGGTGAAGACCCACGCCCAGATGATACGTGTCGCCACGCCCCACTTGATCCCAGAAACCTGCGTGATCGCTCCCACCCCGATGATCGCCCCAGTGATAGTGTGCGTAGTGGAGACAGGAATCCCCCCATGGGTGGCCATGAAGAGGGTGAAGGCGCCCGCCGACTCGGCGCAAAACCCGCCCACCGGCTTGAGCTTGGTGATCTTCATCCCCATGGTCTTGACGATACGCCAGCCACCCATGGCGGTACCGATGGCCATCGCAATATGGCAGGACAGAATAATCCAGAGTGTCTTGGGATTCCCAAGTGTCACTTTTATGTCTGGTGAAATCGCCCCTCCTGCCACCAACAAGGCCACGATAATTCCCATTGTTTTCTGGGCATCATTACCTCCATGCCCCAGGGAATAGAGTGAAGCAGAGAGGAATTGCCCACGCCGGAAGATCCAGTCCACATCGGCGGGACGCCAATGACGGAAGATCCAGTACATCACAAACATATTAAACAATCCCACGGCAAATCCTATTAAGGGGGCCAGAGGAATGAACTTCACCGTCGGCCAAACCTTCTCCCAGCAGATTAGGTCGACCCCCTGGTAAGCCATCCCAGCTCCAATGAGACCTCCAATCAAAGCATGGGAGGAACTCGTCGGCATTCCCCACCACCAGGTCACCAGATCCCACACAATCGCCCCCACTAGCCCCGCCAAGACCACATACACAAAGGCATCATCATCCGGCTTGATACGGACAGTTTTCGAGATGGTATCCGCCACTTTCGCGGGGAAGATAAACATGGCCACGAAGTTAAAGAAGGCCGCCCACAAGACCGCCCAACGGGGCGCGAGGACGCGGGTGGAGACGATGGTCGCAATCGAGTTAGCCGCATCGTGGAAACCATTGATCACATCGAAAATCAAGGCCACCACAATGGCGCCAATGATGATAAGCCAGAGGGGATCCATGGATTAACTTGATTCAATGACGACTTTCTCAAGGATGTTGGCCACGTCATCGCAGCGGTCGGTGGCCTTCTCTAAGCGTTCGTAGATCTCTTTCCACTTGATGACATGGATGGGACGGTCCTCTTCCTTGAAGAGACGCGCGATCGCGGTCTTGAGCAGCGTGTCAGCACGGTCCTCGAGGTTGTGGATGGCAATACAGTGCTCCCGGATGGAGGGGGCATTGGTGATATCACGTAGACTCGCCAGGGCCTGGCTGATATGAGTCGAGGCCTCGACTAGAATACCCGCCAGCTCCCGGGCATCTCCACGGAACTCCTTGATCTCATAGAGCAACATCCGAGAAGTGGCGGAGTAGATGGAATCAATGATGTCATCCATCCTTTTGATGATCAGAAGGATGTCAGAACGTTCCAGTGGAGTAATAAAAGTCTTGTGCAGCGCCTCGGTGCATTGGTGAGTAATCTTATCCGCTTCCTGTTCGAGCTCTTTTATCCGGGCGGCATGAGCCTCGAAGGTATCCGTCTCCGAGGACATCGCCTGAAGCTCGCGGCAAACGATATTAGTATATTCGCTGTGTTTTTCAAAAAACTCGAAGAAATCCGTGGTCTTCGGAAGAAAGCGTCGAAACATACAGTGATCCACCTGATCGAAACATGAACGCCCCTTCGAGGCATAGCCTCGAATATTCAAAAGTCACCCACCATCATCGCTAACATTGTTAATCTTTTGTTAGCGTCAGATCAGGTCATCCAGCTGCCCGGCAAGCATCTCTGCTTGACGGAATGATAAACTCAAGTAGATCTAGACACAATATATCAATAATCTTTGGAAATGACACAAGATCCGGACCGCATGGATTAAGATTGGTGTACTTTTCTCCCCTCATGCGAGAAAAGAATTGTCAAGCACCATCACATGACTGCAGATTCTCCACAAGCGTGAGTAGCCAGTTGTCAAAGTAACCCCAGTGTGGTTTTTCATACTATCGTGTATTATGGGTTTTCCGTCCGCGAGCAGTGCAGGTTGGGGGGGGCTGCGTAGTACTAGACGGCTGGCCGCAGATGTTGGCCACATCCCAGTGCCCAGGGCGTCTCAGCGGGCACTTGGAGAACGATCCAAAGGGATCCGCCTCCTTGCCCCTGCAACCCCTCCTCAAGAGGATCCGATGCTGTTTGCATATTGTTCATCCCAAGGTCTCTCTCCGGCATGCCGGCTCTCTTCTCAGTTCTTGCTCGTAATGCTTCCCCTCCTCATCCTGGGGTGCAATCCGGTGGGTCCGAATTATGTCCAGCCGGTTCCCACATTGACCCCAGAGTGGAGCCAGACCGCGCCGATGTATGTATCGGCGAATCCAACTCCGGAGGATCTGGCCAACTGGTGGCGTGAGTTCGGCGATCCCACACTCACAGAATTGGTTGAGTTAGCTTTGAAAGACAACCCCGACCTCCATCAAGCACAAGCCCGTATCCGCGAAGCGCGCGCACGCCGCAATCTGGCGAATGCCGGGTTATCTCCATCAGTGGATCTCTCCGGTTCGGGAACCCGCAGCAAGGGGAGTAAGGAGACTGGGCAAGGAACCACTAATGACATGTACCAAACCGGATTCGATGCCAGCTGGGAGATCGACGTGTTTGGCGGTCTCCGCCGCGGGATTGAGGCTGCCCAAGCCGACCTGGAAACCAGCCAGGCCAATTTCCATGATACGCAGGTCACACTGATCTCCGAGGTGGCGCTCAACTATGTGGACCTCCGCTCCGCCCAGAATCGTATCCTGATTGCTCAGGACAACCTGGCGAGTCAAACAGAAACCCTGAGTATTACCCAATGGAAACAGAGCTCTGGATTGACTGATATGCTTGATGTCGAACAGGCCCGCACCAATTCTGAACAAACGCACGCCGCGATCCCCAGCCTCCAGATCAGCCAGGCTGAGGCGGAGCACCGTCTGGCGGTACTCGCGGGGCTTCCACCTGGAACGCTGCATGAGAAGCTCCTCGCGGTGGCTCCCATCCCGGCTGTTCCCACTCAAGTGCTCACTGGCATTCCAGCGGATATCATCCGCCGCCGTCCCGATATCCGCGCCGCGGAACGGACTCTCGCCGCCGAAACGGCACGTATTGGCCAACAGACCTCCGACCTTTATCCCAAGTTCACCTTGAGCGGCAGCTGGAGTTTACAATCTCTCCTGCTCGGTTCGCTCATTGGAGCCCCCGCCATTGCACACTCCTTGGGAAGTAGCTTCACAACTCCCTTCTTTGACGCTGGACGGATCCGTCAGCAGATTGAGATCCAAAGCGCGGTTCAAGAAGAAGCCATGGATAATTATGAGTCCACCATCCTCACTGCTATGGAGGATGTCGAGAACGCCCTCGTGTCATTGAGCAAGAATCTTGAACGCGAGAAGACCCTCACCACTGCCGCCGAAGCAGCGCGTAATGCCGCCGGCTTGGCGCGCAATAAATACGTGGGTGGCACAGAAAATTTTCAGCCCGTCCTGGACACTGAAAAAACTCTTTTTACCGTCGAAGAAAGTTTAGCCACCACACAAGCCAACTGTAGTACCTCGCTCATCCAGCTTTACAAGGCTCTGGGTGGAGGTTGGACTCCCGCAGTAGAAATCAGCACCCCGATAAACGAGTAGGAATCAGGAATGACCACCCCAACAAATCAACCCATGCAAGATCTCTCCGGCCTTTTAGGCGCGGATCACAAAAAAAACCGTTCCAGGAGGATCTGGCGCTGGCTGTTGATCCTCATCCTGCTTGGCGGTGGAGGTTACTGGTACAACCTGAACCTCACACAACAGGAGACACAAAAACAACTCTACAAGACCGAACCAGTAAGCCGGGGTAACCTGACCGTTACCGTCCAAGCGAATGGAAATCTGGAGCCCACCAATTCGGTGGAGGTTGGCAGTGAACTCTCCGGGTTGATGATGGAAGTCTTTGTCGATGACAACGACCGGGTCAAGAAGGATCAGATCCTGGCGCGTTTAGACACCAGTAAGCTTATGGATGAGATCATCAAGTCCAAAGCGACCTTAGCCTCCGCCGAGGCCAAGGTTATGCAGGCGGTGGCCACGATCAAGGAGGCCAGCGCGAATTTGAGCCACCTGCGCGAGGTCGAACGCTTGAGCGGAGGTAAAGTTCCCTCCAAGACCGAGATGGAGACCGCCATTGCGACGCTGGACCGGGCCAAGGCCGATGAAGCGGGAGCCCGAGCCTCGGTGGCCGAGGCTAGCGCCACGCTCAGCACCCAGCAGACCAACCTGAACAAGGCCACTATCCGTTCACCCATCGACGGTATCGTGCTCTCCCGGGAGATCGAACCGGGTCAGACCGTTGCCGCCTCCTTCGAGACTCCCGTACTCTTCACCATCGCCGAAGACCTGACAAAGATGGAACTGCAAGTGGATGTGGATGAGGCGGATGTGGGACAGGTTAAGGAAGGTCAATCAGCTAACTTCGAAGTCGATGCTTATTCCGGACGAAAATACCCCGCCCGTATCACCCGCGTCGGATATGGCGCACAAACCACGGATGAAGTGGTCTCATACTTAACCCTCATGAGCGTGGACAACAAGGATTTAACCCTACGCCCAGGCATGACCGCCACCGCCGATATCATCACCGCAACCCGGGAGAACGCGCTGCTCATCCCCAATGGTGCGCTCCGTTTCACTCCACCCAATACAACCAACGCTGAAGCCAAACCAAGCCGGGGCCTGGTGGGAATGCTGCTGCCACGTCCACCCATGGACCGGGTCGTCAAAACTCCCACTCCCGCGCCTAACAAGGATGGTTCGCGGCCCCTCTGGATCCTGGAGGATGGACAGTTGAAGGAAATCTCCGTCAAAACCGGAGTCACTGACGATCGCATGACTGAGGTCATTGAAAATGGACTGAAGGAAGGGATGCAGGTGGTCACTGAGGCCCTGGAAACCAAGCAATGAGCACTGTGACGGAACAGCCCACATCCAATGCCCCCTTGATCGAGCTCTCCGAGGTGACGAAGACCTACGGAGAGGGGACAGCGGCCTTCCAGGCCCTGCAAGGAGTCGATCTCCGCATCCAGGAGGGGGAGTTTGTCGCCATCATGGGACCCAGCGGTTCGGGTAAGTCGACCGTGATGAATATCCTCGGCTGTCTCGACACCCCCACCACCGGCGCTTACATCTTCAGGGGAGTCCACCTGGAGGAGCTCTCGCGGAATCAACGCGCTTTGGTGCGACGGCATTATCTGGGCTTCGTGTTCCAGGGTTACAACCTGCTCGCACGCACCTCCGCCCTGGAGAATGTCGAATTGCCGTTGCTATACCGGGGTGAGCCAGCCCATTCCCGCCATATTCTTGCGCGCCACGCCCTTGATCTGGTCGGGCTAACCGGCTGGGAGACTCACACCCCAGCGGAGCTCTCCGGCGGCCAGCAACAAAGGGTTTCCATTGCCCGCGCCATTGTCACTCACCCCACCATCTTGTTGGCCGATGAACCCACCGGAAACCTGGATACCCAACGCAGCCGGGAGATCATGGACCTGATCACACAGCTCAATAACGAACGCGGTATTACCATCCTGATGGTCACTCATGAACCCGATATGGCCAAGTATGCCAAGCGGATCATCCACTTCGTGGATGGCAAGGTGGATTCTGATACAATGAATGGGGTGATGCCCTGATGATTTGGAAAACCATCCTCTTGGCTCTGCGTGAGATCAAGCGCAATCTGATGCGTTCCTGCCTGACCACGCTCGGTATTGTGATCGGCGTCTCCGCCGTCATCACCATGGTGACGCTCGGTAATGGCGCCACCCAATCGGTCTCGAACCAGATCTCCAGTCTGGGCAGCAATTTGCTTGTGGTACGTCCCGGCCAACGCCTGGGACCGGGGCGCGAGAGCGCCGGAGCACCGCAGTTCAAGGAGGATGACGCCAAGGCCATCGGCGAGCAGATCTCCACGGTGAAGGTGGTGGCTCCGGTAGCCAGTAAATCCGTCACCGTGGTTTTTGGCGCGGAGAACTGGTCCACCTCGGTGACTGGCAGCACCCTGGCCTACTTTGAGACCAACAAGTGGAAACTCAGCGAGGGACGGCTGTTTACCGAGGGGGATATCCGTGCCGGGAAGTCGGTGTGTGTGATCGGCGACACCATCCGTAAAAAACTCTTTGGGAATCAAAATCCCATCGGCTGCAAGATCCGTGTGAAGGCCTTTGCCTGCGAGGTGATTGGACTGTTGGCCTCCAAGGGGCAAGGTTCGATGGGGATGGACCAGGACGACCTGATTGTCATGCCGATCCGGACCGTGCAACGCCGTCTGACCGGTAGCACCGATGTCGGCACCATCATGGTCTCGGCCAAGGATGGGGCCGACACCGACAAGATCAAGCAACAAATTACGCTGCTCATGCGCGAGCGCCGTAATATTTCCGAGACCGAAGATGACAATTTCAATGTTCTGGATACCAAGGAGATTGCCAACACATTATCCGGCTCGATCCGGGTGATGACGGCATTACTGGGGGCGGTGGCGGCGGTGAGCCTACTGGTGGGTGGTATCGGAATCATGAACATCATGCTGGTCTCGGTCACCGAGCGCACTCGCGAGATCGGCATCCGTCTGGCAATTGGAGCCCTCGAAAGCGAAGTACTGATGCAATTTCTGGTGGAGGCGGTGGCGCTGTCGTCATTCGGGGGAATCGTGGGAATTTCAATCGCCACCGCGGCCTCAATTGGGTTATCGGGCGTGATGAATGTACCTTATGAATTTGACCCGCAAATTAATCTGCTCGCATTCGGATTCTCTGCGGCGATCGGGGTGATCTTCGGATATTTCCCGGCGCGTAGGGCGGCGAGGCTAGACCCGATCGAGGCATTGAGGCACGAATAGGAGCAAGTTCTTCTAATCCTTCCTTTCAGTTACATCATTACCCTAGAAAAAGTTATTTATTAGCGCAAAAAAGGATGTCCCCTCTGACCTTGCGGCCAGAGGGGACAGAGCCTTCGGAAGGCGATTCTTCCTTGTTAAGGGAAGATGCGGTCACCCCCCTGCTACACTGTTGATAATTGTGTGATAGTTACGGTGCTCTGTCAATACTCTTTTTCATAGGGAGTAGCGAAATGGGTTACACCTTGGGTTTAGACATCGGAACAACTTCAGTGGGGTGGGCTTTGGTCAACGATGTGCCAATGGAGGGAGACACAAACGTCATCGCGGGGGTCCGTATCTTTCCGGAGGGAGTTGACCGGGAAAAGGCCGGAACAGAGAAACCAAAGAATCAAGACCGGCGTGAAAAGCGCGGGATGCGCCGTCAACACGAACGCAAAGCAAGGCGGAAACGCAAACTTGGAGCGATCCTTCTCCGGGCTGGATTACTTCCCGCCTCACGTGAGGAACTTGAGAAAACACTTATCTCTTCGCCTTATATCTTACGCAAGCGGGGCCTCGATGAAGATCTATCTCTCCATGAATTTGGCCGCGCACTGCTTCACCTGGGCCAGCGCCGTGGATTCAAGTCGAACCGGAAAGACGAAGGCAAAGACGACGGCGTTGTCTATGAAGGCATCTCCACAATCAAGCAGGGGATCGCCAAGACCGGATCAAGGACTCTTGGTGAATATCTCGCCGGTCTCGATGGCGAAGATCGTATCCGTGGGAACTACACCTCCCGTGACCTGTACCTCCAGGAGTTCAACCTCTTGTGGGAGCGCCAATTACAGGCACACCCTCAAGTTCTGGCTCCACAACTCAAACAGAAGATCCACGATTCCATTTTCTTCCAACGTCCCCTCAAACCCTCGGATGACAAAATTGGTTACTGCGAACTGGAGAAGGGTGAAAGACGTTGTCCACGTGCGAGTTGGTATACCCAGGAGTTCCGTCTCCTCAAGGAGGTCAATGATTTCCTGATCATGGACGCGCGCGGCGACACCCGTTCGTTGGCTCCCCAACAACGGGCCAGTCTCCTGAAAGAACTCCATCAAAAACTCACCAATGGCAAAGAACTGAAGATTGACAAGGTCCGTAAAATCCTCGGCCTGTTGGATGAAGAACACCTGAATTTCGAGCAAGGTAAACGCTCATCGCTCCTGGGCAATGCGGCTGAGTCGGGATTGCATAAGGTCTTTGGAGACCGCTTCACACAGCAACGTGAGTTCTTCATTAGCACTGTGTTTGAAGCACTAGTCGAAGATGAGGAAGATGAGTTCAAAGACAAGGCCCTTAGTGAGTGGGGCTTCTCAGAGGGTGAAATCGATGAGATGTACAAGATCCTGAATGTCTGTCCCAAGGGGTACTTGCACCTTTCAAGGAAAGCCATTCAGAAGATGCTTCCATTCCTTCAGGATGGCGATGGAGAGTACGCTGCGCGCGGTAAAGCCGGATACAACGAGACCCATGATGATGGAGTAATACTGGACCGGCTTCCCCCTCCCGAAGCCGTGAACCATCAGATGACCAACCCGATTGTGAAGAAAGCGCTCTTCGAGGTCCGCAAGGTGGTCAATGCAATCATCAGAGAATATGGGAAACCCTCACGAATCCTGGTCGAGCTCGCGCGCGAGACCAAAGGTAGCTCCGCACAACGAAATGAGATGCTCTCCGAAAACAAAAAACGCGAGGCGGAGCGGGAGCGGATCCGTCAGTTGCTCAGGGACCAGGGTGTCGTCCAACCATCGGGCACCGATATCCTCAAATACCAACTCGCCGAGGAGTGCAAGTGGAAATGCCCGTATACGGGAAGGGAAATCGGCTTCAAACAGCTCTTCGGTTCCACCCCCGAGGTCCAGATCGAACACATCCTGCCCTACAGCCGCAGCCTTGATGATAGCCAGGCCAACAAGACCCTCTGCTTCGTGGATGAAAACATCCGTAAGGGTGATCGCACCCCCTATGAGGCATACGGTGGAAATGAGTCCACTTGGGAAAAGTTGCTCGAATATATCCAACATCTCCCGCCTCGGAAAAGGAAGAAGTTCTCTCAAAAGGAGATTGACCTGGATAAGTGTGTGGAGCGGCAACTCAACGATACCCGTTACATCAACCGCCAGGTGCGTTCCTATCTCTCAACCTTGGGAATGCCTGTGAATGTGACCCGCGGGCAGGTCACCGCCGAGTTGCGTTGGCGCTGGGGGATGAACTCCATTCTCAATCCCGACGGTGATGACAAGAACCGTGACGATCACCGTCACCACGCGGTGGATGCCGCCGTGATTGCCCTAACCACGGCCAAGCATCTTAAAAACCTGGCACGCAAATACGAATACAAAAGAGAACACCGCGAGTTTCCACCCCCTTGGGATTCTTTCCGCCGCGATGTGAAAAGCGCCATTGAGAAAATCAATGTCTCCTTCCGTCCCACTCGCAAGATCGCGGGCGGATTGCACGAAGAGACCAACTATGGTCCCACGGAAAAAAAGAACCAGTTCGTCTACCGCAAGCCCTTGGAGAGTCTCACTCCGGCCATGGTTGAAAAGATCCGCGATCCGTGCATCCGTGAACTGGTGCGTGAACGGCTCCAGGAGTGTGGCGGTAACACTAAACGCGCCTTCGCCAAGGATAACCCCCTCTTCATGCCCAACAAGGAGGGGCTGGCCATCCCCATCAAAAAGGTCCGCATCCTCACTGAGGCCACCGGCATGGTCCCCATGTGTGATGCCAGTGGAAAACCCTACCGCTATGTCTCTCCTGGCAGTAACCACCATATCTCTATCTTCGAGTACGAGGTCAAGGGAAAGAAGAAGCGTGAGGGGATTGTTACAACCATGCTAGATGCTGCCATAATTGCTGCTGAAAATGGAAAACGAAGACGATTGCGGCAGGCAGACCTTCCAATTATACAGAAATTTCACCCAACAAGACCGGATGCCAAGTTCGTTTTGTCACTTTCCAAGAATGATATGGTTCTTCTTTCTATCAACGGCGGGAAAGAAGAACTCTGTAGGCTTCAAAAGTTTTCTGTGGTGCAAACAAAAGGTAGAAGTCAACCAAACATTTACTTCCGGATTCAATATGCCTCAAAGATCGATTCGGACGAAACACTTCGCCATGTTCAAAGCCTAGACCCAGAAATGATTCAAATCCGCAAGGTAATGGTCGATCCTTTAGGGAGAATTCAGCCATGCAATGATTAAACGCACCATTGAGATCTCCGGCTACAAGACCTACTTCCACATGAACCATGGGCAGTTGGTGGTCGAGCGGGAGGGGGCCAAGGTGGGTCAGGTGCCCATCGAGGACATCGGCCTGCTGGTGGTGGACAACCCTACTGCCTCCTATAGCCATCTGTGTATGGTGAGGCTGCTGGAGAATGGGGCGGCGGTGATCCTGTGCGGAGAGGATCATCTCCCGGCGGGGCTCTTAACCCCCATCGAGGGCAACAGCCTGCAGGCGGAACGGCTGCGAATCCAGATCGAGGCCCCACTCCCTACCCGTAAACGCCTCTGGCAACAGGTGGTCCAGTCCAAGATCCGTCATCAGGCGGAGACCGCCGAGACACCCGGAACCAAAACCAGACTCCTTCAATTGATGGATCAAGTCAAAAGCGGCGATCCTCAGAATGTGGAGGCGCAAGCCGCACGGGTGCATTGGGCCACCTGGCTTGGCCCGGACTCAGGTTTCCGGCGGGGGCGGGAGGGTCCACCCCCGAACAACCTGCTCAACTACGGCTACATGGTGTTGCGTGCGGCGGTCGCGCGCGCCATTGTGGGAGCCGGTCTGCACCCCTCCCTCGGTCTGCAACACCACAATCGCTACAACGCCTATAGCCTGGCCGATGACCTCCTGGAGCCTTTCCGTCCCCTGGTGGATGTGACCGTACGGGATTTGTGGCGCGCTGGAATCCAGGAGATCAACCAGGAGGCCAAACAGCGTTTGCTGACTCTGCTCACGCATACTTGTGAAACGGGTGGCCAGATTGGGCCGCTTCTAGTAGCGATGGAGTTTCTGGGAGCTTCCCTACTCAAGTGTCTGGCGGGACAGGAGAAGAACCTGAGGGTTCCCTTCCTCTTTCCCTTTGGAACTACCCGCCAGGAAGAACCTCCACCAGAGTAACCGCACACCCGCCAGAGTGGCAGATTCATTTGCCGGTTACGGGTGTGCCCCCCGCGAAACAATTCGCCACCCGGGAGGATCATCATGGTGGAATGGAGCGCGTACCGGGGTATGTGGTCCGTGGTGTTATTCGACCTTCCCGTGGATACCCCTCAGGCCCGTAAGGAATACACCCATTTCCGTAAGGCCCTGATTGAAGATGGCTTTCTGATGATGCAATATTCCGTGTATATGCGGTATTGCGCCAGCGAGGAGAACGCGGATGTACATGCCAAGCGGGTCAAGGACGCGCTACCCCCGGCGGGAGAGGTGAGAATCCTCCTTGTCACCGACAAGCAGTTCGAGAGGATGCGGATCTTTCATGGAAAACTGCGGAAAAAGGTGGAGGAAAAGGCCCGCCAGTTGGAGTTTTTCTAGCCTCCAACTGGCGCTTAACCCTTCAAATACCTGGACTTGCACGACCCAGTAGTGTAGCAAGAGGGTGACCGCAATCAACCCACAACAGTCGGGGTCTTTACCTCACTCACGATTATAGTGTAGCAAGAGGGTGACCGCAATCAACCCACAACGGGAGCGTGAGCAGAAAAAAGGGATCGAAGAGTGTAGCAAGAGGGTGACCGCAATCAACCCACAACCAACGTGACCATGTCCGCACCCGCCTTCCGAGTGTAGCAAGAGGGTGACCGCAATCAACCCACAACCATCTGGACCAAGGCTGAGTGAGCTCGGTAGTGTAGCAAGAGGGTGACCGCAATCAACCCACAACCGGATTTCGTCGGGGAGCCGCGAGAGGTAGAGTGTAGCAAGAGGGTGACCGCAATCAACCCACAACCAATGCAACGACGCGCCAATGCGGAATATAAGTGTAGCAAGAGGGTGACCGCAATCAACCCACAACTTCATCCGAGAGGCTGATTGCACGGCCCGCAGTGTAGCAAGAGGGTGACCGCAATCAACCCACAACCGTTTCGTTGGACGGTCGATTATTTGAATAGTGTAGCAAGAGGGTGACCGCAATCAACCCACAACGCATTCAGTTGCGTCAGTGTCCATTCGTCTAGTGTAGCAAGAGGGTGACCGCAATCAACCCACAACATCCCCGTCCCCGTCCAGTGTGCCGTCCTCAGTGTAGCAAGAGGGTGACCGCAATCAACCCACAACGCTACAACCGAGACGGGCTCCGAGTTGACTAGTGTAGCAAGAGGGTGACCGCAATCAACCCACAACGAAGCTCCCGACTGCACCGCGAACATTGCAAGTGTAGCAAGAGGGTGACCGCAATCAACCCACAACTATAGTGCAATTTGGTATATCTGGTTTGAAAGTGTAGCAAGAGGGTGACCGCAATCAACCCACAACTCGGATTCTTGGATAAACCGCCCACCAGCGCAGTGTAGCAAGAGGGTGACCGCAATCAACCCACAACCAAGGGCGTGGGGGCTGGCAAGAAAACCACAGTGTAGCAAGAGGGTGACCGCAATCAACCCACAACTCGTCCACGAAAGTCTCGCTGAGACTATCTAGTGTAGCAAGAGGGTGACCGCAATCAACCCACAACGCCGCTCTTGCGCTCCGCGCGATCGAATTTAGTGTAGCAAGAGGGTGACCGCAATCAACCCACAACAAAGTCATCCGTTTAATCGTTTCTAAACTTAGTGTAGCAAGAGGGTGACCGCAATCAACCCACAACTGTATTTAATAGGAGCATTTCTGTAAAGGCAGTGTAGCAAGAGGGTGACCGCAATCAACCCACAACTGTATTGGATTCAGTTATTTCATAACTTCCAGTGTAGCAAGAGGGTGACCGCAATCAACCCACAACTCTCTCACATAGCCATAACGCCGTGCTTCCAGTGTAGCAAGAGGGTGACCGCAATCAACCCACAACCAAGTTTGACATGGATCCACACATCCTGCAGTGTAGCAAGAGGGTGACCGCAATCAACCCACAACTGTAGCCAATGAGGTCAAGTTGTAGTCCAGAGTGTAGCAAGAGGGTGACCGCAATCAACCCACAACTTCTTCTTCGGAATCCTCTTCCTCAAAGTAGTGTAGCAAGAGGGTGACCGCAATCAACCCACAACTTACCCCATAGCTTCGGCGATTGGGATCGAAGTGTAGCAAGAGGGTGACCGCAATCAACCCACAACAAGCCAGCGGGGGCAACGACACGCGATATGAGTGTAGCAAGAGGGTGACCGCAATCAACCCACAACAAGACTTACCGTTTACTGTACGCTCGAATTAGTGTAGCAAGAGGGTGACCGCAATCAACCCACAACTAGTATCTCTGTATAACGTGAACCGAAGAAGTGTAGCAAGAGGGTGACCGCAATCAACCCACAACTCAAGAGTAACCTCACCTATGCGCTTTCCCAAGTGTAGCAAGAGGGTGACCGCAATCAACCCACAACTAGGGCGTTCGGCGATGGCCGCGATGACCGAGTGTAGCAAGAGGGTGACCGCAATCAACCCACAACAAAGCATAGGAGCTTCCCTCTGCAACTTCAGTGTAGCAAGAGGGTGACCGCAATCAACCCACAACTCGCCGTGTTGTGAAGCTTGGAAGGCATCTAGTGTAGCAAGAGGGTGACCGCAATCAACCCACAACTCTGATGCCGTCGCACCAAATTACTACAAAGTGTAGCAAGAGGGTGACCGCAATCAACCCACAACAGAACAAGATCGTCACCGATGAGGCTACTCAGTGTAGCAAGAGGGTGACCGCAATCAACCCACAACAAACAGTGCCAACACTAGATGAGAGGCTATAGTGTAGCAAGAGGGTGACCGCAATCAACCCACAACTGCCGAACAAGGCATAGAATTTTACCTTCAGTGTAGCAAGAGGGTGACCGCAATCAACCCACAACTCCGATGCAGTCGCACCAATTTACTACAACAGTGTAGCAAGAGGGTGACCGCAATCAACCCACAACCGACCACTTGTCTAGTGTTTACAGATGTATAGTGTAGCAAGAGGGTGACCGCAATCAACCCACAACTCCTTAAGATTTACAGGTATTCTGTCTGTAAGTGTAGCAAGAGGGTGACCGCAATCAACCCACAACCCAAGATTTTATCCGGCGCTCAAGACCTGAGTGTAGCAAGAGGGTGACCGCAATCAACCCACAACTACAAGGAGGAAGCACCCCATGAATGAGCAGTGTAGCAAGAGGGTGACCGCAATCAACCCACAACAAAGATGCGGAGAAAGAAGCTGTACTGAGAGTGTAGCAAGAGGGTGACCGCAATCAACCCACAACCTTCAGCTTCAACTAGGTTACAGGGGGGACAGTGTAGCAAGAGGGTGACCGCAATCAACCCACAACTTACGGAGCGGACCTTTCCGGAGCGGTTCTAGTGTAGCAAGAGGGTGACCGCAATCAACCCACACAAGAAGGTATTATCCCACCACTCCAAATGATGGGAACTGTGTCTTCCCACTCTTCAATAACTCCTCCAAATGCTGACTCCAGTGGTAGTGGTATATTCATCCGCTCCCATGTCACAGACCGGACCCGAACGGGGATCTCCATCCATGTCCAGGAGGGGGACCAGTGTGTTGAGTGACGGCCCGATCCCCTTACCAACACAGGGCGAGAGTTCCTGGAGATGGTAGTTTGCATGTATGGCATCCACAAAGAGAGGATGATCACTAATGTTGCCAGAGCCGGTGTAGCCACCATCCACACAGCTGTAGTTTACCACCGGTGATGAGCCTGTTCCCTCAAGGTAGAACTCAGCCGCCGGATTCCATAGAATACAGTTGGTGAGAACAGGTGACGAAAGATAACAGTAGAAAGTTCCCTCCGGCGCGGTTGCATTGCCGACAATCGTACAGTTGATCAACGTGGGCGAGGAATAAAGGCAACAGACTCCGCTGTTGTAACCATCCGTGGTGTTCTCTGTAATCAGACAGTTGCTCAGCGTGGGAGAAGAGTCCGTGCAAAACACTCCACCGCCATGAAAATGCGAGTTATTATGGGTAATGACGCATTGGGAAAGAACTCCGGTGTTGACTGAGCAATAGGCGATACCTCCGCCATATTCCTCAGTCCCGCCTCGTATCGTAAAACCATCCAATACCGTCCCCTCGACAGCTCCCACTGTCACCGTCCGTCCGCCCATACCAGTTACATCCAGAATCGCTGGATTGGAAACCCAATTACGTTGATCGCGTGCCGTCTCGGTCCCCTTAAACCCCCCATATAGCGAGACCGCTGGCTCCAGATGAATGGATTCCGGATAGGTTCCCTTTGCCACCCAGATCTCAGTGGAACCAGGCGCCAACGAAAGAGCTTCAGCCACTTTCTGAAATGCTGCTGCCCAGGACAGGCCATCTCCTCCAGCCAGAGCCGATTCATTTACATACAGGCGCTTTGGCGTGGAGTCAATTGGGCCCTGAGTATATGAAGCGGGCGATTCCCAAGCCCCCATATCAGGAGCCGTCCCCTGAAAAGGCAGCCCCACATCCGTTCCCCGGTTGATACACGGGGAAAGATCCGCCAGTCTCCAATCACTATTGCCTGGATTCACAAATTCTGGATAGTCATCAATGTTCCCATTCCCCGCGAATCCCCCTTGGACACAGCTGTATGTCACCTTGGGAGTGCCCGACGAGACCAAAATCTCCGCTCCCGTGTTCCAGAGAATGCAGTTAGTCAAGGTGGGAGAAGAGACAGCTCCATATAAACCACCCACAAAAGAATCCGCCGTATTTCTGGATAGGGTGCAATGAACCAGAGTGGGTGAACTTGAATAACAAAATACACCACCCCCTGATTCGGCGGCCGAATTGGCCGAGATCATGCACTTGGTAAATGTGGACGTGGCCGAACGGATAAAGAATCCTCCACCATTGGCTCCCGATGTGTTATGCGTAACCATGCAATTGGTGAAGGCCGATGTCTGGGATTGCTGAAAGACCCCACCTCCCTCTCCATCCGCGGCATTACCAGAAATGGTGCAATTATTCACCGTGGCGGAATAACAATACAACCCCCCGCCCGCCGCGCCAGCGTAATTATTTGAAATGGAGCAGTCCGTGAGGGTTATGGTGTAACCGTATATCCCGCCCCCATTCGCGAACATGGGATGACCCTCATTTCCGTTGCTTGTAATTTGGCAGCGTATCAATGTGGGCGAGGAGGTCGATGAGGAACAACTCAAACCACCTCCCGTACCAAAGGAGGTCACCAGATTACCGGATAACATGCAATCAATGAGCATGGGCGAGGAGAAATGGCAATAAACACCACCCCCACCATTCGCCGCCGAGTTTCCAGTAAGAATACAGTTCGTCAGAGTGGGAGATGAGGAAGCCAGATAAACACCACCGCCAGTAGTAGTAACTGAGTTGCCAGAAATGATGCAGTTCGTCATGGTAGCGGAGGTAACATGATTATAAGCAACTCCCCCTTCACTCCCGCCCGTAATCGTGAAACCATCAATCACGGTTCCATTCACCCCAATCGTAACCGCTCTGCCAGTTAAGCCGTTGGCATCAAGAACAGAAGGATTGGTTAGCCAGTCACGCTGTTCACGAGCCGTCTCTGTTCCGTCGAAGTTGCCATAGAGAGCAATGCCAGAGGCCATCGTGATGACTTCATTGTAAGTCCCACTGGCCACCCAGATCTCTTCGCCGGGTTTGGTGATGTTGATAACAGTCTGGAGGTTTCCCGAGGCATTGTCCCAGCTGTCACCATTACCGATTCCACCTGGCTTCACATAGTGCACCGTAGACCAAGTTTGTCCGCACATCAGCGAGAGGAAGAGGAAGGGGATGCCAATTCTTCGAAACAATCTCGAGAACATCAGCCATAGACCTCCTATTTAGGGTTCCAATCCATGGAAGTCAGACAGGCAGCAGGTGGAAAGAGACTACTGGATCTACATATCCGAAGCAACGGAAAATCTGAATTGGATATACAGAAAAGGGAGGGGAACCATCTCCCCTCCCTTGGTTGGGATTCACACGAAGACTGAGACTTTTAGGGCAATTAGTAATTTGCCCAATCCTGGATGACGGTGGTTACTGGGTGTTCATCCACCCCAATATCACAGGTGGAACCTATACGCGCTTCACCATCGATGTCAGCTAAGGGAACCAAGGAGTTCAAGTCCGGGCCGCTGCCCTTGTCTATACAAGGTGAACTCTCCTGCAGATGGTAGTCACCATTCAACGCATTCACAAAGAGAGGATCCGTGTTGATGTTGCCAGTGCCAGGGTAGCCACCCTCGATGTCGCTGTAGGATATCACGGGTTGAGTTCCCTCCACGAGAAACTCCTCGCCGGGATTCCACAAGATGCAATTGGTGAGGGTGAGTTCAGAGGAGGCCGAATAAATAGCTCCTTCATATTCGGCAGTGTTGTTGACAATCGTACAATTTGTAAGGGTAGTCTGAGCATATTCACAATAAATTGCTACTCCTTCGAATTCGGAACTGTTATCAGCAATAATACAATTCGAGAGAAAAACCGAACCACCCACTATATTTACACCGTTCCAAAGATTATTTCTAATCATACAATTCGATAGATGCGGAGAAGAGAAATAGCAATTAACACCCATGTCCTCACTATCAGAAATGGTACAGTTGGTCAAGGATCCTGAAACAACAACGAAGTAGTCGACCCTTCCCTCCAAGATTGTAAATCCATCAATTGATGTACCTTCGCCCCACACAAAAACAGCTTCACAACTGATACCACTTGAATCGATAATGGTTGGGTTTGCAATCCAATTTCTTTGATCTTTGCTGGTTTCGTATCCTAAAAATCCACCATACAGAGAAACTCTTTCATTCATTTCAATCGCTTCGTTATATGTTCCTTGTGCGACCCAAATCTCATCTCCTGGAATAAAAGCTGTATACAACGCGGAGGACAATGTTTTTAAGGGAGAAGCCCAGGAAGTCCCATCTCCTTCCTCCAGGGCATTAGCATTGACATAGATCACTGTAGCCTCTCGTGGCTTACCCGGTGTAGACCCAACCGGTGTTTCATAGGCTCCCATGTCGGGTGCGTTTCCATTAAAGGGTTGCCCTAAATCAATTCCAGCATCGATGCAGGGAGAGTAGTTTTGTAGACTGAAGTCAGTAGAGGAGGGGTCCATAAACAACGGATTGGCGAGAATGTTTCCTTCTCCATCATATTCGCCACGCAAGCAGCTGTAAGTCAACTCCATGTGAGTGTTTTCAAGGCTTATATCTTCACCATTCCCCCAAAAGACACTGTTTGTAATCACAGAAGTCGAATCCAATAACCAGACTCCATACGACTCATTTCCGGAAACAGTGCAATGTGTCATTGTGAGAGAAGCGTTATGAGAATAAACTCCATCAATTTCATTGTTATAGATTGAACAATGAGAAAGTGTAGCGGAGGAAACATTTTCAAAAAAAACCACTCCATGAGTGATTTCGAAACCATCGATGGTAATTCCATCCGTTCCATCTACATCAATTGCGGTATACGATTCAGTGTTGGTTGCGTCGATAATGGTTTTGTTCACTTGCCAGTTTCGTTCGTTGAGATTGGTTTCTGAACCCGCAAAACCACCATAGAGTGACACCCCAGATGGAATGACAACTCCTTCATTATATGTCCCACCAGCCACCCAAATTTGATCTCCTGGAATGGTCCACTGGTGGAGTACAGAGTTGATGTTCTTCATGGCGGTAGCCCATGAGAAACCATCGCCACCTGTGGAAATGATAGAATTAACATACCAGGTGATGGGATTTCGAGGGTGACCCTGGGTATAACTAGCAGGAGATTCATGGAAACCCATATCAGGAGCAGATCCATTAAAAACTTGGGAGCCTGTGTTGATGCCAGCATTGATACAAGGAGAAAGATCCTTTAATTGATAATCCCCTTGACCTGGATTAACAAACTGAGGGTCAGTATCAATATTTCCATCACCTCTACAACCACCTTTGATGCAACTATAGGTCACAACGGGAAGAATGGAATCAAAAAATACAACAGCTTCTTCATTTTCATCATCACCTTCTTCATCATCATCTTCTCCATCATCACCTTCTTCAGGAACCAGCTCTTGTTTATGGTTCCCCAAAATACAATTTGTTATTATTGTAGATGAATTACATCCTGAAATCCCACTATTCATATTATTTACAATAGTGCAGTTCTCCAATGTAGTAGGACAGTTATAAATGGTAATTCCATCATCTCCATTGTCAGTGATCCTTGAACGAATAATCTTTATAGTAGAATCCTCACTGTAAATTCCACTATATCTATTATCAAATATCTTAACTTCTGAAAGAGTCAGGTCGGAGTAATAACCACTCACACCATAAGTCTGAAGGCCAGCTAAATAACAGTCTTTCAAGGTGATTGTGGACTCATTACAATAGACCCCATCCCAAATGTTACCAACAATTGAGCAGGATGAGAAAGTGGCTGAATAAACATTATCATAGGAAACACCATTACCTTCGAAATCTTCAACAGCTGATATTTGAAAACCACTGATTGTGGTTCCCTCGGCAGACACGCTGATTACATTATCCGCTGAACTTGGTCCAACAATACAAGTTGGATTGGCTCCCCAACTACTTTGATCACGAGAAGTTTCGCTACCAGCAAATCCACCCAGAAGACGGACCCTTTTAGACATTTCGAGAGATTCCTTATAGGTTCCTTTGGCCACCCAAATTTCATTCCCATCCACTGCGGCATCCAGGGCATCACTAATGGAACCAAAGGCATCATCCCAACTGGTACCCATTCCTGAAGACCCAGCCTTGACATACCACCGCACATTGGCTGTGGGGATTAAATCAATCATTAGATCACCATATCCGATTTCGGAATTACCAGACAGGTCGGCCTCACTGGAACTCTTGGATGTCGAGGCGGCATAGAAGGCACGGTAATCCGCAAATCCAGAGGTTCCCAGTTGACCCTGACCATTGGTTGTTGAAATTCCGAGATGAACACAATCTTTGTTAGTGGCATCTTCCCTACCTGGAAGTTGGCATGGACGGCCGCCATTTCCCCAATGCCAGACCAACCCATCGCGTGAGAAACACAGAGACGGGACTTTTCGTCCCGAATTTTCGATTTGAGTTCCAGTTGTGTTTGTGATATGTAAAAACAAAGGACCTCCGGGTGCGTTCTTGATATAGGCCATTTGATTACCAACTCCATGCAGATCTACTTCTTCACAACCAGCCCAATTAAAGGTGGTTGGAGATTTGGAGCGAATCCGGTATTGCTTCATGGATTCTCCATTTTCAGATGCGGCAAAGTACAGCCACCACATCTTTCCATCATTTTGGGGATCCCAAGGAACATAAAGAACTTCAGGATACATTAGTTTCGTTTTGGTGGGGAAATCAAAGTTTGCAACTACACCACGATTTGTCTTGCGTGTCCAATCTTTTCCATTAGTACTGGTCAATAACATAATGCGATCCGCATCTGTTACTGCTGTCTTCCCTGTTCCATCGGAGTTATATGTATCAATAGGAGAGCCTGCCGGGATTCTTACTTGACAGAACAGATACCAGGTACCATCCACCACCAGGACTTGTGGGTGCAAGGTTTCACCGCTGTACCATACATTGGTCTCTCCTTCTTCTCGTCCCAATTCGAAAACTGGACTTGTTTCGGCATCCCAACCAGTGTTGGTATCCAATGGATTGGTAGCCTTACGGAGTAAAATGTGCATCCCATCCCAAGCTGGACTCCTGGAGGAATCCTTCCAACGTCCGCCTCGATACAACCGGTAGCCATCATCTTGAATTCTCAGTAAATTTACGCCAAAATCCGGTGCAACGACACCTTCCGTTGTGTCACGGTCCACAGCCGATTGGTAACCAAAGAACCGGCTACTGATTTGGACGGACTGAATTCCAGAAAAAACAGGTTGAGGAAGATTGATTATGGTATCTTCAAAACTAACAGCGAAAGTCTTTCCAATGAAAAGCATATTTACAAGTAGTAGAGAATGAATAACATTTTTTAACATGAATTTTCTCCATCATTAGTATTAACAATAGTGTTCATTCTTCTATTGGGTACATTATTGTTTATCACGAATACTATTAGCCACATCCGTTGGAGTTACATTGTTGTCTTCATTCTTTTCATTTACTTTATGGTTCTTATCAACAATGACACAGAAATTTACTTTGTAATTCCCTCCATCTTTCAAGTCGGGCATGGTAAATGTGTAAGGAACCTCAATCGATTTCCCTCTTCCCAGACCACCAGAGACAGTTTTGATGGGTCCCCACCATTTTCTGATTACTTTTGATCCGTCCTCTGTATATGTTCCTAACTGAATCGTAAAAGATTTATCAGATGGTATTCCGTAATCACCATCATTTTTTATTGTAAATTTTGCTTTATAAGTTTTCCCCTCATCAAAATATTTCTCAAGGAACGTGAATGGCGCAATTCTTAGATCAGGTTTGCTTTCAACATTGATACTATACTTGCTTTGAAAAGAGCTATTAACTTCAATAAAATACTTACCCTTTTCTAGTAAAAAGGTCTTTTGAAAGTTGCTGACACCAGATTTGGATCCAATATATGTGAATTTACTAGCTTTTGTCGAATCAAACTGATAAAGAAAGTATTTTTCTCCTTGCGGCGCGTTTCCGGATAGTTTTATCGTACAATATCTTTTTGAAGAGAGGTCAAAATAATACCAGTCTTCATCGGCTGCAGATACTAAATTTCCCTTTAAAGATGTCCCATTTAAGGTAATTTTTAAGGTGCTTTTGTCTACAATACAATCACTTACAGGTTTTGATAGAATAGAACCGCGACGGACTTGGAAATATACTGTCTTAATTTGTGAACCAGAAGATGGTGAAAGAAAAAAATTGGGAGCAGCTGAATATGACTTCCATGATGCATCCGAAAAATCTTCTCTTTCAGAAGCACGATAATAGTTTGCAGAACCATATTTAATTGTATTGTTTAGGGTTACAGTCTTATAGGTGGTACTACTCGAATCATTGTTGATATTCATATTAACTATTGGAGGAGCGGAATCGAAAAATGTCTTTAGTAGTGTTGCTGAGTAGCGAATTGCAAGAGGTATCAACTGATCTCCCATAGTCTTACAGTCATTGTCCGAAATGTCCTTTTTTATTAATACCGAAGATCTAATGCTGTAGGTGTTATCGGTATTTTTTGTAATCGTTGCATTAACTGTCAAGATAAGATTATTGTTTATATTGTAAATTTCAAATTTAAAATGTCCAGGTCCAAGATTTTTCATATAGGTACTTCGAATTACCAACCTCTTTTCAATAATTGCACCAGATGAGTTTTTTATTTCTTTCATTCCCCAACCCACACTCGGGACAGTCCCGACAACATTGGGAACATCCGTATTTGTGACTTGTATACGGCTTACTATTTGTGATAGATTATCAATCTTCCAAGAAATACCATTATAGTGGTGAGTTGCTTCTCCGAGATAATGTTCACTATCAAAATTGTCACCGAGCTCTGCAAGGTTTACAAAGAGCTTAAAAAGGTCGTTTTTTTGTGTTGTTGGTAAACTCGAGTAAATGTAGCTTCCAGGAGAAAATGATAGAGAACCAATACTGATAAGACTTTTGTTTTGAAGATTACTGGCCGTATAGTATTCAGCATTCATCTTTTGATTGCTGTCTCTGGATGAGGTCCATTGTTCAAAAGATTCACTATTTGATAAATGTTCATCCAGGTGTACATGTGCTGGAACCGACATGTCACATAATAAATGTACTACACGACCTAGAGAATAATAGGCGTTGTTGATATCACCATTCTCATAGTACTTGATCGCTTCATTGAAGACCTCTTGTGCCCAAGATATGGCGCTCCGGTTGGGACTGGTTAATAGTCCATCATCATATCCATTGTCAGGATCCCAGAAATGAAACAATGGATTACAACCACTGGCTCGTGTATCCTCCTCTCCGGCTCCTCTTCGAATATTTTCCTTTTGAGCCATGAATTCTGAATATGCTGGATGGTCTTCGGGTGGCCAAAGATTAAGAGCCTCTGATACAATATGTTCATGAACTGGTGTCCCTTCAGCTCCAACACCGTACTTCAAAATATGATCAGAACTCATCGCTTCTGATACTGCAAGAATCTCATCTTCAGCAACTCCTTCCGTTTGGCCCATTCCACTCGATATAAAGAACACCATCATAATTAAAGTTGAGATCACCCATCCTAATTTTTTCATAATAATCCTCCATGTCATTTAAAAATCTAAATCAAGATCCACACAAATGAACTTTTCAATTGTTAATAATTACTCCTCATTACCAACAATATTCACCAGTCACACCAATGATCGCTTCCTCTCCTTCGCTTCATCTACGAAATTGAAAAGGAAAGTCTGGCAGTTTTTTTTATGACCTTCTGAGTCCCTTTTGTCCTCTACTGCCCCGGTGAGAAACCATCTCATATAGGATATAACTATGCGGCTACTTCCTGAATCGTATTTCCCCCATCTTCATCCTTGCCCATTCTCGCAATCAGCTTCACTATCCTTCTCACACCCAACCCGTCAGAGCCTGTGGCTCCAACGGGCAAGGTCCTCAAGGAGGCTGACCATGAGAACACTGTGTATTTCTCTTCTTTCCTTAATCCTCCCCTGTCTGGCATCTGCTCAGACTGTTTGGCCCGGCCCGGTCGAGAACGGCTATCTCCTCCCCAATGGCTGGCATATCACGCCCATTGGGAAGACAGCCGTTACCAACGATCTCATCCTCAACCTGGCACCCGCCCCGGATGGCAAGGCCGTGGTGGCTCTCACCTGTGGCTTCAACCCGCATGAGATCGTGGTCATCGACACGGAAACTGATGAAGCAGTCCAGCACATCCCCCAGAAAACCGCCTGGCTCGGACTGGCCTGGCAACCGGACGGAAAGCGGCTGTTTGTCTCCGGCGGCAACGACAAGAAAAAGGATGCCCCCGCCGCCCCCATCTACTTTTACGGTTACGAGAATGGAAAACTCACGGAGCAGCCGGCCGGGACCTTTACCGATGACCTTCCCCAGAACAAGGTCACCTGGTCGGGTCTAGCCTGCCACCCCACCCAGCCCCTGCTCTTCGCCGCCAACCGGACCGCCAACGAGATCGTGGTTTTCGATACCGCCACCGGCCAGAAAAAGGGCAAGGTCTCAACAGAGATGAACCCTTATGATGTGGTGCTCTCCCCGGATGGGAAAATTCTGTATGTCTCCAACTGGGGGAGTGACTCTGTGAGTTTCATTGACACGGAATCCCTCACGATTACCCGTACGATCAAGGTGGGCGATAATCCCAATGACATGCTGCTCACCAAGGATGGACGTCTCTTCGTCTGTTGCGCCAATGACAACGCGGTGGTGGTTATTGATACCGCCAAGGGCCGTTCAACCGAGACGATCTACACTTCACTCCATGACCGTGCTCCGGAGGGTTCGACCCCCAATGCCTTGGCGATCGATCCCGATGACCAGAAGACCCTCTATGTGGCCAATGCAGACAACTACAATGTGTGCGTGATCCAGATCGAGGAGCCGGGCGAGAGCGCGGTGCTCGGGTTCATCCCCAGCGGCTGGTATCCCTCCGCGCTGGCGGTGGGCCCGGGGGGTAAGAAGCTCTACATCGGCAATGGAAAAGGGGTGGCCTCATACTCCAATGTGGATGGCCCTCACAGTCCCAAAGCCAAAGAAACCGGTCATACCACCACCACGAAATCGGGGCAGTCCGGGGCAGTCACTATCCTGGACATCGCCGAAAACCGTCCCAAACTCCCTGAACTGACCAAACAGGCTTTCGCCAACTGCCCTTATAACGATGACCTGCTCACCTTGGCGCCACCGGCGCCCGAGGGAGGGTCGATACTTCCCCGCGAGGTGGGCGTGGGTTCACCCATCAAACATGTGCTCTACATCATCATGGAGAACCGCACTTACGATCAGGTGTTCGGAGACCTACCCCAAGGGAATGGCGACCCCAGCCTGACCTTGTTTGGGCGCGAGATCACACCCAATCGCCATTCGATTGTGGAGCAGTATGTTCTACTCGATAACATTTATTGCGATTCCGAGGTAAGTGTAGACGGTCACCAGTGGTCCAATGCCGCTTATGCCACCGACTACACCGAAAAGAACTGGCCAGCGGAGTATAGTGGGTTGAGTGACTTCCCCTCTTCCCGCGCGGTCTATCCCTCCTCCGGCTATATCTGGGATCAATGCGCCGCGAAAGGGTTGACCTACCGCAATTATGGAGAGTTCGCGGACCGTCAAAGTGAAACCGGCCTGATGGCCCCCAATAATCCCGGCCTTTCGGCGCTACATGATCATATCGCGCCCAAGTATCTCTGTTGGGGGGCGCGGGATACGGAAAACGCCAAAGAATTCCTCCGCGAGTTTGACGAATACGAGAAGAACTACGACAGTACCGACCCCAACAAGCGATTCCCCAATTTCGTGGTGATGTCGCTCCCGGAGGACCACACTCACGGATCCAGCCCCGGCCAGCACACCCCACGCGCTTGTGTGGCCAGTAATGACTATGCGCTGGGGCAGATTGTCGAACGCCTGACCAAGTCACGTTACTGGCCCGGGATGGCCATCTTTGTCATCGAGGACGACGCGCAGGATGGCCCCGACCATGTCGATGCCCGCCGGACCGCGGGAATGGTCATCAGCCCCTACTCGCGTCTGGCCATTGTGGACAGTACGCACTACACCACCAGCGCCATGCTCAGAACCATCGAACTATTGCTGGGTCTCCAGCCCATGAGCCAGTATGACGCCGCCGCGAACCCAATGTACCGGACGTTATCCACCACCACCAACACCGCCCCCTATACCCACATCGAGCCCAAGATCGATATCAACGAGACCAACACCAAGACCGCCTGGGGTGCGGAGGAGTCTTTGAAAATGAACCTCTCCACCTTTGATCAGGCTCCCATGTTCGAGCTCAATGAAATTGTCTGGAAAAGTGTGAAGGGCGCGGACTCGGAAATGCCCTTGCCGGTGCACCGGTTTCAATACTCAGGAGTGGTGGTGGCGCGGTGAAAATCTATCATTGAGATGACACTATGGATTCCCGCGAAGGCGGGAATCCATGGTCACGAACTCTATCATCTGGATACGAGGTAGCTGGTGGCCTGGATTTATTTCCTTATCAGCTCCTTCACCGGAATAACCGCCAGCTCCGCGCTATTCAGATTCGCTCCCCTTCCTCCATCGTTGGAGTAGACCACATAGAGCGACCCTTCATATTCCACAGCGTAGGGATAAGCGAGCGCCAGGCCTGGCACCGATTCTCCTGGGCCTGAACAGACATCACTCCTGATAATAAGGATTTTTGAGAACACCTTTTCTCCTGGACGCGTCAAGGCAATTGTGAGAGGACGGCGGTTGCACTCACACTCCGCGCAGGTGGTGCCGATCAGGTAATGTTCACCGGAGCTGAGAATCCCCGCGAAGGGTTTGGAGGGACTCATTGGCAGGTTGGACTGTTGCAGGGGTGTCCAGGTCTGACCGTAATCGTGACTCTCCGAGACATAGGCCCATGGGCTGGCCGACCAACCGCGTGAAATCAGGAGCAAGTCCGCTCCCTCAGCGATCACGGTCGATTCGCCCCAGACCTTCAACTCCTGCGCTTTGGGAATCACCACCACCTTCCAGCGGGAAAAATCCTCACCCTGGCTGATCGACACGGCGGGGGGATTCATTGCGGACTCATACTCCCCACCCACCTGGATTCCCGTGACCAGGTAATTGCCATTACCCAAACGAAGGGGTGCGCTCATGGGCCAGAATCCCTGGCCCATGACTATCCCATGTGATTTCCATTGGTTTGTCTGCGCTTCCCAGACCAGAGCCTCTGCCCGGACATGCTCACGGACTCCCTCAAAGCGTGGGAACAATCCCCATAGCTCGCTGCCATGAATCCAGGTCACACCATGACTAGCGGCCAAGCCGGGAGGCCCCTCCAGAATGGTGACCGGAGGGGACCATGTCAGACCTCCATCTCCGCTCCGGCTGCACTGGACCACCTCGGCGGGGGTGTTTTCAGCATCGTGGTTGGCTCCCCAGGTGGCATACAGCATCCCCTGGTAGGGTGTCAGGGTGACCCCATGCAGCCAGGAAAAGCCATCCACCTCTGGCTCCCGTTTCTTGATTACACTGTAACGGGCCCCTTCCAAGCGATGGATCTCCGTGGCGGAAGGAATCCGAAGTGAGGAGTCCCAAAGATCAAAGACTCCAGATTGAGATACCCAGGCAGTGGACATCAGAAGTGAAAACAGGATCTTCATCACAAGTACCCTCATCATAGACAGATACGATAATCTGTTGGACAGACTTGTTCAACAAGACATATCCAAAAGGAATGTCTTTCTGGTGGTGAAAGAGGTTCATTTAGAGAAAAACAGGCCGATACTTGAAGATTGGAAATGTCTTCATAGGTCATAGTAGGTGTTTAGTCCGTTGGGAATGAGAGGTAATGAGAATCTGCTGAAGCCGTTTTTTTAAAGACCGCTAGAAGTTGTCAGCAGAGATAAATATATTACCACGAGAGAGACATGGCAGTCGGTATCACGCATCACGCCCAACGAGGCACACACACTGAGAGACCCTACGAATCGAGTATGCCCAACCAGCCGATACGTATTCTGGTAATTGACCAGAATCCAGAGGTCCTTGAGATGATCAAGGGCCAGATGGAAGAGGCCACATATGAGATCGAAACCTTGGCGGAGTCTGGCCAAGCGGTCTCTATGGTGGAGAATTGGCATCCTCACTTTGTACTGCTCGATCTGGAAACCGCTGGCCAAAACCGCTTTGATATCCTCCATCGGCTTAAATCCCTCAACCAGGATATGGCGGTCATCGCTATCTCCGATATTCACGACTCCGAGGAGGTCCGCGAGGTTCTGGATCTGGGAGCCGAGGATTTCATCGCCAAGCCCTTCGAACCGGCATTGATCGAGGTCGCCATCCGGAACATCCGTGAGCGGCGTAACCTACGCGAGCAAGTGAGCCGTCTGCGTGGAGAACTCGAACGCGACCATGCCTTCGGGATGCTGGTGGGCGAAACCACCCAGATCATCAACCTCCGGGAGTTTATCGAGCAGGTTGCCGACACCGACCTGAACATCCTCATCCGTGGTGAGAGCGGAACGGGTAAGGATGTGACTTCACGCTTGATCCACCAACTTTCGGGACGGCGCGATGGCCCCTTCGTCAAAGTCAACTGCGCGGCCCTCCCTGATAACCTCATCGAGTCGGAACTTTTTGGTTACGAGAAGGGAGCCTTCACAGGGGCGGTGCGCTCCAAACCGGGAAGGTTCCAGTTAGCCCATGGCGGCACCATCTTTCTGGATGAGATCACCGAGATTCCCTTCCCACTCCAGTCCAAACTCTTGCAGGTACTTGAACAACGTGAATTTGTCAGCGTAGGTGGAACCCGGACCATTCATGTCGATTGCCGGTGCATTGCCGCCACCAATGCCAGCATGGAACAGATGATGGAGCATCAACGCTTCCGGGAAGATCTCTTTTTCCGATTGAATGAGTTCTCCATTTCACTGCCATCCTTGCGCGAGCGCAAAGAAGACATCCCGCTTCTGATCGACTTTTTCCTGAGTCTCTACTCGGAAAGATATCAACGTCACAGGAAATCTCTTTCGGCCGCCACGATACACCAAATGATGGAGTATCCCTGGCCGGGGAATGTGCGCGAGCTCGAAAGCTTGCTCAAGAGGGTGATTGTTCTTGATAGTGAAGAAATTATCTTCCAGACGATCGGAAGCAAAGGCTCTGTTAGTGAAACCTCCGAGTTGGGTCCTCTTCCGGTACGCATCCCATCTCAACCGGGAAATGGGAACCATGGCTCCGCTGGATCCAGATCCCTCTCTCACATCAAGGCAGAGGGCGAGGTCAGAGAAACGACCCCCCTTCCCCGTTCCGAAGATGGCAGCCAGACTGATATCGCCGAAGAGCTCCAGGGTCTCAAGGCAATTGTCGATAAAGCAGTGGAGGCCGCCGAACGGACAGCTATCCTAGATGCTCTCAACCGTGCCAAATGGAATCGCCGTAAAGCGGCCAAGCATCTCCAGATCAGCTATAGCTCCTTGTTGCGGCGGATCGAAAGATACAACCTTGAAACCGAGCCTTGATTGTTTTTAAAAAGATGAACTTTGGATTGGATTCCGGAACTCCTTGTTTCTTAGCGCGGCCGAAGTCTCACGGCTCCCTTTTCCTTCGGGGAAGGATCACACCCGAAGAAGGCATCCATACCTTGTTATTCTCAAGACACTCTATCAGCTACGCAGTAGTGAGTAATAGTTGTTCACCAAAAATGAATAAACACATGCTTCAGGAAGGAAAACTGGCAGTGAGCAGGTCCCCCTAAGCCTTTGGCGGATCTTAGCTTACGAACATTTCCACAAAATAATTCAAATGGCCTGTATATTGCTACTCATGAAGTGGAGTAGTTGGCCGTTGTCATTTTAAGGATTCACGTAACATCTAGGCGGCAGTGGGATGACCACGAACGAACTCGACGCATTGCGGAACGAAAACCAGCTCCTTCGATTAAGGATATCCGCCCTTGAAGATCAGGTAGAATCCCTGAGACATCAACGTGGTTCCGATAACTTTCTCGAAGAATATGGCCTTGCGGATGAGAAATATTTCATCAAGCGGCTTCACGAATCGGTTTTATCCGCCGAGCGTTATGCCCGTTTTGTTACCTTGGTAATGGTGGTTCTTCCTTATGAGAGCGAACCCCATACGCGACGGAACCAAACCCTTGAGACCGCCGCCCGGTTACGAACCGAATTGCGGCAAACCGATCTGGTCGCCTACTTTGACTCCGGAAAGGTTCTCATTCTCCTTGAGGAGTCAGACCCCACTCAAGCGGTTCAGGCACTCCGCCGTGTCACTCAAGAGATCGCCGAAGTTCCACAACCCAACTATGCCTTGGCCAGCTATCCCTGTGATGCCAACCGGGATGAGGTTTTGCTCAATCTTCTATCCGCTCGGATGTCTGGGCTCCGTATTGCTCAACAGACCGGATCAATGGTGAACCTCGGTGATGAGGTCATCCCGCTTTTCAACTGATCCCTTCTCTTTTCTCCGTTAGAAATACATTGCCCTCATGATGGTGCTACCACCGGGAGGGAGTCCCACGCTCATACAAACCGGTCTGCTTCAGAAATTTCCCCGCGGTACCTTCAATTCCCCGCCAATGATCTTCTTCTTCGTCTCTTCAATCGCCTCTTGAACGGGTTTGGGGATGCGTGAGAGAAGCCTCGGATTGAGCGCCAGGGAGATAACCCCCGATTTCAAGCCGAAGCGGGTGACTCCAGCCTTGTAGGCACCCTGTTGAACCTGTTCGGCGATTTGGACAAAGGCATTGGGCAGATCGATGACCGCACTGGCGAGAATCACATCGGGAGCTTCATCATTCTGGTTTTTGTTTGAACCAAATGCGTAAATCTCACTGTCTTTCTTCTCGCTTACCGCTTGAAAGACTCCCGGTCCGGCCTCATTGGCGTTATGGAAAAAGAAATCCGCGCCTTGGCTGATCTGGGCAAGGGTCGCCTCACGCGCTAGAGCTGTGTCCTCCCAACTCCCCGTATAGGTCCGCAAGACCTTGCAGTCCGGGCGTACGGCCTTTGCCCCCGCCTCAAAGGCGAGGAAGGTACTCTCCACGGAGGGGATCTCCACTCCCCCGATCAAACCCACTACACCCTGGTGAGACATTTTGCCCGCCAGCATTCCAAGAAGGTAAGTGGCCTCCTCCAGTTCGAACACCATCGCACCGACATTCTGGGTCACTGTATTTCCCGAGGTGGTGACAAAGAAAGTTCCCGGAAAATCGGCCCCCACCCGCTTGGCGGCATCCTGGAATTCAAAACCATGTCCAAAGACCAGATTGTATCCCTCATCCGCATAACTGCGGAAATGCTCCTCATGCTCGGCAGGTGATTTCACTTGAACGTGACTCACTTTGGCTCCCAAACGATCGCGGATCGCCATGAGTCCTTCATAGGCACCCGCATTCCACCCCTTGTCGCTGATGGGTCCAGGAGTCAATAACCCCACCTTGAGCGGGTCCGCTTCGACAGATGGAACCAGACCGAAGTGGCCAAGGGCGCACAGAAGTATGATATGGAAAGCACGGTGAAGCATGGTTCTCAGCCTCCTTTGGTGACGCCCCTCCTCATGGAGACTCGACCGGAAATGGGAGGGGGTATAGTTTTTCTGACCTTAGCGGAGATGGAAGTAGTCCGCAACAGGCTGAATAAACACTCACATACCCACGTCTATTCTCTTGTGAGATTATCTCGCAACGCAACCTGCCTGCACTCGGGAAGGAGGGCAATGCGATGAAAGGCATACAATCGGCCGGATTCATTAGATTTCCAGCCGTATTTTTGGTTGTTTTGGTCTTCACCTCGTCCGCATGGGGAGGAGACTGGTCCATTTCCTTATTCGGGGGAGGCGCGTCCTTTAATCTTTTCCCCTCGCCGCCACCACCACCACGCATCCAGGTTTATGGGCCAGCGGTGGATTATGACTACTATGAATATGAGGGATCTCCAGCGAATCCGCCAGGAACCGTGTACTACCCGGCTTACCCTCCCAACAACCCGGTAATCCAACAAAATAGTTATGGCCAGAGGATTTATGCTCCCGATGGAACCGTTCATGATCAGGGAGTCGTGGAGGATCGTCACTCCAGTTACTACTCACCCGGAAGGAACGAGGCCATCACACGCCCGCGTACCACGGTTGAAAGATGGAACTATGGTCAGGGAACCGATACAACAAGGGAAAGGACCACCTGGATTGGCTCGGATGGACGTCCTCATAGCACCACTATCGACCGGAATACCCAGACAGATCCTTGGGGTAACACGAGGACAGATACCCATATCGATCTGAAACGGCGGCCAGCGGGACCCGCTTATCAGGGACAACCCTCCATGGGTCAGGTCATGCCACAACCCTATGCTAGGAGAGAGCAGTTCACTCCCCAAACCATTCCACAAACGTCTCCACAGGCTGTACCGCAGACCATGCCACAACGGCGTGTGTCACCCCAGCCTCTGGTACCGATGGCGCCACCGGGGGATGAGCCCATCAAGTTGATGCCCAAACCAGCTACGAAATCAGCGGCCCCTCAACAAAGTCCAGCGGCCTCCTCATCCGCCGCTCCCAGCACCAACATCGAAACACCAGCCGCCGCCGCACCTGTACCGAGCTGGTAATTACTACTGCGATCTTCTCTCCCCACCGTGATGGTGGGGAGGGAAGTTGTTTTATGACTTTCGGTGACCTGATTATGTCTGTCGGTGTGCAATCAATTTAGAGGAGGCAAATGAGAATGTCCCCCATTATCCACTGGTTCTTCTCTCTCATTGCTGTGTTCTTCTCCGCCACCCTGATCCTTCCAATCGAGTCTCATGCTGTTGAAAGAAAGTCCTGGGAAGGTTCTGTTATCCTGGTCCGGGAAAGCAGCCGGAGTTCATCCAGATCTTATAAGCGTTGGCTACGCGAACAGAGAAGGCTGGCGCGCAAGATGGAACGGGAACAGGCCCGCGAGGCCAAACGCTATGCCCGCAACCAGTACTCGCGTGGTAGCGATTATTATCCGGCTTACCAGGACAGCAGGAATCCAGTGGTGAGCACCGATGAATACTATGAGGAGGGTTACGCGCCTGACGGAACCTATCACAGTAATGAAGTCACGGAGGACCGTCACGAGAGTTACTACTCACCCGGCCGGCAACAAGCCATTACCCCCCCCAACACGACACAAGACACCTGGACTTACGGAGATGGGGTTGTTAAGGACCGCCAGAAAACAACCTGGATCGGCGCGGATGGACAGCACCACAGCACCACCATCAACCGGACCACACAGACCGATGAAGATGGCAACACCCACACCGAAACTCATGTCGACTTGAAACGTCAGGCCGCTTCTTCACCCACACCAATCCCTACTCCATACCCCATGCCGACTCTAGCGGAAGTAAAGGCGCCAACTCCAGATACCTCATCCTCGTCGTCTTCATCCTCGTCACCAGAAACCAAACCAACCCCCAAGCCCACGGAGGTGGAGGAAGAAACAGGATCCTCGGCGCCCCCCGCCGTGAGTCAATAAAGTTGGTAATCACTCAACCCTCATCCACCAGGGAACGGCAGGAGATCACTCCCGTCCAGAGGAAAAAGGTCTACCATGCTTTACAGGAGGTACTACCGGCAACACGCCAAGAAATGATTAACTTACAATGAATAAAAAGCAGAGTCCTTTTGTCTATTGAGGCAGAAGCGAAGGGCCTGATCCGGACCCTTCACGGAAAGGAAAGAGAGATGATAAAGCGCATGATTCTGGTCACAATTCTCGTGCTGTCGAGTGTGCTACTGGTAGGTTGGATGGTGCCCATGCCCTCCTACGCCGGGGATTGGTCAGTGAATATCTGGGGTGGAAACCCATATTACCAAAGCCCAGCCCCACGTTATTACTATGGGTATAACCCAGGATACCGTCAGGGGTACTACCCCTACTACCGGCCCTACAACCCCGTGGTGAGACGCGACTCCTACAACACGGAGGGGTACGCGCCGGATGGGACCTACCATAGCGAGAATACCGTCGAGGACCGCCGCGCCAGCTACTACTCACCCGGGCGTAACCAAGCTATCACCCCTCCGCAGACCTCGGTCCAATCCTGGAACTACGGCCCTGGCCAACAGACCACCCGTGAGCGTACCAGTTGGATCGGGGCGGATGGACGTCCGCACAGCACCACTATCGACCGCAACACCAACATGGACCAATGGGGCAACACCCACACCGACACCCATGTAACACTAAAGCGGATGTCGACAGGTAATAAGGCGAACTCCACTACTCCACAATCCACTACGCCGCAATCCACCACGCCTACATCTCCGGCAACACCAGCGGCTCCCTCATCCTCCACACCCAGCGCGCCTCCAGCGGCATCCGCCGCTCCCAGCGCCAGTAACTAACACTTTTGGAAACAAAAACGCCCTCAAGTCCCCTAGAGAGGATTATCTCTCCAGGGGGCTTTTGTTTTAATACGCAAAGGCTTGGAGGTGAAAGGTCATTACGCTCGCTCCACAGTTCCCTCGTGAAAAGGCATAATCAAGGCATGGAGAAGGACCAGTGCGGGTAAGGATGGACCTGAATTTATTCCCACAAATGTCGTAATTTATCTGTTATTCTGTCGTCTCACCTGCTTCTTGAAGTGAGAGAACCTTTAACTCCTCCGTTATCCAGATCCCACGCTTTTCCATCTGATTTATGGCTGATTTGATTGAACCGATATAGCCCTCACTCTTTGCTCGAATCAACACGCCAAGTGAGCCGGTCACATCAAGACCACAAAGACGCGCGGTTCTACGACCAGCCACTTCATCAATACAAACTCGTTGGATCCCTTGCGATATGGCCAGTTGAATCACGGCTGCCTCACCCCGATCCAGCGAATTCGCAAGCATCGGAGGAATAACCATCGCCTTTTCCGCAATGGTAAGCCATGTTGCCGAGCTAAACTCAGAGGCAGCGAATCTGTTCACACCTCCAGCAAGAACCTCTTCGCTCACCTCAAGTGGAACAAGAACCTGATAATAAAGATGCTGAAGAACCTCCAAACCACCAGTCGCGGCGGTCAGAGCAATGATCGGCCCCGTGTTAATGACAATCCGCGGGCATTCACGCACAATCAATCTCTGCTTTCAGCTCGGAACTGTCATAAGCAATGGCCGCGACACCATAGCGGGACAGAGACATCAGGAAGGTCACCCGGTCGATCCCCGCCAACTCCGCAGCCATTCCAGAGGAAAGACGCTTCATCTCGAAGAGTTTTACCGCCATGGCCATCCGGGCTTCCTTCTCGAATTGCTCGGGAGAAGATTGCAGGGCATCGGGAAGAGTGTCTGGATATACAATTACAAGTTGGTGGGACATAGAGCCACTCCGGTTGTTTGAGGTTGGGATCAGTCTCTATCCATAATATCGCTTCATCACAATGAGCAGGAGGGTTTGTTATCCCTTCACCCCATCTCCTCCCATCCACAGGCCTCCCGCGCAAAATAGGTCAGAATCATGTCCGCGCCGGCGCGCTTGATGGAGGTCAGCACCTCCAGGGCCACCCGGCGCTCATCGATCCAACCGTTACGTCCCGCGGCCTTGATCATGGCATACTCGCCACTCACCTGGTACGCCGCGAGGGGGACATCAAAGCAGTCACGCGCCTCACGGAGGATATCGAGATAGGGGAGCGCGGGTTTGACCATGACCGCATCGGCCCCCTCAGCAATATCGGTTTCGATCTCACGTAGCGCCTCACGCCGGTTGGCGGGGTCCATCTGGTGGGTACGGCGGTCACCGAAGGCGGGGGCCGATTGGGCCGCATCACGAAAAGGACCATAGAAGCCTGAGGCATACTTGGCGGCATAGGAGAGAATCGGGGTATTGATGAAGCCTGCTTCATCCAAGGCCGCGCGGATGGCCATCACCATGCCATCCATCATTCCACTCGGCGCAATCCAATCCGCTCCCGCACGGGCCTGGGAAACAGCGGTCCTGGCCAGAATCTCCAGAGTCGGGTCATTGGCCACATACCCCTCCTCGAGCATCCCGCAATGGCCATTCTCTGTGTACTCACACAAGCAGGTGTCGGCGATCACCAGCAGGTTCGGGGCCGCTTTCTTGAGGGCCATGCACGCACGCTGGACAATCCCATTCTCCGCGAAGGCTCCCGACCCACATTCATCCTTCTCCTCTGGGATTCCAAACAGGATCACTGCGGGGATTCCTAGATCACTGACCTGAAGGGCCTCTTCGACCACCTCATCGACTGAGAGGTTGTAGACCCCTGGCATCGAGGCCACCTCCTTTCGGACTCCACTCCCTGGAACCACAAAGAGGGGATAGATGAAGTCTCCACGATGCAACCGTGTCTCACAGACCAGGTTACGGGATTGGGGGGTGGTACGCAGGCGGCGAAGGCGCTGGAAGGGGATTGTAATTTTCATACCACCACGATAACTCACCCGCTTGATGGATCAATGCCCCATTTTTTAATCCGCCGGTAGCCTACCCTTTCCATTGGATATAGGCTTCTCCTTGTGACGGCCTTTGCCGCCGGTGGATCACGCTTCCAGAAAGGGGTTCTGATGGCCTATTCACCCTCCTCCAACCGCTATGATTCCATGCGTTATAATCGTTGTGGTCACAGCGGTCTGAAGCTCCCAGCGATCTCACTCGGCTTGTGGCACAACTTCGGCGAGGTGGACCGTCTAGACAATTGCCGGGCACTGTTGCACCGGGCCTTTGATCTGGGCATCACCCATTTCGACCTGGCCAACAACTATGGCCCCCCACCCGGTTCCGCCGAACAGAACTTCGGAAGAATCCTATGCACCGATTTCACCACCCACCGCGATGAGCTCATCCTCTCCACCAAGGCAGGGTACCTGATGTGGCCGGGTCCCTATGGGGAATGGGGCACACGAAAATATCTGCTAGCGAGTCTGGATCAAAGTTTGAAACGCATGGGGGTGGAGTATGTCGACATCTTCTACTCGCACCGTTTCGATCCCCTTACACCTCTGGTGGAGACCATGGGGGCATTGGATAGCGCGGTGCGTCAGGGTAAGGCGCTATATGCCGGGATCTCCTCTTACCCAGCGGAGAAGACCACCGAAGCAGCAGCCATCCTCAAGCATCTGGGAACCCCCTGCCTGATTCATCAACCCGCCTACTCGATGTTCGAACGCTGGATCGAGGGGGGTCTCTTGGATGTGCTCGGAGAAGAGGGCATTGGCTGCATCGCCTTCTGCCCACTCGCCCAAGGGCTACTCACCAACCGTTATCTCGATGGCATCCCCGCCGATTCGCGTGCGGGTAAACCACATGGCTTCCTGCGTCCCCAACATGTGACCGAGGAACGCATTGGCATGGTCAAACAGTTGCAGGAGATCGCACTCCAACGCGGACAATCTCTGGCACAAATGGCCCTCGCCTGGGTTCTGAGAGACCACCGGATGACCTCCGCTTTGATTGGCGCAAGCACTGTTCAGCAGATCGAGGAAAATGTGGAGGCGCTCAACAACTTGACCTTCACCAGCAAAGAGCTGGCTCGTATCAACCACATCCTCGAGGCGGACAAGTCGAAGTGAAAAACACGGCTATAATGATTCTCACCCTTGGATTCATGGTTCCACCCTCCTGGGGACAGAAGGCGTGCGATTCCATCCTAACCGCGAAGGCGGAACAGGAGCGGATCGATGTCTTCATCGATGACAACCTTTTCACCTCTTACCGTACCCCCTCCGATTGGAAGTTCCCCTATCTCTGGCCGGTCATCGGTCCCGCCTCCGGGGAGAGCCTGACCATCGAACAAGGGATCGGCCACCCGCATCATCGTTCCCTTTACCTGGCCTGCGACCAGGTGAATGGGGCCAACTACTGGCAGGAGGGGCTCGAACGGGGACGCACTATCTCGCGTGGTCCGCGTGTGATCGAAACCGGAAAGCGGGTGGTCATCGAGGACACCTGTGATTGGGTGTGTCCAGGGCAACCCTCGCCTATCGTCGATAACCGCCGTGTGAAGATCACCGCTCCCACGGAGTGTATCCGCGCGATGGAGTTCGAGTATGATTTTCAGTTCCTGACAGACACGGCCATCATGCCCTCGAATCATGCTCTCTTTTCGGCGGAGGTGATCCCCGGGATTTCCGTGCAGGGGGGCGGTTTGTTAACCAACACCGAGGGGGGCAAACAAGAGGAAGAGACCTTCGGGGTTCCCTGTGACTGGTGTGACTACTCGGGATACTTGAATGGCTGTTGGGAAGGAATCCGGATCTACCAGCATCCCCGCAATCCCGGTTACCCCTGGCCCTTTTTCACACGCGACTATGGCTTTTTCTCGCCCACGCCCATGTACTGGCTGCCCGCGGAAGGGCTGCACTACAAAGGCGGTGATAAAGTCTCCCTGAAGTTCCTCGTACTGGTGCATTCAGGAGAGGTTCTGGAGAGTAATCTGGAGGTGATCTACCGTGACTGGAGAGGAGAATAACGCAATGCAAGTATCTCATTCCACCAAGACTTCCCGGCGGACATTCCTCGCGGCCGGGGCAGGCGCGGCCCTGGCCGGTTGGGCGGTATCCGCACAACGCGCGCAGGGAGCCAATGAGCGGATCCGGATCGGGATAATCGGCTGCGGTGGACGCGGGACCTACCAGATGGAGGAGATCGAAAAGATCGCACAACAAGATAACGCCGAGATCGTGGCTGTCTGTGATGTATGGAAACCCAATCGTGAGAAGGCTGTGGCACGGGTCACAGAGAAATTCGGCAAAGCCCCCTTTGCCACGACTCACTTCGAGGAGGTACTCGCCCGCACGGATGTGGACGCCGTCGTCATCACCACCCCGGATCACGCCCACTGCCCGGTGTTAGCGGCCGCGGCCAAGGCCAAGAAGGATGCCTTCTGCGAGAAACCCATGGCCAGCAAGTTGGAGGATGCCATTGCCGCCCATGACGCAGTCAAGGCCAATCACATCGTAGCGCAGATCGGCACGCAACGCCGTAGCGACGGCAGTCATAAAGCCGCCGCGAAACTGATCCAGTCGGGCATCCTCGGAACCATCAGCGAGGTGGACACCGCCTGGCATGACACCAATCCCCGTTGGGCACGTCCCTTTGACGATGTCCGTGAAGAGGATGTGGATTGGGAACAGTACACCATGGGTGGTCCGAAGCGCCCCTTCGATCCACGCCGGTACCGTTGCTGGCACCTCTTCCGTGACTACACCTGCGGGCTGCCAGGACTGCTGGGGAGCCACCTGATCGATGTGGGAACCTGGTACATGGATGATCCGCTCCCGAAGTATGGCAGCGCTGTAGGTGGGATCTATGTCTGGAAGGATGGACGCGAGCACTGCGACACCATCGAGTGCTTGTTCGAATATCCCAAGGGCTTCCTCCTGCGTTACTCCAACCGTCTCGGCAATGTGCGCCCCACCCCTGAGATCGTGGTGTATGGGACGAAAGGTTCCTTTGATACCACCAGTTGGAAAGCGGTCCCCGATGGCGGAGGAAAGGAAAAACTGACAGAGGCCATCGGCATCTCCCCCGAACCCTCCGACAACCACATGAGCAACTTCCTCGCTTGTATGCGCAACCGTCAGACGCCCAACGCCTCGATCGACATGGGATTTGCGCATTCAGTGGCGGCGCTGCTGGCAAGCGAGTCGCAACGGCGTGGAGTGCAGCTGGCTTACGATGCCGAGAAGCGTGAATTCAAGGTGATGGGGGGATGAGGTAGTCCTCCCCCCCACCCCAACCCTCCCCCGCAAGGGGGGAGGGAGTTGTATGTTGTTCACGCTTTAGCGTGTGTT
>CAYRBI010000033.1:37142-43315 GCA_964422415.1 uncultured bacterium | reverse complement strand
CGATCAAGGTATAGAGAAGAAACCGGAAAAGCCACGCATGGCGGAGGATACAGCGCTGGCGGTAGACAAGGTCAGGGAAGCGCTGGGGAAGACAACGGTATAAGGATTCATTGTCCTATTCTGTTGTTAGCCGGGGGCAAGGCAACGTTTTTATATCACTCTTGCTTTATTTTATGCCACCGCCCCCGGTATGCAGCAATAATGGTTCATTAGTCATCACACACCGGGGGCGGCGGCATTAAAGCGAAAGCAATTGATATCACCACATTGCCTTGCCCCCGGCTAACAACACAATATATTAACAAAAGGAGCATCTCATGAAGCTCGAAATTCTTGGTACCGGTTGCGCCAAGTGTCATACCCTCGAGGAGAACACCCGCAAG
Source organism: uncultured bacterium (assembly GCA_964422415.1). GTDB lineage: Bacteria > Hinthialibacterota > Hinthialibacteria > OLB16 > OLB16 > OLB16. The sequence goes on along the minus strand of CAYRBI010000033.1, from coordinate 42,932 downwards.
GCCGCTGATTCACTCGGTATATCCTATCAACTCGAAAAAGTCACCGAGATCACGGAAATTGTAAAGCGCGGTGTCATGATGACCCCCGCCTTGATGGTGGATGGCCAGGTGAAGAGCATGGGGAAGGTGTTGTCACCCAAGGAAATCATGGAGATTCTTTCATGAATAAGCGTAATGCCATCAACCTTTTCTTGATTGCAGGAGTCATCATCCTTGTGGCGGGAGTCGCGGCCATGAAATCCTTCAAACAGGATCAGGTTCCAGCACCAGCACCGGAGGCGGTTGCTAATGTTCCCGCGAGTTACTCCACCACGGGTGCCATACCAACCGTGACACAGCTCCCACGCCTGGTGGAACTCGGCGGTGAAAAGTGTCTACAGTGTATGCAAATGGCGCCAGTTATCGAGGAACTCAAACAGGAATATGCAGGCCGGGTAAACATCGAGAAGATCGATGTCACCAAGGATCCCTCCGCGGGGACTCTGTATGCAATTCGTCTGATCCCCACCCAGGTGTTTCTCAAGGCTGACGGGCAAGAATTCTGGCGTCATGAGGGGAGTCTTACCAAGGAGGAGATCATCGCCAAGTTCGTGGAAATGGGGATCAAGTAGCGATGTTCGAGGCACTCACTCAGTCGCTCATCGAGACCATTGACACAAACCTCTGGCTGGCCCCCTTTGCGGCTTTCGCGGGGGGACTCACCACAGCGGCGAATCCTTGCGTCCTGGCGATGGTCCCCCTGATGGTGGCCTATGTTGCTGGTCAAGAAACACGATCCGTGTGGCGTTCGTTCCTGTTGTCGTTGGCCTTTTCTGTAGGAATCACCTTGATGTTCGCCGTGCTGTTTCTGGCCACCTGGGCGGCGAGTTCGGTCCTGCGTGCGGAGTGGTGGACCTACCTGGCAGCGGCAGTGTGTCTTCTGATGGGATTGCACCTGATGGGATTGCTGCATTTCCAGATTCCTACCCTGAAGGCGGTCACCCCAAAACAGAAGGGATTTGTGGGGGCGTTTCTCCTCGGATTGTTATTTGGACTGGTATCCCTGCCTTGTGCGGGACCGATTCTCCTGGCTTTGTTAACCCTTGTTCCGATCAAAGGGGCGGCCTATGGAGGCTTGTTACTTGTCAGTTATGGTATCGGCCACTGCGGACTCATCCTGGCGGGTGGGACTTCGATGGGATTGGTTCAAAGCATGGTGGATTCCGCAGGGTGGAACCGTGGTGTGGGTATGATCCGTAAACTGGCGGGATTAGTGATTGTGGGTGTCGGATTACTCTTGCTGCTTGCATAGAGAAGCGGTCTGGACAAAATACCTCTGAAAGGAGTCACGAGAGTTTTCAAGAGACTCCCCCCTTCCTGCGTTTCTACTACAAAAGATTGGGTATCTCTAAACTCAGTTTGCGGTAATGGTTACCCCATTCACTTGGCCAGCCAGTATCCCCTGAATCTGAGCATCATCCTCGTCGGGTTCCTGATCCTGCGCCACCATCCCCACATCCTTCTTCAAAAAGAAGGTGCTGTTTTCGAAAGTATACGTATATCCATATGATACAGCCGTAATTTTTATCACAACCCGAAGGACATCGGTGAAATCTCCGAGTGGTGTATTGAAAACAGGAATGATACCGGTCGGATTAACCGTGACAGAAAAGGTCGCATTATAGTCATGGACCACATTGCTTGGATTCTTTAATTTGACCTTCGTGACCGCGGAGTCCGACGGAGCGGCAACTCCCACTACCATACCGTTGGTTCCAACCAGTAAGGGATCGGTCAAGATGATGTCTTGCACAATCAGCTTGAAATTGCTCCCTTTCTCCGTACCCACATGAAGACCATAGAAATACACTTCGCGACTGGCTGAATTGCAGTACCAGAAGTCCACGTCAAGATTCCGGTCATCCGTAGGCTCTTGTGTGTTGGTCCGGATACGAGTGGCCAACCTATCCCCTCCAACAGCCTGAAGAGTATCTTCAACAGTCCAGGTAAAATTATCTTCCTCCGAGCCACCGTTGAAACCCACATAGTTCCAATGGCTGTTTTGAGACAGTGGGAAATAATCTTTGAAATCAATTGTGACCGGTCCTTCTTCCTGACCCCAGATATCCGCGATTTGGAAAAGAATTTCGGCTGCATCCGGATTGTTCACCAGCTCGCCAAGAAGTATCGGGAGATCAGCGGAGGTGACCATCTTATCACCAGTCCGGTCATATGAAATTTTCGCCAACACCGGATTGAGACTACAAACTGACAGGAGGAAACAACAGAGAAACAAGAAGAGGCTTCGAGACATAAAGCTGTGGGTGTAATCGATCATCATGGCGAGAACCTCCAGGAAAGCATTCCTTCCAGAAGACCTTCCGGAATCGATCACGGAATCACTCCGTATTGTAAAACAAATCTCTCTGGGTATTGAGAAAAATTTGAAGGATAGCGTCTCGTAAGGCTAAAATTTATAAATCCATATACAGTAGAGATGTATTGCTATGTAGACCGCCAGTCGAAAGGACCACCAGATCCATGAACCGGAACCATTGGAGAACCGCAGCTACCGTTCTATGCCTGATCAACCTTGTGGCCATAGGTTCCGTGGGTGTCTATTTGTATGGCTGGTGGCAAGCCTGGAACCGGCTTTATCATATCGACTGGACTCAATTTAAAAGCCCTGAAGAACTTCGTGAAATCGCGGAAAGAACACTTCGTGTCCCGCTCGATATCCATGATCCTTGTATTATGTTAATGGAACATGGAGATTCAGGCTCAGTTCCCTACCTGATCGGAGCCCTCAAATGGCAGCCCAATTGGCCTACAGAAAATGGATTCGGGGAATGCACAAAAGGGCACTGCCTGGATGCTCTCAAAAAAATCACCGGAGTAGATGCCGGCCTCAACTATGAGGATTGGCGCGGCTGGTATGAGAACTCCCGCCGTTGACTCGCTGCCTTCACCCCCCTTATCCCTTCTTTTTCTTTGACTGCGCCTGGATCTCCATCAGGTTCATCATGTGCGTGGTGGCTTCAATCGCGGCCATGACCTGGTCGGATTCCACTCCACGGGTCTTGAGACCATTACTCCAGGTGATAACGGTCTCCACCAGGGCATCAGACTTCCCTCCCGGTGGGATATGAACCACATAATCCGAGAGTAAAGGAATATCAAAAGGAAATCGCTCAGCCGCGGAACGCAAAGCCTTCATGAAGGCATCATAACCACCATTGCCACGTCCATAGGCATCAAAGTCCTTGCCACGGTAACGTAGCTTGACCGCGGCAGTCGCGGCCAACCCCAAGGTGGAAACGATCACGCTGTGCAGGACCTGGAAGGACTTTCCCTCGGGGGCTTCCATCAGATCAAGCAGGAGATACGGCAGATCCTCGGCGGTGACCAGCTCTTTGTTGTCACCCAACTCGATCACCTTATTGAGGAGCCTCTTTTTGACATCATCGGTCAGCTCGATCCCCAGCTGACGCAGGTTCATCTCGATACTGGCCTTGCCCGACATCTTCCCGAGGGCATACTCACGGTCCCGCCCAAAACGCTTGGGAGTCAACGCACTCTCATATAGATTCCCCTTCTTGTCCCCATCGGCGTGGATGCTGGCAGTCTGGGTGAAGACATTGTCTCCAGAGATCGGTTTGTTGGAGGAGATCCGCAAGCCGGTGAAAAGTTCCAGCATCCGGCTCGCTTCCTTAAGACGCTTGAAGTCGATGTGGGTACGGAATTCGGAATGGTCCTCCAACGCCACCACGACCTCATCCAGGGAGGTATTGCCAGCGCGCTCACCCAGGCCATTCATGGTGCAGTGCAGACCATCCGCCCCCGCACGGGCCGCGAAAAGGGCATTGGCGGTGGCCAATCCATAATCGTTGTGACCATGGAAATCAAGGCGTTTATCCGGGACCTTGCTGCGTGCCTCGCTGATGTATCTGTAAACCTGCTCGGGATTCAACACTCCCAACGTATCCGGTAGTAAAAACCGTTCGAAGGGCATCTGGCTGCAACGCTGATAAAGGAAGTCGACATACACCGGGGACTGTTGGACCCCATTGGACCAGTCCTCGAAGTAGATGTTAACCCGCACATTCTGGCTTTGGGCATAAGCCACAGTGGCTTCAATATCGGCAAGGTGACGCTCGGGGGTTTTTCGCAGCTGGCCCTCCAGGTGGCGTAATGAGCCCTTTGTGAGCAGGTTCATTACGTGGCATCCAGCCGTCAACAGCCAATCCACCGAGGTCTTGACATCGGTGAATCCAAGACACTCCACCTGGCCGCCTTTGCCTTGTGATTCGGCCCAATTCATGATCCCGGTCACCGCGCGTTGCTCCCCCTCGGAGACCTTGGCGCTGGCCACCTCGATCCGGTCCGCACGGACTCCATCCAGGAGAAGCTGCGCGATAGTCAGTTTCTCATCCGGCGATAGGGAGACACCCCGGGTTTGCTCTCCATCGCGGAGAGTGGTGTCCATGATCTCGATTGTGCGCTTCTTCTTGTGCATGAAAACAGTGTCCTTGAGCGTGGCGTTGAGCCTTGATTATTACTTGGAGAATGCAAGACGGCAAGCGGGAAGAACTTCAATCCGGACCTCAGCCTGCTAATCCTCTGTCCGGCGCAAGACCACAATCGTGAAGTCATCCTTTGGGGGTTTCCCCTCGGTGAACAAGGAGGCACGATCCAAGAGGTGCCAAAGAATCCCGGAGGCGGTATGGGTTGGGCATTCGGATATCCACTTCACCAACATCTGCTCTCCAACCATGGATCCCTCGGAATCAGACAGCTCGGTCAGGCCATCCGTGTAAAAGATCACCGAGTCGCCTGGCCCAAGAGGACACTGAAGCGTTTCGTATTCCACCTGGGCGAACAAACGCAGGGGGAAACGCGGTTTAATCGGGAGTATGTTGACCGATTTGTCTGATGCGCGCCACAGAATCGGCGGTGGATGCCCAGCGGTGGCATACGACAAGTTTTGGCTCAAACGGTTGTAGATGCCATAAATCGCGGTCACGAACTGGTCACCGGGGATATAGCGCGCCATCAGGCTGTTGAGAACTGACAAGGCTCCGCCCGCCAGCAACAGTTGGCCAAGGTTTGCCTGAGCGAGCACTCGTGTGATGGCCATCACCACCGCCGAGGCCGCGCCATGACCGGAAACATCGGCCACCAGGATCCCAATATGGTTACTGCTCAGATCCAGGAAATCATAGTAATCCCCGCTGGCTTCGGTGCTGGGGAGATAATGCGCGGCGAATTCCAGCCCGGGGATCTCCGGAAGCTGTTGGGGAAGTAAACTTTCCTGGATCTCCTGGATCTGCTCCACCTCGAGCTTCAGGCGGTTCGAAAGCGACTGGAGTACATCGTTCTGGTGAATCAGCAGCCCATTGGCCTCCGCTAAAAGGTCCGTGAGCTGGGTCTCCCATTCCCCGACCACCTGGCTGATCCGTTCACGAATACGATTGAACTCATCGCTTCGCAACAGCGTGGCTTCAGAGGCCACCACCAACGGAGACTCCCCAAAGGCGATGTGCTCCTGTGGGTGGCGTTCTTTACTTAGGCGAGAGGAATCTTCCATCGAATCCATATTAGCAGGGGTATGGTATCGGAGTATGAGGAAATTGGAAAGGATGGAGGGACGCATTCCATTGCATCTCGATGTGGAGGGACGCATTCCATTGCGTCCCGGTGGTCATGGACCCGACGTAGCGGGTCCCTCCATGGTACGATGCATTCCATTTCTCTCCTCACCACCCCGGCCTACGCATCCGATTACCAGCCAACATATACGAACCCACGACA
>CAYRBI010000033.1:0-37042 GCA_964422415.1 uncultured bacterium | reverse complement strand
TCACCACCCCGGCCTACGCATCCGATTACCAGCCAACATATACGAACCCACGACAAACAGGCCGCATAACACCACGAGCAGTGGCCAAGGCGTTGTCCGCACGCACCATATCGAGAGCAACCCGGCGCTAATTGAGAGGATGAGAGAGGGTACCATCGGCTGTATCAGGAGAATGAAGAACTGCACGGAAAGGAAGACCATGGGTGCGAAGACCATCCGCCAGAGGCTTATGTGTATTTGTTGTCCACTAATTAAAAAACAGAGGACCATCAGGAAGGCTAAGATCCACACTGGAAACAACGACCACAGAAGCTTTACCACAAAGACCTTCCAGTGCTCCACCGGACGGGTGATCAAATAGGCATTGGTGTGATCATTGAGCTCCATGCCATAGGGAACCACTCCTAGCCCGAAAGACAACAATAAGAGCGCCATCACTGTTCCCATATAGATTGCGTCACCCAGTTTCATAGGACTCCAGACCGGCATGAGGAGAAACAGAATGATGATGCCCATGCCCATGCCAATCACCGCACGCACCTGACGCCACTCTTTCCACACCAGCGTACGGATCTGCTGCTTTTCAAAGGGCGTCATGAGTGCGCCTCCTTCATCAGGGCGGGAAATTCATAACGGTATATAACACTATCGTCGCCGCATTTGTTAATTGGAAATCCAATTGAACCATCAGGGTAACGAATAATTGATCTAGGAGCGCTTTCAGAATAGAACCCTTGGGTGATCAAACTACCGAGACCTTGCTGACCACAAGGAATGATTCCCAACCACATGGGTTGATTGGGATTTGAAACATCCCAGACGGCAATCCGGCTGAAATATTGAACGCACACTATCCCATTGCCCATGATGAGATAGACCCTATCAATTTCTCTAGCAATATTATCCTTTAACTTGATTCCAAGCGTTGAAAGAGTCTTATAAAGGTATTTCGGCAAGGAGAAGAATGTATAGGGAAACTTGAGTGAGTGAAGCTGCGGCGATGATGGATCGTGTAAATCCTGAAGCACTACACGAGACTCTTTGACTTTCCCGTCGCAAGGATTCTCATAATCCATGGGAATATAGGCGAGCATGTTTATATCAACTGCATTAGGAGAGTCAATGCGAGGAATGGTGTTAACTTCATAGAGGGTCAAGTCCTTCTTGATCAGAGAGATTCTTGTGTCAAGCCGGGAATCCATATCCGGACTATTCAATATTCCAGTCTCATAACAAAGGTTGCCCCAGTTCTGTCTCCAAGTATCGGTGGGTATTCCCTGTATAGATGATTCTACTATCCCAGTACGAAGGTTGATTAATTTCTTTGGGCTCTTTCTCTGATTCACGGACCAGTCCCGTTGTCCAGATGCATTGAGGACATATTCTGTTGCGATTACCCGGTCAGTATCATAGAAACAGATATTATCCAAGTAGCCCTTAAATTTAACCCGGTTTGCCTCTCTAGGATTACCCTGATCGTCGATGGGATGAACATCCATGAAGGAAGCATCATTTCCCCTTCTCCCAATCTCTACAAAATAACGGTCATCATGGATGAAATAACGATATGAACTCAATATGCTGCAATCAGTACAGGATCCTCTTAATGTGAAAACTGTCTGATCGGGGTTTGACAAATCCCTGACTTCGATAGTCGATGTGGCATGATCTATTTCTTGGCAATTCATAAAACCATAATCGTCATTGGTATAAATACGTTTATGGGTTTGGTCTACCGCGAGAATCCTATTGGCCTTGAACATTTGAGCAATAGGTTTGGTATCGACATGGATGGCTTTCCAAGCCACACAATAAGCGGTCAGATAAAAGATGAAGAGAACGCTGGCGGATTTTGGAATGGTAAGTCTTTGAAAAGCTATAGACCGGTATATGCAAATCACAATTCCCAGGATCACGATGGGAGAGAGGCATATTAGCGTTATCACATAGAGGTCATCGATAAACTGATGCTGTGGTCCGAGCGCGAGTAAATCTTCATCACCACCATGAATAGTCTTCAGGAATGCCATGGTACGATAGAACGGTGTAGGCAGAAGCCATGCGAAAATACCCATCAGGAAATAAGATGGTGGCCCATATAACATTCCTCTCACTGTGTCTTTGGTAAGAATCGCGGTCCCTGCGCACCAGAGCGACAATCCAAATAGGATTCCCCACACCAAAGGCACCATTTGTTCATATTCGATAGTTCTCCAAAGGGGATGAAAAAAAGAAAATCCAGTATCAATGATCCAGGCCGATGGTATAGAATAAATGAGAAGAAAGAAAACCTTGACCGAGAAAGCGTGCATGGGCGCGACCGGGCGGGTGGCCAAGTACTCCCTCGCACCATCGGCATATTCCTCTCCAAACAACAAAGCTCCACTTACAACAGCTCCAATAAAAACAAAAAGACCGGCTCCAAGGACGAGTGTGTCATATAATTGGGGAGAACAAAACAGAATTACAAGCACGCAGACGGTCATTACCCAGAATGGCCACTTCATGAAATGCAGTTGAATGCGTACCAACGCAATTGTCGCGCTCATGAATGCGCCTCCTTCATCAGGGCGGGAAATTCGAACCGGTATATTCTTTCCTGAGCGGGGAAACCGAGGGCGCCATCGGGATAGCGGATAATAGTCTTCGGGCCGTTTTTTCCACTACCTTCTTCGACTACACGATCGATATCAAAGACTCCGATGGGAGCCACACCCAGCCATTCCGGATGATTGATATCTGAAATATCCCACATGAGTACACGGTGACAATACTGAATCGACAATATGCCGTTCCCCAAGGCAACTCGAGCAGAATCAATATCGGAATAAATATCTTTACTCTTGGCTTCAAGACCAAGATGTTTTCCAAGATACTCCGATATTTTAAGAACTGCATTTGGGAAAGTGTAAAAGCTGAATGGGAATTTCACGACATTGCATGTGGGGTTGCTTTGATCCCGGATATCACAAATTCTCACCCACGGGTAAGATAAACAATTCCTTTTCCGTTTGTGGTCATATTTACAGGGAACATACACAAACATACTTCCATCAATGACACACTTTTCTCCAAATGGCGGTAAAGAACCAAGGTCTTCATAGCTCAAGTCATCTTTGACCCGCTGTATAATGAACTCTTCTATCGTTGAATCAGTAATTCCTGTCTTGGGTTTAAAAACCAAATTACCATAAGAAAATATAAATCCAAAATCCTCCGGGGAATATACGCGTGAGACCTCGACCATCCCAGTGCGTAGATTGATCAGTTTTCGCCACATCCGCAAGGATCCATTCGCATCCTTTACCACCTGTCCTTTTGCATCCAGGATTTGATCTTCAGCTAAAATCCTCTCTTGGTCATACCTCTCGATATTCCGTAGATCTCCCTCATTTTCAATACGCTTCGGCTCTTGCAGATCTCCATTTCCTCCAATTGGATAGACCTCTACAAACGTTGAACCCCCATGGTGCTTACCATAAAGGACAAGAAATCGATCATCATGAATATATGACCAATCATCCGTAAATCCTTCTAGAGGATCCAGAGAAGAGATAATATGGCTTGGATCGGAAAGATCTTTGATATTAATGGTTTGGCACATAGGATTAAAATGTTGTTGAGCCGTATAAATTCTCCCATGGGTTTTGTCGACCCCAAAAGGGCTGTTGTTATTCCCTAATGAAATCGTAGACAGTGTCCCCACACATTGAACAGAACACCATGCACACCAGTAGAAAACCATATAGATCAAAATCATCATGACAGATATTATGGGTATTCCCACCCGGTGTTTTGCCCGGTACTGGTACACGCATATTACCAGCGCCAAGACAAGGATGGGCGATAGGCTAATGAGGCTCACAACCAACACATCATCAAGAAGTTGGCATTCATAACCAAAACCATAGTTTCTTTCAATCGTTCCTTCAATTTCTTTAAAAGGACCCATATGCTTGTAAAAAGGGGATGGTAATAACCACACCAGCACACACACGAAGAAATACGTCAGTGGTCCGTACAGCATTCCCCTGACGGTATCCTTTGTGAGGATAGCCGCACCCGCACACCACAAAGAGAGGCCAAAAAGAAGCCCCCATACCAGAGGAACCATTCGTTCATACTCGAAGGTTTTCCAATAGGGATGAAGAAAAGAGAAGCCTTCATCAACAATCCACGCTGCCGGTACGGAATAGATCAGCAGCATCAGGACCTTGACGGATAGTGCATGGAGTGGCGATACCGGTCTTGTGGCCAGGTATCCGTCGGCTCCCTGCGCATACTCCTCCCCCAACATCATCGCTCCGGATACCACTGCACCGATTATCACAAATAAAGCCGATCCAACCTCAATGAGATCCTTTGGCATCTCCACTGGTATCAACAACGCTATCACACACCCCGTCAACACAATGAGCGGCCACTTCATGAAATGCAGTTGAATGCGTACCAACGCGATTGTCGCGCTCATGACTTCGCCTCCTTCATCAGGGCGGGGAATTCGAGCCAGACTGGTCCATTATGAAATAACATCACCTCTATCGATCCATCTGGACATAAGACGGGATTAAACCAGAATTGATCTTGGGATGAAGTCTCCGTAACATTATATTCTTCAATTAAAGAGTATCTATCCGGCAACTCACAAATTCCCAGACACCGGATCTGGTCGCGGTTTTTGATATCCCATACCACCACACGGTTTCTAATTGGCGACACAAGAAACAGGAATTGCTTTGACAACTTGAGATTAAAAGAAAGATTCCTTTTAGGCTCGAAGTGTGATATCAATGTATGATCAAGTTGGAGACGCCAGGGAACTTCAATTGTGAAAGTACGTGGAGATTCAAGAGATTCCGTATCCACCAGATGTATCTTGTATTGATTGTCAAGATCAAAACCCGCCAGTAAATTCCCGACATAGGTGGGATGTTCCAGAGGGTACGAGATTGAACCAGTTACATCCTGGACCGTATCCGTTACGCTGACATAGTGTTTGAAGAATGAAGAATTCTCATCAACATGTTTAAACCAATACCGGCGATTACCCGATATGAATCCTCTTCTTTCAAATCGTGCCAGCTCAGTTTCTGTGGACACATCTCTGATTCCACCGGTACGTAAATCGATTTCATTTACAAAGGGTTGCCTTATGTTTGGAAATGTACCCGGATTAAGGACTTTCCATTGCTTCACGAGGATTGTATCCGTTCCCGATTTAATAAATTGTGGAGAAAAGCATGTATCATAAAACTTGTGCGATGAAAGCGTTTGAATTCCACCGGTCTGGTCATAGGAGTAAACACTTAAACTCCGTTCCTCGAGGTGTTCAATTGTTTTCCCATGAGTGTCTTTAACATCCGAACCCGGTTTCAAGACTTTAGCTCTTTCATATAAGACACACCGGTTCGAGGTGAAGAGAGGTGTGTCATGAATCCAGGTTCGCGGACTTAATTTGAATTGACCGACAGTCTGATTCTCTCTTTTGGGATCATTGAGATCAACAGTCTTTAGAAAATACGTATTATCGAATTTATCTTGTATACGTGTCACATAGTAGATTCGGGTACCCTCGGTATGCATTCCCAGAATCTCCCAATCCCTTTGCGGAATAACTAGGGCGTTCAGCGCAATGAGTCCATCATTCTGAAAAACCACGGACATGAAAAGGAACAAGACAATAAAGGGAACCAGGAATAGATTTACCTGGAGAGGAACCGTCAGTTTTCCAAAACGGCGTGACTGTTCAACTACACAATCCAACCAGAGAGAAATTCCTGCTCCCGCCAGGCAGAGACTGGCTCCTATAATAAAGTCCAGATCACGCTCCATATGGAATCCAGAAAGCTTCTCTCTTGTAGTGACTTGTATCCATTCCAATTTGGTGAGAGAAAAGAAGCTATAGGCGATGAAGACCAAGATCCCAATCCATGCCAGTGGTCCAAATAACATGCCTCGTACCATATCCCGAGTTAAAAGAGTCATCCCAGAACAGCAATATGTCAGAGATAAAGTCAAACCCAACAATATATATAAAGTAATTGGAGAGAATTTTAATGAAATACAAGTAAAGAGAACACAGACCAGCGTAAGAACGGTGAGGAGTGTAGTCTTTATGCAAAACAACCGGACTGGACTAAAGGGACGTGTGGCCATGAAATCCCGCGCCCCCTCCACGAATTCGCTGCCATGTAGAATGGGCCCCGCCAGCCACACTACCAGTCCCAAAATCATCGGAACCACTACCACCAATCCAGACTGCTCCCAAAAGCCCCCCGGAATGATCAGGTAAAGTACCAGACAGAGCGTACTAACCACCAATGGCCAGAATAACATTTGTATTTGAACCCTGAGCACCGCGATTGTCGCGCTCATGACTTCGCCTCCTTCATCAGGGCGGGAAATTCAAGCCAGAGGATACCCCCGAGTGGAAGCAGATATCCCAATGCCCCATCAGAACGGACATAGGGCGCAGCATTTCTGAAGACAGGTGGCAATGGGGACTCAACCAACCCTACGGTCCAATCATTTATATGGATCGTCGTGGGTGCGATGCCGATAAACTCCGGCCCATAGGGATCAGTGACCCGCCAAACCGCTACACGCCCAATCTCACCATGCCAAAGACAGAGAAAACCTCCACCCAAGGTGAGGTAAAAATATTTGCTGAAATGTTGCTGGGTTTTTATCACTAATCCGGATGGGAGGCCAGTATGCTGGAGGATCTTCAATCCCAAATAAGGTGTATTAAAAAAACGGTCTGGAATCTGAATGATGGTTTCATCACGGGTTCCGTTATCCAATTTCTTGAACAGAGAGATCTCCTTGCCCATGATTGGCTGGCTATCCTTCTGTGAATCGCCAGTGGGTTCTTCAACTGGATTGATGAGAGAAGCCGTCCATTCTCCATCCGTTGCATCCGTAGGATTCCAGACACAAGTTCTGACAAGTTCACTGAGATCCGATGAATGGGGCCCGGAAATAATTGGGTCTTCCGTAAGAGCGGTGTTGTTACCCGAAACCCAGTCAATATGCCCCCAGGATTGATCTTCGTTTTGATAGTACGTCTCTTGTGTTCCCGGACGGTGACGGACATTGACTACCAGATTCTTCGATAACAGATCCGGTGAATCAGTACCCTTTAATCGAAAAACCTTTATACAATACTTGGGTCCTTGAAAATCACCACTCACAGTGTACTGATTAAATAACGGAGCCAGAGGCGTATTTATAGGAAAATCAGTGTCACCAGGATGTAAGCTCTCAGGAAGTTGAGAAACAATGATCACTATATCACCGTAAAAGACATTGGAATGTCTCGAACAAGGAGTACTTGACAGAATCACCGGAGAACTGGGTAGAGATTGAGGGTCGCTGAGATCAAGATGTTTGATGGTGAGATCCTCATTTACATTATTTTCAATCCAACTCAGTTGATCCCCCTGAAGATGCCAACCCATGGGATATCCAGGAAATGCTTTAACAAGGGTCACAGAGCCCTCATTCCAGCAACACAATACCGCCGTATGGAGAGGCATGAAACAAAGCGCACTGGAGATTATGGACATAGCTGGGAACTTTGGGCGATGACTCCAGTGTGAGTGAAAGACAACAATGAGAATTGTCAACATCAACAAAATAAAAATGAAAACAATGGATATTGAAATCAGGGTGCTAAAGGGATTCCAGGGAGCAATCAATTCTCCCGGAGCATACAGGAATGGAAGAAAGCCAAGATAATATAAACTAAAGTGAAAATATAGGAAATAAATAATCACCATAAACACAGCGGAAACCCACAATCCACGCACAACATCCCGGAATAGAACTGTAAACACCGCCGACGCTAATGCTGTAGAAAGGAATATCAATGATGGGAACGGTGTATCAAGAATTCTCAGGGGGGCTTTTGGAGGAAGAACATGGACTAGGTGTAGTAGGTTTGCATAGATGAGGACCATACAGAAGAGGACCACTAATTTGCCGTAAAGAACCGCATTCCCAGAAACTGGGCGTGTCTGAATATATCCTTTAGCCCCCTCGACATACTCCGCCCCAAAAAGAAGCCCACCCGCGAGCCAGGAAGCAATCGACATCACCACCATTGTTCCATTTAAACACTCTTCATATCCCACCATCCATGCGAGTGGAATCACTACAGCAGGTATAATCCAGGTCCATAAAAGAATCCGGGTTTGGAGTCTCAGCAAAGTCCGGATGGGCGGGTGAAAGCCGGCATAGCCCGCCGACAAGACTATGCCGGCTCCCCACGGGAGTAGTGAGAATGGCAGCGATCCCGTGGCGGTTAACAGCCATCCAAGAATACATAAACTCCCACCAGCCAAAACCAAAATGGTTACCGTATATTCAATGATCTCCATGGGAATGATCTCCATGGGACGCCACAGAGACCTTGAGAGGGTGATATCTCGATTCATGGACAAGGAACTCCTTTCGAGAGTCAACTCCCCGGTGGAGCCAGCCCCACCCTACTTCTTTGCCCAGGCCGTATACTCCGCGAAGACATCCTCCAGCGTCATTTCAAAGACCTGCGGGGTTGTCCCCAGGGACCGCGTCAATTGCTGTAACTTGGCGTCATCCAAATCGCGGACAACAATCTGGCATTCCTCCGGAGTCTGGTTGATCGAGAGAATTCCATCATTTGTTGGGAGTACGGGGGGAGTGCCAGGACAGATCAGACGTTTCAGAGAACGGCGCACTACCTCCTTGTTCCCCTCGATCAACAGTCGTCCACGGCACAGAATGGCAATGATGTCCGCCACACGGTCCACTTCCTCCAAAAGGTGTGAGGAAAGGAAGATCGTGGTGCCCTCCTGTGAACAGACATCGATCAGCTTCTCGAGCAGTGTGCGGCGTACAATGGGATCGAGCCCGCTGGAGGCCTCATCGAGGATCAGTAACTCCGGGTGAGGAGCGAGGGCGGTCAGCAAAGAGAGCTTGGCAATTTGGCCACGTGAGAGCTCCCGTAGTCTTTGGGTGGGATTGAGTTCAAACTCCTCAACCAAACGGGAGGCATGAGCATTATCCCACTTGGCATAGAAGCCCGCGCTCAGACGCATCACCTCCGAGACCCGCATCCAACGGTAGAGCGCACGATCATCGGACACAAAACCAATCCGCTGCATGAGAGCCGATTTCCCACCCAAGGGATTCTCACCAAGCACTTGAATCCCACCACTAGTGGGACGGAGCAGCCCCATCATGGCACGGATGGTGGTCGTTTTCCCCGCGCCATTTTCACCAAGGAATCCCTGAATTTTCCCCTGGGGCACTTCCAGGCACAGGTCCTTCACCGCGACAGTTTTCCCGAAGCGGATGGTGAGGTGATCTAAAGTGACAACAGATGACATACGCAACGCTCCTTTTTTTTCCCGTTTGGAGTTCACACTTCAGTGTGCCCGAACAACCTGAAGGTTGAACTCCAAACCCGTTTCAATCTTCATTCTTCTTGTGCAACCTCTGCGCCCGGTGATCGATGGCCTCCTTAACCTCCTCTGGGCTGAAACCCAGTTCCAGCGCGGAAGTCAGGAGTTCCTCCACCCGGTTATAAAGCAACTCGCGCCGTTCCTGATCGGCCAGTTCCCCATCATTCGACTTGGCCACAAAATGGCCGAATCCTCTTCTCACCTCGATCACCCCCGCGCGCTCCAGTTCCATATAGGCCCTGGCAACGGTGTTCGAGTTGATCCGGTTATCCACTGCGAGGTCATGAATACTGGGGAGACGGTCGCCACTTTTTAGACGTCCAGTGGCGATGGCCAGACGGATACCCTCCATGATCTGGCCGAAGAGGGGGAGAGAACGGTTTGTATCGATGTTGATGAACATGATCTTTGGGTGTTCTACTCTATTAAGACACTACAAGATGAAAGGGGAGCTGTCAAGGGAAAACTAGGGAGCTTGAAAAAAACCCCGTATGTTGTTCATGCTTCAGCATGTGGGCCTCGCACACCATTCATCTTGAGGTTCCCATGCACGCTAAAGCGCGAACAACATACGGGTCATCCCGGATACACAAATAACCTGGAGTAGCTATCCTCTGTTTTTATTTCCCCTCCCACAGGATCCGATGTTCCGTCCCGCCTTGGAGGGTCACCCACACCCAGGAAGCATCACCGGTCTGGACCGCCCCGGTTGGGGTTGGCTTTCCATCCACAGATACCATGACCGCTCCAGGGGCAACATCCAGCGGTCCCAGGCGGACCTTCCACTGGTCGATGGGCTGGTCACTTGCAAGAGAAAGGGAGAGCGATCCCACCTTCCGTATAAGATCATAATCCACCTTCGTAAGGACACTCTTCCCACCGGATTGGACACGCGCGGGCCATCCCTTGATCCCGGTATGAGTCCATGAGGTGGGAATCCTTGGCAGGATCTTGAGAGCCTCAGGTGAACCATCATCGACACCGATGACCACTTCCAGGATGTAACAGGCCTCAACCATCTGATAGAGGTTACCCAGGTCACCCCAACGCCGCCACTTCGATCCATCGCTCGCTACTACCGCCCCTTCGGGAACCCGGAAGGGATTTGGTTGACTCGGTGCGTAACACAAACGAGCCACCCAGTTGAGCATCTCCATTGATTCCTTGGTCCGGTCCAAAAGCAAGGCCGACTCGGTGAAGTAGCCTTGGCCATATCCGAAACCAATCGGCGCACACCCCGCTGGTTTTATTTTGGGCAGGATCATCTCATAGCTCCGGCGGGTCCGGTCCAACCACCCCTCTGGGAGCTTCGAGACCGAGTCATAGCCATACAGATCAAGCCCAAAGAGGATCGGGGCCAGGACACCTTGTTCATAACCCCATCCAGCCGCCTTGGCGGGATCCCAGACATTCCCCCACTCCGGGCTCTCCTTGGGAAACCAGGCCTCCATCGCCTCGAATAACCGTTGAGCCTGGTCCCGCCAACGCTGAGCTGAGGTAGCCTCGCCCGCCACTTCAGCCATCTCCGCATAGGCCAGAAGCCCGAAATAACACGGAGTGTTGGCATAGAGACTCTCAGTGGACATCCCCCCCTCGCTCTCGCTGTAAAGCAGCCCATGCTCTGAGAAAGACAACTCGGGATTATCCAATGCCCAGGGGATGAACTCCGCGGCCTCATGAATGGCCTCCCAATGCTGTTTCACCCAATCCGCCGGGCGGCCCAGCTTGGCCCAGATACGATAGTGATCGAGCATCAATATACCATGACCATCCGTTTCGGGGTTGCCGAAATCACGGGTGGTATAGCGTGTTGGCCAGCCAACATGACGGAGACTGTCGAAATAGACATGCGGAGTGTTGGCGATGACCGTGGCATGTCCGGGAACTGGTTTTCCACCCATTTGAATCTCTGGAAAACTATGCGGGAAATAGAGCAGCCACTTGTCGAAGTAGTCCATGCCCAATTGGGCCTTCTCGAAAAAGCCAGCATTCACCAGGACCATCAGCGAACGGTTCCGGGTGTAGGCATTCCGGAAAAAGGGGCCGAGATCCGGGGTCCAACCCCCAAAACCATTGTAATTATCCGCCTTCTCACGCGACTCCGAGACCATACCATCCTCAAAGATCCGGCCCTGGGTCTCCCACATGTTTTCATAGTAGACCGAGGTTAGAATCTCCGCCTCGGGAGTCCCCTCAAAACGGACCTTGGGACCAGGGAAAGCCTCCGGGCTGATTTGGGGCTTCACACTCTGAATGGTCTCATGGTTGAGATCGCTGAGAGTGGTATGACAAAAATCGGCTAGCGCATTGAGTGCCTCACTCCGTCCACCGCCCAAGGGATTACTCCCCTCGATCGTGTGCTTATTGAGCCAGGCGGTTCTTGCGGGATCAGCTGGTCCACCCGGTTCCAAATGGTATAGCCCAGAGGGAGATCCCCCTGTGGACGGGAGGGTCTCAAAGGTGAGTGCATCGATGACCGGATAACCCGCCTTGGCGGCATTATCCAGGATTTCAATCTGTTTGACCGGCTCACCTTTCAAGGCCAAACGGATGTAGTAGGGCTTGTCCTCCGGGAGGTAGCCCTCCAGTCCATTTGCCACGCAGAGGGAGTTGTCCAAGAGCTCCCGGAAACCCGGATCGGTGGAAAAGGGCGCGGGCGAGGAACGATAGGGAGCCCGCCACCAGAGGGTGAGGCCATAAAGGAGCGGAACTGTCTCCTCTGCTCCGGAAGAATAAACCACCCGGATCTTGCCTGCTTCCTCACCAATAAAGTGCCCCACAGTGGAATCCCCTGTTCCCCAAGCCGGATGAGCGCTATCTCCTGAGACTAACCCACCCAGCAGGAGTAGATGCTTCATCGTGACGGCTGGACCTGGAACTGTGGTGATGGATCCTTCCGGTCCTTGTTGTGTAATGTGATCCACCACGAAGGGGATACCATCCACAATCAATTTGGTGGCAACCCGTGGTTTCACTATCCAACCCGGTGGAAGATCCTTATCACCCTCCTTGGGCATCGAGACCAAGGAGGGTTCCATTCCACCAAACGCCAACCAGGCGAAACCGGAACCATCATCTTCATCACACAACTCGATCCGGACTTGAGTACCAGCGATGCCAGAAAGATCCCAAGTGATTGGTTGCACTCCATCAGAACCCGGTGTGGCGGCTTGTTGTAGAATCTTACCACTCACATCCTCTACCAGGCGAACCTCATTTCGCTTTTGTTTACTATGTCCAGCGAGAAGAACGGTAAGCTTTCCCGGAGCGGAAAAAGATGGGGACTGAAGGATCCCCGTGTGAGTTTCGCCCCCTGGAAGAGAGGTGATTACTGGTATGGATGTTCCATTTCCATCGTGGGAAAGGGCTACCTTCCAGGTTGGGGTTTGGGAAGACTGGACCAGCTGAACCGGATCGGCCACCCAATAGTCTTGTGCTTGAACAGTGAAGGCCAAGAAAAAAGACCAGATGATTATACGCATTGTGCACCTTCGTAATCAGAAGTATTCATTTGCGAAGAGAAAGTATATCCGAGATTCTTGCGTTGGCTATCCACTTCCTTGCACTCCTTTATGAGTGTGCAGAGGCCCCCTCTTTGTGAAAGTAGGTGTCGCAAGGCCATCACTATCCGTGATAGACTCAACTCTATGTTTAGGCTGCTCGAGTGACCGAAAGGGGAAAGTGCCACATGAGTTCCAGGATTATCCATGCCTCGACCTTGTTGTTGATCTTCATTGGGGCCCAGGGTCTAGCCAGTGTAGAAGCGCTGAAGAGCACAGCTACCCCCATCGAAGTGGGTGGTAAAACACAGCTCCTGATCGACACCTTTTTCTTTGAATCCTCCAACAACATCACTCTTCATTGTCATCCCGCCACGAAAACTGGAGAAAGAACCATCGAAACAGACCGTTCATGGGAGGATGCCACATTGAACTGGTTCACCCTGTTGGATGATGAAGGGAAATACCGGATGTGGTATGAGGCCTATGATGTCGAAGGGTGGCCATCCACCGACGACACCTCTTTTTGTTATGCCGAATCCACCGACGGAATCATATGGAACAAACCTTCGCTCGGCCTTTACTCCTTTTATGGCTCTACAGACAACAACATCCTCTTCCGTCAAGTTGGCGAAGGGAGCTCGCTTTCGCGTGTGCATGGCACTTGTGTATATATCGATCCAACCGCTTCAGAGGAGGCACGTTATAAAGCAGTCTCGCAAGGTCAGTTCTCGTCTTTTGATCCCCCTTACAAGATCGCGGGAATGTATTCACCTGATGGTTTCCATTGGACACGCTTCCCACAACCCATCTGCAATCTCTTCGGTGATAGCCAATACTCCGGATTCTGGGATGAGTCCATCCATCAGTATGTCCTGTATGGGCGGGTCTCCGGGCATGGACGTTCCATCGGGCGCTCCACCAGCACGGACTTCAGCCACTTTGATCCCCTCACCCTGGTATTCCAGACCAGTTCACCTGATCCAAGTGACAGTGAGCTCTATAACCCAGCCGCTCTTAAGTATCCCTATGCGGACAACATCTATCTGATGTTCCCTAGCTTTTACCGGACCTCGACAGAGACTCTCGAGATCTATCTGGCGGTGAGCCGTGATGGTGTCAACTGGTCGTGGGCTGAACGTGGCGTAGCCTTCATCCCACTGGGACCATCCGGAAGTTTTGACAGCGGCTCTCTGTATATGGGGCAGGGACTCATCCGGCATGGCAATGAAATCTGGCTGTATTACAGTGGCTCGCCCTTGAAGCACAACGAAGTCGATCTCGACACTCTCGCTAATCCCGCCAACAAGCGTGTCTATAGCCGTGTAATCAGCAGGCTGGATGGTTTTGTCTCCGCTGATGCTGGAGATGCGGAGGGTGGATTTACCACACCACCACTTTCTTTCTCTGGCACCTCGTTGCATTTGAATGTGACCACCGGTACCACCGGTGAGATCCGCGCTGGTCTACTGGATGCTTCAGGTAATGCAATTGCTGGATTTGGAATTGAGGATTGTACCCCCATTACCGGCGATCACATCGATGCGATGGTAACCTGGAAATCGGGCGCTGATATCACTCACTTGGTGGGAACACCTCTCAAGTTGGTTGTAAAAATGAAAAATGCAAGTCTTTATTCATTCCGATTCTCCACCGTTTCTCAGTCCTCGGAAGTCGATATGACAAATACTATCTTATATAAGTAATCTTTCACTTTCAATTGCCTTTAACAAAGAGGCCATGATAGCATGGCTTCGTCGATAACCTTAACACTGGAAGGAAGAAACGGAGCCAAGTATGAGATTCAAAATGTTCGCCCTCGTTCTTGTAGTCTTCTGTGTCTCTTTTGCCGCAACCCAAGCTGAACCAGCTTACCGGGACATTTTCCCCGACACCTGGGTTGCGACCGATGCTATTGGACGTACGATGCCGGAGTATTCCACTGTTGGTCCGGTGAAAACCGATCAACGCAGAGTAGTAGGAATCTTTTATATCACCTGGCACACCGCCAACCTCGGCACACTCAAGAGCCCCTACACCGCCGATGTCACCAAGATCCTCGCCGCTGACCCCAAGGCTCGTATGGATACCAAAAATCCGCTGTGGACCGAGGGTTCCTGTCACTGGGGTGAGCCTGAGATGGGTTACTTCCTGAGCCAGGACGTGTATGTCATCCGCAAGGACATCTCCATGCTGTCCGACGCTGGTGTCGATGTATTGGTGATGGATGTCACCAACGCGGTCCGTTACTGGGATGAGTGGGAAGTCCTCTTCACCACCATGCAAAAGATGAAGGCCGAAGGCAACAAGGTCCCTCAATTCATCTTCTGGTGCTTCAATGGGCCCTGCATTACTGTGGTTCAGGACATTTATGAACGGATCTACAAAGAGAAGAAGTATGAAGACCTGTGGTTCTATTGGGATGGCAAACCGTTGATGCTGTACAACGCCGAACCGGATCATGACGCCAACGGCTCAAATATCCAACATCCCAACCTCCATTATGATGCCGAAGCGAAAACCAACAAGAATAATCCCCATTACGGAGATCCCTTCTATACCGAGGAATTCTATAAAGACTACTCCAAAGAGGTGAAGGATTTCTTCACACTCCGTGACATGTGGTGGGGTTACTACGAATGGGGAAAGGGACGTTTCGTCGGAGCCGAGGACAGATGGAGTTTCGGATATGACCTGGGCAATGAGAAAGTCAAGGCATTGAAGCCAGAGGAGCTGGTCTCAAAACACCAGGGTAAGCTCGAGGAAGCAGCAGTCACACCAGCCCAACACCCCATCAGTCTCACTGGCAAGTGTTGGACCCGTGAAAATGGCGAACCGGAACTCAATGAATATGACCTCCCGGTACCAACCTTTGTGCCCTGGCTGGGTAAGACAGTCGAACACCCAGAGGGTTACGGCATTTACTTCCAACAGCGCTGGGATGAAGCCCTGCAGGTCAATCCACAATTCCTCTATATCAACGATTGGAATGAATGGACCGCCGGAAAATATAGTCCACCGGAGGGCCAAACTGTTAACTTTATGCGCCGTGCCAACACCTTCCACTTTGTGGATCAATACAACTCCGAGTTTAACCGTTGCCTTCACCCGATGAAGGATGGCTACACCGACAACTACTACATGCAGATGGCCCAAAACATCCGCAAATACAAGGGTATCCGTCCCATCCCTGAGCTGAAAGGCCCTCGTACTCTCCAGATCGATGGGAAATTCGAGGATTGGAACAAGGACTTTATCGAGTTCCGTGACACCATCGGCGACACCATCCACCGCGATCATCCCGGTTATGGCGGCCTCCAGTACAAGAATGATTCCGGCCGTAACGATATCATTACTTGTAAGACTGGAATCGATGATAAGACGGTCGCTTTTTTTGCCGAGACCAACGCCAACCTGACTCCGCATACCGATCCCAACTGGATGCTCCTGTTCATCGACACTGATCAGAACGCCAGTACCGGGTGGTGTGGCTATGACTACATGGTCAACAACAAGATCAAGGACGATAAGACCACAACGTTGATGAAGTATGACGCCACCAACACCTCCAATCCGTGGGTTGAGAAGGCCGAGCTGAGCTACCGCTACTCCGGAAAACAGCTCGAAGTCGCCATTCCCCGCGAAGCGCTGGGCATCAAGGCCGGCGATACAGTCAACTTCGATTTCCACTGGTGCGATAATCCAGCGGACCTGAAGGATGCGATCTCGCTGTGCGTGAATGGGGACAGCGCCCCCAACCGCCGGTTCAATTACCGCGCGATTTGGAAGAAGTCATAAGTTCGTTACACACCCACCATGGGGGGCTTCCATCTCCTGGAAGCTCCCCCAGTCCTTTATCATGGATTTCCTCCCTCGCGAACACGGCCAATAAGGAAAAAACCATGAAAACAGTAGTTCAAGTGTTCTTTTTTCTCGTTGTTATTTACACTTTCACAAATTGTCTTCAAGCCGAACCCTCCTACCGGGATCTTTATCCCGACTCCTGGGTGGCAACCGATGCCCTCGGACGGACCATGCCGGATTATTCCGAGGCCGGTCCGGTTAAAAACGATCAGCGCCGTATCGTGGGAATCTTCTACATCACTTGGCATGTGGCGGATTATGCATCCCCCAGTAAGCTCCTTCCGGTTGATATTGACAAAATATTTGCCGCTGATCCCAGCGCACGTTTGGATCTCAAGAACCCACTTTGGACTTCGAATTTAAGTCATTCGGGTGAACCCGAGATGGGCTACTTCCTCAGTCAGGATGTCTATGTCATAAGGAAAGATATCTCCATGCTCTCCGATGCGGGTGTGGATGTCCTCGTTATGGATGTGACCAACGCAGTCCTTTACTGGGATGAGTGGGATGTCCTCTTTACCACCATGCAACAGATGAAAGCGGAAGGGAACAAAGTCCCGCAATTCTGTTTTTGGTGTTATAACCGGTTCTCGATCACTGTCGCCCAAGAGCTGTATGAAAAGATATATAAACCAGAAAAATACAAGGATTTGTGGTTCTATTGGGATGATAAGCCGCTATTGCTCTATAATGCCACACCCTACACGGACTGCTCCCGTATAAAGGTCACACACCCTAATCCGCATTATGACGCCGATGCGAAGACCAACCAGAACAACCCACACTATGGCGATCCCTATTACACTGAGGAGTTTTACACTGATTACACCCACGAGGTAAAAGATTTCTTTACCCTGCGCAATATGTGGTGGGGGTATTATGAATGGGAGGGACAGCGTTATATCGGCACCGAGGACAAATGGTGTTTCGGATATGATCTAGTGGATGAGAAAGTCAAGGTGATGAAGCCTGAGGAACTGGTGTCAAAACATGATGGCCAACCCGAGCAGGCCGCGGTGACCCCAGCCCAACACCCGATGACTCTCTCTGGACGTTGCTGGACAAGAGATAATGGCGAGCCACCATTGAACGAGTTTGATCTACCTGTACCCACCTTTGTTCCCTGGCTTGGAAAGACAGTGGAGCATCCCGAAGGCTACGGCATTTACTTCCAGCAACGCTGGGATGAAGCGATTCAGGCCAACCCGCAGTTCCTGTATATCAACGATTGGAATGAATGGACCGCCGACCGCTTCGAGTCCGCCGATGGTAAACCAACCCCCTTTATGCGGCGCGACAGCCCTTATTATTTTTGGGACCAGTATAACCATGAATTCAGCCGGAGCATCCAACCCATGAAGGATGGCTATACTGACAACTACTACATGCAGATGGCTCAAAATATCCGCCGTTACAAAGGAGTCCGTCCCATCCCGGAGTTGATAGGTTTCTGGGAGGTATCCATCGATGGAGATTTTACGGATTGGAGCTCGAGGGATTTTACTGAATACCGTGACACGGTGGGCGACACCCTCCACCGCGGCCACCCTGGTTATGGAAAACTCCATTACACGAATAATTCAGGACGTAATGACATCATCACCTGCAAGGTCTCCATCGGCCAAGACCAGATCTTTTTTTATGCGGAGACCAAAGATAACCTGACTCCGTACACTGACATTCATTGGATGCTTCTTTTGATCGATGCTGACAAGGACACCAACACCGGTTGGTTCGGCTATGATTACCTGATCAACTATAAGGTCAAGGATGACAAGATCACCACACTGATGAAGTATGACACCTCCAATAGTGCTAATCCCTGGGTTGAACAAACCGAGCTGAACTATCGTTACTCAGGGAAACAACTTGAGATTTCCATCCCACGAAAGGAATTGGATCTCGTGGCCGATACCTTCACATTCGACTTCCACTGGTGTGATAACCCGGTGGAGCTGAAAGATCCCATCTCGCTCTGCACCGATGGCGACAGTGCCCCCAACCGGCGCTTCAATTACCGGGCGATTTGGAAGAAGTCGTAAACAAATCACGTCCCTTCAAGGGGGGGCTTCCAATTCCTGGAAGCCCCCCTCAACTATTCCCTGGATTCCCGTTTTCGCGGGAATGACAGTCCTTAAAACCTCAATCCCTTCAATCGTCACTCCCATGAAAGCGGGAACGGCCGCCAAAGGACAGAACTCCCACTCAATCGTCATTCCCGCGAAAGCGGGAATCCAGAAGTCCTGATCAATCCAAGGAGCGGTGAATTGGATTACAGTTTTTCCTTATACCTTGCATTACAGAGTATGCTATGCGATGCTTCCCCAAAATCAGGGACACCCCGATGAATAAAGAACTTCTCAAAGGACACTTACCCCTCCTGATCCTCGCCTTGTTGGAGGAACAACCCCTGCATGGCTATGCCATCTGCGAGGCCGTTCAGAAGCGCTATGCCGGCGCTTTCAAACTGGGCGAGGGGACCCTCTATCCCTTGCTCTACCGGCTTGAGCAGCGTGGCCACATCAAAGGACAGTGGGAGGCAGGTCCGAACGGACGTGAGAGAAAGGTTTACAGCATCACCCCTTCTGGGAAACGCGAAATACTACGTGGTCAGAAGGAATGGAAGTCCTTGATTCAACTCTTCCGGGATGTCCTGGGAGAAGATTGGGGTGCGGCATGAGTGGACTACTGGATCTCTACCTCGAAAAGCTCACCGCCAAGATGAACCTCGATGAGGAGCAACGGGCCAAGGTCGAAAAGGAACTACGCTCTCATCTGGAGGAGGCCGTCCAGCGGCAGGTCTCCAGCGGCCGCCCGCTTGAAGACGCCGAAAAGGAAGCCATCGCCGCCTTCGGGCAACCCTCCTTGATCGCAAGGCAATTCGGAATTATTTCCGGCACTGGATGGTTGATTTTTGAACGGTGCGCATATGCTTTATTTGTGATGTTCCCGTTTTCCTTGAATCTCGCCCTCTATCACAACAGTAAAAATGCCATCCATCAACAAGAATCCATGAACTCAGGATGGTTGGTTCTCTTTGTTCTTGTCATGGTTATCCTGGGCTCGTTTTGGTCGCGGATTGCGGTCAATGGAACTCTACGAATACGACGAATCCTGCGCCGTACCCTCTCGATCCCATTTGAAAAGATCCAAAAGATCTCCTTCGAGAAGGGTCACCTTTTCGGAAAACACGGGATCCTTGTGAATTATGAAGGTGGAAAGGTTGTACTCGGCCCCAATAACCGCAATTTTAGATGCGCGGCCATCGCTTTGAATGTTCTGGCGCCAGAGGCTATGGATGATGAAGTCCGTAATTACATTCAAACCCGTGCGACTCCAGTACCTTGTCCTGAAAGCCCTCTTTTTAGATTACTGATGAGCCTCTTTTGGTTGATCCCTGTTAGTTTGTTGGCTTTATCCTGGTCCAGTCTCTGGGCGCTTGTCCAAGTTCACAAGATTTTTTTTCTGGCTTGGGTTTTGGTTGTGAGTGGCCTGATCCTCCAATCCTATCTTCACAAGAACCGTGCCAAGAAGGGGTTGTGTTGGTTGCTTGTGAGTTGGATTTTGCTGATGGGATTTCTCAATGCCTTTGGCATTATCTTTGGCGAGCGGTGGACTATTCACTGGTTGCTGAGTGCCAATGTCCTCTTGTTTTTAGTACCTGTTCTTATCCTGTGGTGGCCTGGGACCAGGCTTCAGCTTCTGGCTGTGTGTACGGTTCTATTTATGACATCCTGGGAAATGCGATGGCTGTATTTTCCAACCGGTGAGGGTTTGGCCAGAGTCTACGACTTGAATGGTAAATTTCCTGATAATCTTCAGTATGTGGGTTCAGATGGAAAAACCATCGTCCTTCTGGCTGGGACTCTGGTTGGAGATCAAGAAACAGCTAATCCTGAGTTGATCTTTTTGAATGAAACCGAGCCTCCTCTTCACCGCTCCTTGGACCCGGACATGCTGTGGTTATTCCGGCAATCACAGTTAGCCGAATACATCGATGTTCAAGGAGTCAACAACCAAGAAAAGGAGAATCCTTGCTCCCAAATCAAGATTTTTGAAAAGACAGGACAGGTCATCAATGAAGGTGAACTGTCAGCCTCTCTCAGTGTAAGAGGAGACCTCGGAGAAGGGAGGAGTATGGTTGTCTCTCCTGGCTCGGATCATGTTCCGGTGGGTCTTAATAAACCGGGGGGTTATTTATCTGACAATACCATGACTGGAATCTTTGATCTCGTGACGGATACCACAGTCCCCTTGAAGATCTCCGCTCACTTGGTCCCTGTCCAATGGATCGATGACCACAAACTGACTGCCCTTGAATACATCCACTCAGCCACACACTCAAATACGAATCCTGATCACACCCATGTACGGATATGGACTGTTGATTCTGAAATTGGATCAGGAACCTTGGAAAGGGAATTACCTCTGCCTGAGTCCTCATTCCCATATTCTCTGGCGGGTGGGAAATACTTATGCCTGTATAAAGGAAAATTCCACCCATTGAATGTCAATCCTCAGGTGGGAATGGCTCTCTTTGACCTCAATACGGGAAAAGAGACTCTTTTGCCAGAACGATGTGGAAAGGAATCTCTTCCTGGAGGTTATCTGTGGTCCTCATCATCCCACCGGTTGGCTTACATTTCTGGAACTAAAACTGATATGCAGATTGTGGTTGCGGACCCCACAGGGGTCGTGGCCACGCTTCCGTTGGAAAACGGCAGTGACATCACGGAATGCGCATTCTCCCCGGATGGTACCAAGTTGTTCTTGATCAACTGGCTTAAGTACGATTGGTACTCCAATTTTTTCCATCGCATCCTTTGGGATATCAATCAAAACCAGTATTATACACTCCGTGCGAGTGGATTCATGGCGGATGGACTTGAGGGGGCTTTTGCTCAACGGACAGCCGCTTGGTCGCCTGACAGCCGTTTCCTGGCCATGTCCAACACAGACTCTCTGAACGTTGTCGATATCGCTTCGTGGATGGAGGCGCAAAGTCCATCGGATACGAAAAAAGAATAACGGCTAAAAGTATCAACCGGTCATTGGCAGCTTTCGCCTCCCTATACTGTCGACGGACCTCATCGAATTCCGGTGTGCCACAATGTGGCTCAAGCCAACCCTCCAGACAACACTTCACCCCCCCCCAACCTTCCCTTCCCCTCCCTGAGTATGTTATCGTCCCACGGTTGTTATAACATATCCCCCCGAGGTGACCCGAATGCGTCTTCAAAGCCAGAAATCTGTGATCCGGGTGGCTGTAGTAACCTTCCTGCTCCTCACCTGCCAAACCAGTTCGGCTGGAGATTTCCCCATCCGTTACTGGCCCACCTTCCCCAAACCCGTCAACATGGTCATCACCGAAACCGAGAACCAATCCAATCTCGCGCGCAGTGTTCTCTTGCGCACCCTGGCGGGGACAGTTGCCTATCACACCCGGACCCAGGGGCACGGCGACCTGCTTTGGATCACCGAACCGTCAGCTCCCTCTTATGATGAATGGCTGGTCCGCTGCAAGGCCTACCTCCAGGTACCGGTTGTGACCGATACCCCCAACCTCGACAAACTCCTGACCAAGTACTACCAGGCAGGAATCATCCTGGGATATATCCTCTGCAAGGCGGACACCTCTACCCGCAACCAGCATGAGGGCACTCCCGACAACATCTCGGTCAATGTCGCCACTGCACTCAGCCCCCTCCTCAAGGGTGTGGCAGTCATGGAAATCATGGAATCCTTTGTAAAAGAGCTTGGAATCCCGCTCTTGTTGGATGTCCGTGAAAAGGATGAGCAGTGGCTCTGGGATCAGTATGGTTCCCAGTTTTCGAAGGATATCTTGGGACGTCAGGATCCCCAGATCCATGTGGTCCGGGATGCCATCTCGGCCATGGGCGGAGTAATGGTATCCAGCAGTGACTCCCTCTACCGGCAGGTCCTCAGCTGGTTGAATCCGGGATCACCCATTATCGGTTGGGGTCTTGGAGCTGAGGATGCTCAGACTGGCCCCTCCAGCGAATACGCCATTCTCCAGACCGCGACAGACTGGTGCACCAATCTCCCCATTCTCGCTTCGGGTGCTACCGGACTGGATTATCCCTTCGCTGGACTACCCACCCCCAAGCCAGTGGCTATCGAGGAAACCCCACCCAAACGGTATGTCTCCTTCATCCTGAGCGATGGCGACAATGTCCAATGGTTGATGGGCAACTTTTGTAAAGGCACCGAAGCCCAACAATTCTTTGCATGTCCTGAACGGGGAGTTATTCCTTTCGGTTGGTCTATCCCGCCCGCCGATCTATTACAGCTTTGCCCCTACACCCTCGACTACCTGCGTGAGAACGCCACCACCAATGACGATTTCGTGCTCCAATCCGGTTGTTATTACTACCCGGATTGGTTTGGACGTCAGCGCTCTGAAACCGGGCTCTTGGCCAAACACGCTACCCGTCTCTCCCAATACATGGAGAAAACCCATGTCAAAACACTCATGGTGAACCTTCAAGACTGGGATAGCGACTCCGCCTTGAAAGCCTATGACACCTACAGTGAGACCATCCCCAGCCTGGAGGGTATCTTCCCTATTCAGTACTACCCCTACTCCGGCGGCAAGGGAAAGATTTTATGGACCCGTACCGAAGGACATGAAATTCCTGTCATCTCCGCCAAATATGCCATCTGGTCGGCACGCGGATCGGATATGCAAGAGGGAACTCCTAGCGAAGTCGCCAGTTGGCTCAGATCCTGGGTCAGCCAACCCATCCAGTCCGAGGAAGATCAGTTCGCTTGGGTAGTGGTGCACGCTTGGTCGTGGTTCAAGGAAGGCGACTCCGCCGCCACCGAGGAGGTTTCTCAAAACAACCAGCCCACATCCACCGAAATCGCACGCGGCTATCTCCCCAGCACCTGGTGCGCCGAACGCTTGGGATCCGCCATCACCGTGGTCTCCCCCACCCAGTTGATCCAATTACTAAAGAAAGCCCATGGAATCAGCGGAAACTCAAGCGGCGAGTGGTACAAGTAATGTATTCAAATTATCAGTTTGTCTTCAGCAAATGTGCCTATCACCCTGATAATGCATAAATTAGATCCGTTACACCCACGTTATCAGAAAAATTTTTGATTCAGGAAGCCGCCTTTTAAGGCTTGCACACAGATTTTATGGATCGAGGATCTGGACCAAAGGTGACTGGCACTCAGTCAAATCTGTCAGGGTGTCCTCTTTTTCCAAAACTTATCATATCTTTTGAGACTTGGATTTTTTTTGGTTATACTTACTGAATCCAAATTCGTGAGGTCACAAAACGGAGCCTATTCCACTGAATATATTCAACTTACACTAAACACATGATACCAAACCTCTGATTCTTGAATTATGTGATTCAAATTTTTCTTGACAGTAGAAACAGGTTAGTATACTTTATACACCTGTGTGAGTATAACATTCTGAAAAAGTCAGCATGATATCCTGGAGGAAAAGTAGCCATGATGACCATCCCGAAAAGGAAGGCTTTCACTTTGATTGAGTTGCTCATAGTGATCGCGATTATTCTGATCCTCATTTCAATCGCTTTACCAAATTTTCTCGAAGCCCAGGTAAGAGCAAAAGTCACGAAAATCAAGGGTGAATTTAAAGGTTTGGAAACCGCTTTAGAATCCTATGCGGTCGATTGGAAAACTTATCCGATATACCTAGACTCTAACAAATCCTGGCACTTTGCGGCTTGGATCGCGTTACGGCCATTAACCACACCCAATAAGTATATTACTTCAAACACAAGTTTTTACGATCCGTTCAATGGCAATGATAGTGTCGATGACCGCTCTTGGGACCCTGCCTATTATCAGAGTTACCGTTGGGGTTACTACAAAATGAGTGGACCGATAGATTCCAAACTTCGCATTCCTACCACTGGTTCTCCAGCTTTGACTTTTGGTGATGGTTTAGGTGTGGTACCAGGATCTAATACCGCTTGTGTCTGGAGTTTCGGTCCTTCTCACCGCAATACTCTTCCTGAATGGGCGGTTAGCCTGTGGTGGCAAGCCAAGAGGAAAGGACAAGTTAATCAAAGAGCCGAAGTCGCTCTCAATAAAATTTACAATCCGACTAATGGAACTTCCAGTTCAGGAGCCATTGTAAGGTACTTTGGTGAAGTTTTTGGCCTCTATGAAGTGAAGAATTAGTTTTTCCTTGTACAAGGCCTTTTATTTTGAAAGGAGAATTATGATGGTAACGAAAATTTTGGCTATGATTTTACCGGTATTGTTACTGTTGGCTACCTGGTCTCACACATCGTTTGCGTTGATCACTTATACTGTTGACTTAGATAATGCAAATACTGCTCCAGATTTTAACAATATGAATGATCTAATTACCGCTATTAACAATGGAATTGACACGGAATATCTCGTCACTTTTACGGACAATGTTGAGACTGAATATGAATTATCTCCAGCTCAGCAAACAATACGTGAAGGAGTGAACTTACATTTTTATCATGCGAATCCTTTACGTTTAGTATCCATATCCGGCCGCTTGAATTTATCCGCAGGGGGAGGATTTTTTAGTGCGGAGAATTTATTTTTCATGAACACCAACTTCGGAGATGATGGCTGGACTATAACATACCATTCTGGAAATGCAGAATATATCAACTGTGGATTCGGTGATTCTGCTCCATTTGGAGACAATGGAGTTGCAATGCGTGGAAGTACAACCACGGTAAAATTCACCAACTGTCTATTCCGTAATATTAAAACTGCTGCTGTTGATATTACAAGCGGAAGTAATACCTTTACCAATTGTGTATGGGAGAGTAATGGGATAGGAATTAGAGCCCAGTTCGAAAATGGAGTAACCCCAGCCCAAATCCTCATTAATGGTGGTAGTGCGACTTCGAACATTCGTGACAAACGTTTCGTTGATTTTGTCTCCGGTAACCTTGTGATTAACAATTTTACAACCACCAAGTTTGATAAGGTTGTTGGGCGTGACTTTGAAAGCGCTTCTCAGATCTCCTATGCATCCAATGTACCGGTAACTTTTACGGCTAATAACTGTTCCTTCTTGGATACAAATTCATCAAGTGATGGTGCAGCGATAAACGCATTATGTAATGCTGATATTCCGTTCCTCTTCACGATAAATGATTGTTACATCGATGGAAATGGACGAGCTGGAGATATTGATAGCCGTGGATATATGGGTCTTCAAAAAACAATTTATAACCGCTGTATTCTACGGAGCCAATATGGAGGAAATTCCGTATTAAGAGTTTATCGGGGTGGAACTATCATCGCCAATAATTGCTTGATCGACTGTAAAAAAGCCACCAATATGCATCTTAGTGTCGAATCCGGTGATTCAGTACAAGATGGAACAATGGAAATCAATCATTGTGTATTAATAAACAATGCACAATATGAGGAATCCAGTCCTCAAGTTCTTGTAACAGATGATACTACCGCTGGAAAACAATATATTTCTATCACTAATTCCATTATCGATTCCTCCAATTTTGGAGGAATGAACGCTACAGCAACAGATCTCCGGACGATTATCTATGATCACAATCTTGTAAATGTTGTGGGATCATTTGTTGGGACAAACAATCTCACTGGTGACCCAGATTTTATTGACCCAGCATCTCTTAATTATCATATTGGTTGTGATTCTGTATGTATAAACAAAGGAATCCAGACAGATCTTTCCGAAGATTATGATAAAGAAGCAAGACCTTCGGGCGGATCCGTACCCGATATCGGACTGGATGAGATCAATGAACTAGTAAATTGTTCATCCACACAAGTTTTTGATTGGTCACTGTATTAAATCAACTGTTGTTTAGTGGCAAATGTCTTTTAGACACAATTATATATTGTAAAAGACAAAAATTTGAAGGGAGTCAAATAATGAAACACGTGTTGATTCTTGTCTCGTTGGTATTAGTTGTGTCCGCAATGCCATGCTTAGCTATGACCACAATTAATGTTCCAGAAAGTCAAGCTAATCTGGAGGCGGCCTTAAATCAAATATCAAACAACAATGCCTCTGATACTGATTGGACCATATCATTTAATGCAAGCGTGGCAAATATTACCGATACATTATCTACAGGTGCTACTCAATTGGCGCTTCCAACGGGTGAGAATATCAATTTTGTGAACAATACCGGTGGGAAATATACCATCGAGGGTATCCTTCGTGTTGGTGAGGGTGGAACTTTTAGCGCCACAGGGATCACTTTTACTCTCAACACCCCATCCGCTAATGATTCTTTTATTCTTACGAATGTTGATTCAGCAATCACGTTAAATAATTGTAAATTTATCGTATACAATGTTGAAGCATTTCCACGTGCCGTTAAACTGAATGGTGGATCTGGAAATACGTTAGACAATGTATCGTTTACAGATTTTCATAAAGCTGCCGGTGAAAACAGTGGAGCGCTCTTTCTAAATGGAGGGTCAGGAACTTGTTCACACATAACGATGACAGGATGCTATCGTCCTTTCCATGGAGAAGGTGGCGAATACACAATATCAGATGCAGTTTTTGATGATGCTGGAGCCCATTCGGGTTGCTGTGGGTATACCATTCATCTTAATGGTGGATCCTACATTTTCAATGATATTGATATCACTGCCACCGCACGCCATGGAGTTAGTATGGATTTTGGTGGTGCAAGTGAGGTGAATGCGACTTTTAATGACAGCAATATACGGGCTACCGGTGACAATGCGGTTCGCTACTATAATTTAAGCCACTCCTACAACTTGGTTTTTAACAATTGTTTTATTCAATCAGAAGCTCACCCGGTAAGTGTACGTACAAATGTCGGTCCGTCTTCTGTAACTCTTAACGATTGTACAGTTCTTGAGATTAACCGAGATTCGGATAATGGTATTGTCCTCAATGAAACAATCGCTGATCTAGATGTTACAGTAAATGGAGGATCAATCTCAACCCAAGCGGCTTTATGTGCCTCGATTGACGACAGCTACTATCGGCCATCAGGAAGCTCTATTACCTTTAATGGAGTAGTATTGACGCACAATGTGACTCTAAAAGAAAAGCCCCTTCTTGCTGTAAGTAATGGGGGGACTGCCACCTTAAACAACTGTCTCTTAAATCAAGGGGACTGTGGATTGAATATAGATGATGCGACTGTCATTTTCTACCACTGCACATTCGCCAACATGGATAATGGTTGGTTGATTTCGGATGAAAACAAAAGCAATAACCTTACAGTTAAAAACTCGATCATTGATGATTCCGTTACGGGTGGGGTAGATCTCAATGTCACTAATTCAACTATTTCAATTGACCACAATCTCAACAACAGCACCACAAATCTAGGCACAAACCAATTCACTGGTTCGCCAAACTTTGTGGATAAAGCATCCAATAATTTCCATATTCAAGAGCCATCAGCAGCCTCGGGATTGGGCTTAGCAGGCTTAAGTGCGATTGATTTTGATGGAGATGGACGTCCTTTAGGGTTGGCAAATCCTGATTTGGGAATGGATGAGATCAAAGAATCAATCTCGACAAATGAAGATTGGACTCTGTACAATTAAGCCAAATAGAATCCAGAAAGACCATGTCATTAAGGTTAAATACCATGAAAGAACCAAAATATCAGATTATAAAGAATGCCATGGTCAAAGAAATTACAGAGAACAATCTAGCCCCTAATACTCCATATCTTACAGAGAACCAAGCAATCGAACGTTTTAATGCTAGCCGGATAACCATACGAAAAGCACTCGATTTGCTTGAACAAGATGGATTAATTTACCGTGTCCAAGGAAAGGGGGGCTTTATAGCCCCCCACAACGCCCGGCCACAGAAAAGTATCGCCTTTCTGGGAACCTGCATCGTCACCAATGGCGTGGAATCGGTACTCCTACGTGCCATCGAGGAATATGTTGACATGCAGAATTACAACATGTTGGTGTGTAACACCAACAACGATTTTAACCGCGCCGAACGCTATCTCCAGAGATTGATCAAATCCAAGATCGATGCGATTGTCTATATGAGTATTCTTTCGGATCAGGAGTATGACAAAAACGCGCATTTCATCCGTTATATGCAGAATAATGGAATTTCGTGCGTACAGATCGACCGGTATGTCGACTCCATTCCTTCAAGTGAAGTTTTCGCCATTACCCCCGACAATTATCAGGGTGGCTACCAAATCACGGAGCATTTGATTTCCCTCGGACATACCCGTATAGGATTCTGTGGAGGGATGCGTAGTTCCTCTCAGGACGACCGCATCGCGGGATATCAACAGTGCCTGCGCGACCATGGCATTGAACCCAACAACGACCTTATCCGGCGATCGCTCACCGAGGATGACATGCCGGTGGTCGCACGCCGGTTCATGATGATTAAAGACCGTCCCACCGCGATCTTTGTGATCTGCGATGAAATGGCCTACCGCTTGATTGATTCATTCACCACCCAGGGTGTCCGGGTTCCCACCGACATGGCTGTCGTGGGCTTCGATGATTTCGCCATGAATGTCGGACACTCGATCGGGCTGACCACCATGCATGTTCCACTGTGGGAGGAAGGGGTGCTCGCGGCCTCGGTCCTGGTCGACCTGCTCGAGGGACGTCAGATTGTCCCCTGCCATATCAAGGTTCCTTGCACCTTAGTGGTACGGGAATCCTGTGGCGCCCGCTCCGATACAAACGGGATCGGAAATGAGAATGGGACTTCCTTCCGGTATATAGTTTCATCTCAACCCATCCCCGTGCATTGAGACGACAGGGTACAAGCCCTCCCACAAGCGTTATTCCCATGAAAATGGGAATCTACTATGCCCTCGTAACCACGACTTTCTCATTGAGCTTTTATTCAAACGCGAGTTCGAACTCCAAGGGGATTCCTGGAATGGAGGGACAAGTCACCCCTTGCGGAGTTTCCAACACCTCGCCGCCGCCCTTAATGACCTTCCCTTTCCATGCATTCCCAGTGAGGGGAATGAAATCCAGGTGGTGTGCCACCCGGTCCTGGAAAGACCCTTTGAGGCTTCTCTTGTCACCCATGAGGACCAGTGAACCCGTCCCTACCCAGAGTGTAGCTTCCCAACCCATATCCCACCATTCGCGTGGTACACAGGGCTTGATACTGAGTGTCCCATCCACGCCCGGAGTGACACCGAGCACAAACTGATTCACGATGCGGATGAGATTGGCGGGATACTCGCAATAGGTTAGCGGGCCAGCCGGTTTGAGACCATCGGCCGATGGGAAGTAACGTTCCTGCCAGGAGTATCCATTGGGCTTACCCGCCTCCGAAACCGCTTTAAGGCCATCCAGCAATCCCGCCATATCCCCCTTCTTACCTCGAGTCCAAGCCTCCAGGTACCAAACGCGCCCCATGGCTGCAAGATCATGGCGGTGGTCGGCCTGAGGAAATTGATCCGCGGGGTAGAACTCCCAGTCCTCATAGGTCTCCGGTGCGGTGGATATCCCGGTCGGCATCCCACCATACCGGAAACCCGTGTTTTCTTTGTTCCGCTCCCAAAGTTTCTCTTCGTCCTCCTTGGGAAGCATCCCCATGGCGATTGCCGCCCAGTCCACATCGGTCAAGCCATGCCGGTCAATGGGGCCATGCTCGGGGTGGATGTACTCCACACAATGATCTCCACGCCAAAACTCACGCTGGAAATTGACGCGGATGCGTTCTGCCAAGGCGGTCCAATGAGCGCTCTGCTCTTCCCCGCCCAGACGCGCGTTCAAAGCCGCTGTTTTCTGAAACGCATCCACCGCATAACATTGGGTGACACCATCCCACTCGATCCGGGTTG
Organism: uncultured bacterium; assembly: GCA_964422415.1. Classification (GTDB taxonomy): domain Bacteria; phylum Hinthialibacterota; class Hinthialibacteria; order OLB16; family OLB16; genus OLB16. The sequence continues at coordinate 6,403 of CAYRBI010000033.1, read as the reverse complement.
GGACTTCGACATAATACCCCGCTCCTCCAACCCGTCCCTCCGGGGTGACCAGGCTCTCCAGATATCCCGCCGATTTGTTGATGCAATCTAGATTCTCACGCAGCCAGTTGTCATCGAGGGTGTGCGTGTAGATCGCGTATGCATTATGCGCCAGGGTAGCCGCTCCCAAAGCCCGGAGCGGATCTCCAGGAACCCAATGGACATAAAGTCCCTTCCCTGCGGCGTCTATCATGATCGGCATCTGGCCATTGGGATTCTGCCAACGCTTCACATAATCCCAATTAGCCTTCACCTCCTCCACCTTGCCGAGAAAGAGCAAGGCATGAGAAAGCTGATGGCCATCCAGACTGGGGTAGGTGTTGCCATATCCAAACCCTTGGCCATCGGCACATACCGAGAAATATCCAAAGAAGACCTTGGGATTCAACGCCGCCAGAACGTTGTCCTCGGCGGAGTGTGCATACACGGAATTCAACCACTCGAGTGGCGTCTTCACTTGACTCATGGACACTCTCCCCGGTTCTGGATCCACACCCCAGGCCGGCCTTCCCATTGCCAATCCAAAGGCCGACGCCCCCACCATTTGCGTGGTTGATTTGAGAAACTCTCTCCGGCTGGTTGAACTCAACGCCATGTCCTCCTTGGTTTTTTAAGTCATCCAGGCAAAGACTCATCAATCTGTTGATAAAGGTACATGACCATGGATTCCCGCTTTCGCGGGACTCCACTGTCACACCCAGATTTCAGTAAACTAAAAATGCAGTAAACCTTATCCCCCCAACAAATCCTTCCATAACGGCAACCGCGCGTTCTCCCTGGGTTGGGCCAGCTGCGCACGGATGAATTCGACCTCTTTACGGAACGGCTCAAGATGATCACGCCAATGGCCACGCACAGTGCCATATCCGCTCCAGATCTGATTCTGTGTCCAGGGCGGAGGCAATGGCAATGACGATCGCCAAAAGGAAATTGGTTCAGGATACAGCTCGCTAGACAGGGCAGACACCTTCTCCCAGACCTTAACAGAATTCTCCAATGCGGCCAGACAGGCAGCGCCCGTGTCCTCGCCATGCTTGAACCGTTCCCACTCCACTCCCGCGCGGATCTTAGCCGCGCAATGTTCCCCCAACGCCGCATTAAGGAGGAGGCGTTGCTCCAGAATCTTCACTTCCAGAGTGGGTGTGGCGGAAACCTTTTCGATCGCCTTGGCAATCGCCGCGGCATGGCCATCGAGTTCTTCCGCAACCTGGAGCGGCATGATGGCTGGCCGGGGACCCTTGCCCTCCACTGTATCCCGGATGGAAAGCACCTGCTCTCCCCAATTGGGGTTGGGATAACACAATCCCATATTCGGTTGCAGATATCCGCGCGCATCCACCTCCTGCGCATTTTCAAAGACATAAGTGGAGATTGTCGGCATCTCTACATAATACACCAGCGGCATTCCGAACTGCGGCATGTAATGGTCGGTCTGGCTATGCACCAGCTTCAGGAAGCACGGCATCACCCGGCTGGCGTGGGTCATCCCCTCCAACAACGCCAACCCGTTCCCAGGGGACTGGTAGCGCTCCTCGATGGCTTGAGCCCACATCGCCGAGTCATCCTCAGTGCCAGGATGATAGGCATAGTAGGCAAGGGATTCGCGTGCCAGCCAGGTTTCCGTGCAATAGGTCTCGATGAACAACCCGGTGCCATTTTGCTCTTTCAGAGTATGCACGATCGAGCGCGCCCAATCGGGATCTCCCCAAAACAGGCTGCCATGCACCGATTTAGGTCCGCCCAACGCCACCATCGGGACATTCCCACATGCACGGCTGAATTGGCCAATACGCGGATCAGCGATGGATGAAAAGAGCTGCTCATATTGAAGATAATGCAGCAAACGGGTATTGGGATAAGCTGTGGCGATTTTCTTGGAATCCTCGGGATAAGAACACCAAGACCAGAAGATCAGCTCCGGATTGGATCCGCTGTCTTTTAGTCCACTACAAATGGCATCCTCGATAAAGCTGCAACAACCCGGCGGAAACTCACCTGCCATGGTAATCAATCCACCCAGGTCCGGATACTCATGGAATAACGCCGCCACCGCCGCACGGGTATAGGCGCGGGTCAGCGGGGTGTTTACACCAAATTCAGCTACATTATGCTTCCGCACCATGCCTGGTGGCAGGCAGATGTTCCAAGTGAGGAAGTATAAGCTAATTCCATGGCGTTTTCCTTCCTCGAGAATCCAGTGGAACATCTCCTGGTAACGTGCGAGGGTGGCCTCATCGAAATACCGCGCCTCCGGAAAACCGGGGACATCCACCAATCCAACATAAGGATGGGGATGCCCGAAACTCAATGCACTCAGATGCAGCCGCTCCATACTCGCAAAACGCTGCTTCCAATTCTCCTTATCGAACCACCACCAGTCGCTACGCAACTCATTGGCCTCGTGACCCTTCCAATGATTGTCATATTGGGTACTCCCAAGCCAGAAGGGAAATCCAGTCAACTCCCCACGCAAGGATAACACCGGGCTCTCCTCCGCCACACAAAGCACCGGAATACTGAGAGCCAGCAACAGGAAAACTGTACAAATACGCATCAAATATCCTCACAATCTGAAAATGAACACTTACTTCACCAAGGATGGAGACGCTCCCAAGTCATACAAATGGTATCCGCCTGGCCCACGGGAAAGTAATGTGAAACGCCGTTCCACCTCCTGCATCATTCCTTCCGGCATTCCCACGATCTCGCTCTCACGCATCACCCAGTAACGTCCCCCCCGGGAATGTATTCGTTCTAGCATCTCCAGGTTCAAATCCTCAAGCGCGTAATTGAACCCCTTCCGGTCCATCCAGGCAAACACCATGGGCTCGTTGTAAGCTACTGGAAAACCCATTCCATCCAGCTTTCTTCCACCCTTGACCACGATCTTCTCCGTGGATGGGACAAGCTCTGCGAATTGCCGTGACGCCTCCATAACTGGTTGCAGGTCCGTATTCGTGTCCCGTTTGTAGATCAACAAGGCGGTCATCACCACAAGCGAAAGAAGAGTGCACATGGCCAGAGCGAAACGGGGTTTAGTGGAAAGGCGTCTCTCCAGCCACACATATCCCCCACCCATCAACAAACATGCCGGCGCCACCGAGGAACAATGGTAATAATAGGCCCATTCATCACCCGAGGTCCGTGCCGCCAGGATATAGAACACCCACACCGCACCATACCAGATCAACGCCGGTTGGAAACTACGCCTGGCAGCTCCGAACACAACCATGGCAAGCAACCACCCGAGAGGCGTAAAGACAAACAGTGTCTCCCACTTGAGATTGCCCACGAGAAAGTAAGGTGAAAAGAGAAGGTCGAGCCCAATGTAATGAGACTCATTCGACAGTCCCAACGAATTCCCATACAGAACATAGAAACGGTGCGCCCACCAGTACCAGAGCAGTGGGGGCAATACCCCCAGCACCCCCGCCAAGTAGATCCAGGGATCCTTCAGAACCTTCCACCCCATCTTCCAAATCACTACCACGGCCAGCGTCAGCCCAACCGCCGCTGCCGGTGACTTGGCAAGGATCGCCACTCCGGCAACCAAGGAGGCTAGTAAAAGTTTCCAGAATGCCGGCTGTTGGCTCCAACAAACCACGAAAGCAAACGCCGCTAGCGCAAAGAAGATCATCGGCGACTCAGGCTGAATCGAAGTGGACAAATAGACCATCAGCGGATTAAGGGCGAAGGCTGCGGTGGCGAGAAGTGCACCTCCCGTTGAAAGAAGACGCGCTGCCAGCCAGGCCATCAAGGCCAAGCTCAGCAACGAGAAAAAGCACGGGATAGTCCGGAGCAGCCATTCCTGATAACCAAAGACCTTATACAAAACCGCACCCACCCAGGGCACCAGAGGAAATTCTCCTTCCACATAACCCGGGGTGTCCCCACGCCAGTCGATACGCGGATAGAGAATGTTCATCCCCTCGCGGTCAAAGTTCCTGGCGATCTGGATGTAATCCGACTGACGCCATGAAGTCCGGATCCGGTAATCGAAGGGACGAGTCACCCAGGCCAAACGCAACCCCATCCCCAGTAGAAGGACGAGAATCATTCCGGTAGGGAACAATACTTTTGCCTTCATGATGCCTTACCTGGCCATTGTTCAGATGGGGTTCGAGCCTGTTTGAGATACTCCTCGATAAACGCAATCACCTCCGGATGGTCCTGAGATACATCCCTCTTTTCGCCGGGATCGTCCACCAAATGGTACAATTCAAGTGCCTGTCCTGGCTTTAAGCGGACTGCTTTCCAGGGTCCCATACGGACTGCTTGTTTAAAACCACCCTCATGAAACTCCCAATACAGGAATTCATGGCCAGAAACTGGATTTCCCAATAACGCCGGAACCATCGACAGACCATCGATTCCCTCCGGTGCATGCCCACCAGCAATCTCCACTGCAGTGGGAAGGAAATCCCAGAAGGCCCACACCTGATCACTCACTTTCCCAGCCGGAACTTTTCCCGGCCAACGTACCAGCATGGGTACCCGGATCCCACCCTCATAAAGATCCCGCTTGATCCCACGTAAAGGCCCAGAGCTGTGGAAGAAATCCGGTTGGACACCCCCCTCTTTGTGGGGTCCATTGTCCGAGGTGAAGAAGATGACTGTATCATTGGCCAGACCAAGTTCATCGAGGTGGTGGAGGATCCTCCCGATGTCTAGATCCATACGGGAAATCATCGCCGCTTTCCCCTTTTCTGTTTCCGGCCAGGATTGATCCTTATAGGACCCAAGACCGGGAACCTCCATGCCATTCCCTTCATAACGGCCACGCTCGTTGTTGGCATGGGGGATGGTATAGGCGAGATAAAGAAAGAAGGGGTGATCCTTGTGGCGGGTCATGTAATCAAGAGCTCGCTCCGTGAACAGGTCATGCGAGTATTGTTTCCTCCCCATACCCAGATTCCCAGAGAGTTCTTCCATCTCCTCGTTGCTCCAGAGATGTTCAGGGAAATAGTTGTGGGCATGTGCCTGGTTGAGGTAACCATAGAACTCATCGAATCCCTGGCGGTTCGGCACACCGGTCGTCTCCGGTTCGCCTAGACCCCACTTGCCCACCAGTCCAGTGGCATATCCAGCGGATTTGAGGACTTCCGCCACGGTAATGTCTTCTGGAAGCAATGGAACACGCTCATTCCCACGTATCCGTGCGTGACCTGTGTGATACCCGGTCATCAGGCAACACCGCGAGGGCGCGCAGACTGTCGAACCTGAGTAACAATGAGAGAAACGAGTTCCCTCGGCGGCAAGGCGGTCCAGGACCGGAGTTTGAATCTGTTGCTGGCCATAACAACCCACATCTCCATACCCTAGGTCATCCGCAAGGATAAAGAGAATGTTGGGTTTACGGAGCAGGTTTGCATCCGCTCGCGCCGGACTGATTCTCAGCAAGGATGCCGTAGCGCCCAACGCAAGGGTTTCAAGAAAAAACCGCCGGGCGATGAGAACTGTATTCTCACCCGCGGAGAGGGAGGACCGCTTCTGGTTTCCAAGGTTCCCAGAAACTCCGTGTTCTTCCATGATTCAGCACCCTCCTGGATTCACCACCTGGAGCGAGTCTACCTCGCGTGCCATCCCAAAGCGACAACCAAAATCCAGATCCACTATCTGCGGACGGTTCGATGGTGGAATTGCTTCCGCTCGCGTGTTAGCCTGTCTTGTTTATCAGGAAAGCTCCAGGATGTGCTATACAGGTATTATCAGCTACCTGGAAAGCATTCCAGGGGAGAATTTCTCCTGAATAATCGATTCTATTGAAGGGGTATTTGTCACATGAAATCTCGATTAGTACTGGTTCTCGTGATGGTTCTGTTTGTCTCCGTGAGTGCTTTCGCGGCGGCGGAAAATGCGGCCCCAGCGCCAAATTCGAATCCAGCGTTGGTTCCCGTACCTCGCCCAGACGCTTGGTGGACCGAGCGGCACACGGCGGTCCTGGAACGTGTCAAACAGGGTAATGTGGACCTCCTTATGATCGGTGATTCGATCACCCACGGCTGGGAGAGTGGTGGGAAGGAAGTCTGGGAGAAATATTATGCTCCACGCAATGCCGTGAACATGGGCTACGGTGGTGATCAAACACAGCATGTGCTATGGCGTCTCGAGAACGGCGAAATTGATGGAATCTCGCCAAAACTGGCCGTGATCATGATTGGCACAAACAATTCAAATGGCGATGAGTACACACCCGAACAAATCGCCGATGGTATTATCGCTATAATCGAGAAATTGGAAGCCAAACTGCCCAAGATGAAGATCCTGGTCCTGGGCATCTTCCCACGCGCTGAGAAACCCTGTCTGCAGCGTGAAAAGAACGCGAAAGCCAGCGAGCTGGCCGCGAAGTACATCGCGGACCAAA
>CAYRBI010000032.1:0-43463 GCA_964422415.1 uncultured bacterium | reverse complement strand
TGGCCACTCTGACTCCGACGGGAACTCCAACCCTCATCGCTACCCCAACCTGCACGAACACACGCACTGCCACAAAGACCTTCACCGCCACTGTCACTCAAATGGCCACTCTGACTCTGACGGGAACTCCAACCCTCAGCGCCACCCCTACCTTCATGAACACTCCATCCCCATCGAAAACAACCACACAGACGGCCTCCTCCACATTGAGTCAGACCCTAACGCCAACTCCCTCCAGAACCGTTACTACAACAACCACCGCCTCGCTCACAATCACCAGTACAAGCATTCCCACCTCCACACCGACCCGGACTTGCTCCGCGACACCCACCCCTACATCCTCATGGACTCCCACTCTGACTATCACTCCTTCACTCACGCGAACAGCCAGCTCCACGCCCACGGCAACAAATACGCACACTCCAACGATCACACTCTCCCGTACCCGCACCTCAACTCCCACCTCTACCGCCACAAGGACTCACACTTTCACCACAACTCTCTCGCCTACTCTCACCCCAACAAGAACACCCTCTCCAACTATAACCACAACCCCCACGATCACCGGAACTCGAACAAGGACCTTTACAAAAACACCCAGCAAGACCAGTACTCCCAGCCGTACGCGAACCCCTTCCATGACCCGAGCTCTTACTTCCACTACCACCTACACGCCTTCACGGACAGCAAGTCCAACAGTGTCAGCCAGCCACACACCCTCCATCACCTCTACGCCTACACCCTCTTGCACACCCACCGCCAGTCTTAAAGCAACCCCAACCGTGACTCGCTCCCACTCCAGGACCTCTACCCGCACACACACCCCACAATCCACCCGGACTCATACCGCCACCGGCACACGAACTCCCACGCTCTCCTCCACGTCAACCTCCAGTCCTTCACCCGGTCCGACCTCGACTGGAACCCTGACTCACTCTCCGACTGTCACCAACACTCACACACCATTGCCAACCCCCTCCGCAAGTAGGACCTGCACACCCCTGCCAACCCCCACCACAAGCATGACACGAACACCCACCTCCTCTTGCACGGCCACATCAACCTGCACCGCAATACCAACCTTCACCGCCACTCCAACCTTCACCGCCACTCCTTCATTAACACCCAGCTCCACATTCACTTTCACACTCCTTCCGACCAGAACCCCGAGCGCCACCTCGACCTGCACCTGGACACAGACAGGCACACGAACACCCACCTCCACGCGGACAAAAACTCATACCGCCACTTTCACCGGAACCCCCACTCCCTCACGGAGCCACACCTCGAACTGGACTCCCAGCCTCACGCCAGTTCCCACCGCGACCGGTACATTCTCTCCAACAGTCACCCATTCGTTCACAAGAACCCCAACTCCCAGCCGGACCCGCATCCCTACCCCCACCCCGACACGCCGTCCCGTTTGGACCCCTGGACAGACCCTGGTTCCCTCGCCTACCCCCCTGAGGACGCCTCTCATGGTAAGCTCCTGGCAGGACTACTGAGGATTCCCGGCCTTCCAGTAAGGGGGCTGTCCTTCCTTGAGTCCGGGCGCGGATCAATCTCCCCTGTTCATCTGAGTTGGTTCCCATATAGTTCTTCGACATGAATTCAGGAGCATGCGCCAAGGCGCGATAGATGAGGCGAGCGGGATGGCACGATCGGTAATTCTGGGAGCGGGTGTAGCTGGTTTGACCGCAGCTTATACCCTCGAACGTCTCGGTGATCCCGATCCAGTCGTGGTGGAGAAGAATCCCTTCACGGGGGGGCTCGCGAGCACGATGGAGTGGCAGGGGTGCCGTATGGACCTGGGGCCTCATCGCATCCATACGGTTTATCCACACGCCAAGGAACTCATTCATGCTCTCGTCGGGGATGAGTTGGTGGTCAGCAAACGCAAAAGCCAGATCTTTCTCAGAGGGAAATGGCTGGACTACCCCCCCCGTCTGGGAGAAATCCTCGCCAAACTCGGCCTGATTACGGGATTGCGGATCCTGGCCTCGGTCTTTCCCGCCAAGATGCGGGGACTCAAGGGGAAACTGACCCGGAGACCCCCACAGACTTATGGGGATTATCTCCAGCGCCGTTTCGGCGCTTATCTCCGGGAGATGGTCTTCGATCCCTTCGCATTGAAGGTATACCGCGAGGATGCGGATGATCTCGACGCCATGGTGGCTCGTGTCCGTCTGGCCAGCCAAGGATTCTTTTCGGTTTTGTGGGAAGCGCTCACGGGACATAGCCGTTCGGCGGTGAAGAGCTTCCTCTACCCGAACCGTGGGATGGGGCTGATCTCCGCCCGGTTGACTGACAGGGTCCGGGAAGGGGGCGGAACTGTTTTACTCTCGCACCGTATTGTCCGGCTCCGGCACACCGGAGGACTGCTCCGGTCCGTGGAACTGGAGGGTCCCGATGGGAAACGTCTGCAGATCGAGAGTTCACGGGTTATCTCGACGATCCCACTGATTGATCTACTGGATGCTTTCGAGCCCAAGCCCCCCACGGGAGTCCGGGAAGCCGCCGGGAATCTCACCTATGCAGACTCCTTCCTGGTCTACACGCTGGTGAATCATCAACCCCTGACCACGAACAGTTGGATGTATTTCCCCGGTGACGAGGTGGTTTTCACTCGTGTCTTCGAGCTGTTCAATTTCAGTCCCGATCTGGTCCCAGCGGGAATGAGCTGCTTATGTGCTGAAATCCCGGCGCGGCCCTCAGACCCAATTCAGTTCGCTGATGAGACCGAACTCAAGGCGCGGGTTTGGGAGGGCTTCAAGAAAACAGGCATGGCCAAGGACGCCGAATGTGTGGACCAGGTAGTCCTGAAAGTGCCTCGAGCTTATCCAATCTACCGGCTGGGATACCGTGAAGAACTCAAGCAGGTGCTCGATTACCTTTCTGGCATGGGCAACCTGATCAGTACCGGACGGCAAGGATTGTTCCATTACAACAATAGCGACCACAGCATGGAAATGGGCCGCCTGGCCGCTGAGTACTCCCACCAGACTCCCGACGATTCGGAGTCCTGGTATAGTCAGCGCGGACAATTTGACGCTTACCGGATAGTTGATTAGACTGAAGATATGAAAGCACCCGATATCCGCACCGCGTTTCTGGTTGTACCTCCCACGGGGCAGGTCATCCGTGAAGAACGGTGCCAAACCCCCATCGAGGGTCTACATACTGTCGCGCTACGCCCCCCCATGGACCTGCTCTATATCGGAGCCGCACTGGAACGGCAGGGTGTGAAATGTACCCTGACCGATTACCCGGGAGAGAAATTGGATTGGAACTACCTGCAGGATGACCTGAAGCGGCTCCGGCCCGATCTATTGGTCCTCTCGACCACCACGCCCACCCTCGAGCGTGACCTACGCGCCGCCCAGATGGCCAAAGCCATCCGTCATGACACCATCGTGGCCGCCAAGGGGGCTCATTTCTGGCGGGAGCAGCCGGATACACTTAAGCAATATCCCATGATCGATGTCGTCGTCCGTGGTGAGTATGAGGAAACCTTCTCCGACCTGGTCACTCAGCCGGATTGGTCGAAGGTGGAGGGCATCGCATTCCGCCATGGCGGGGTTCTCATCTCGACCAGCAGACGCCCTCTTCTCCAGGATCTCGACCGGATCCCTTATCCAGCCCGTCATCTAGCCAACAACGCGCTCTATTTCCGCCCGGATACGGGAGAACTCCAGACCACCATCATCACCAACCGGGGGTGCGCCGAGAAATGTGTTTTTTGTCTCGCGCCACGTGTGGCGGGACGTGAGAACCGGATCCGCTCGGTACCCAATATTATCGGCGAACTTGAGGATTGCGTGAACCAGTATGGTATCCGTAATTTCTTGTTCCGCTCCGACACCTTCACTCAAAACCCTGAATGGGTGATGGAGCTATGCCAGGGGATCGAACGAGCGGGACTGCGCATCAAGTGGTCCTGCAACAGCCGGGTGGATACCCTCAATGGAGAGATGCTGCGCGCCATGAAGGAGGCCGGTTGCTGGTTGATTTCCTTTGGGGTGGAAAGTGGCAGCCAGGAGATCCTGGATCTGATGAGGAAGGGGATCACCAAGGAACAAGTCCGCGCGGCGGTGAATCTGTGCCGGCTCGAAGGGGTCCTCACCAGCGTATACTTCTTGATCGGAACCCCGTGGGAGTCCGAGGCGACCTTCCGCGAGACAGTGGATTTCGCCAAACAGCTGGATCCAGATTTCGTAGAGTTCTTTTATGCCTACCCCTTCGAGGGAACCGAGATGTATGTCATTGCCGCCAATGAGGGCTTGCTGGAGCGCGGGCAGTTCCCCCTCTCGGCCTACTCAAAACCGGCCATTCCCTCGAAGTACCTGACCCTGGATCGCATTAGCGAGATGCGTCCCGAAGCCCTGCGTTCGTATTACATGCGTTGGCCGGTGATCTCGAGGACACTCAGACACACCCGTTCGCCAAGAGTATTTCTGAACTACGCCAAGTTGGGAATCCGCCAGTTGGCCGATCTACTGGGGTGAGGGGTGGGGAACATGACTCCGCATGGCATCCTCCTGTTGAACCCTCCCGGCGACCTGCGTTACATCCGTGACTACTATTGCAGCCATGTCTCCAAGGCCAACTACATCTGGCATCCCTATGACCTCTTCGTGCAGAGCGGGATCCTGGGCCAGGATTACGAAGTCACCGCCTTGGACGCCAACATCGGCAATCTCTCCTTCGAGGAAACCTCGCGGAAGCTATCGGCGCTTTCCTTCGACACAGTGTTGATGCTGACTGGAGCGGTTTCCTGGAAGAATGACTTCACATTCGCGGACCGTTATCTCCAAGGGAAAACCCTGATCGCCTCGGGCGATGTCACCATCGCCAATGGGCGCGACCTGTTGGATCGTTTTCCGTTCATCGAAGCTACCCTCCAAGACTTCACCCGGCCCGCCATCAATGAATACCTGCGCAGAAAGGATAGCGGAGGAAAGCCCCGGCTGGACTCATCCGCGCCAATCCCAGGCCTCCTTTACCGGAACGCAGCGGGTGAATATGTGGATGGACCAGTCTACCCCGCACATGGAAAGTTCCGTCACCCAGTGCCACGGTATGAGCTCTTTCCGTGGCGGCAGTACCGTGTGCCCCATGCACGCAAGATCCCCTTCGCCTCGATGATGACAGATTTCGGCTGCCCTTATCATTGCAGCTTCTGCATGACCGGCACCTTGGGTTACCGGCTCAGGGATCTGGATAATGTAGCGGAGGAACTCGACTACATCCAACGGTTGGGGATTGAGGACATCTGGTTTAAGGATGTTTCCTTCGGAGTCAACAAGCGTCACTGCACGGAGCTGCTGGAACTGCTGGAGAAGCAGCCCCATCCCTTCCGTTGGGCAACCCTCTCACGCGTGGACATCGTCACCGGAGAACTGCTTGAGAAGATGGCGCGGACGGGTTGTCATACCATCCAGTTCGGAGTGGAGAGCTCCGATGAGAAGATCCTGGAGTCGATCGAGAAGGGGATCAGCCCCGAGCGGGTGAAGGAAGTCTTCTCTCTCTGCCGTAAACTGGGGATCCGCACCCTGGCCCACTTCATCATCGGACTCCCAGGGGAGACTGTCTCCAGCGCGAAAAAGACCATCGATTTCGCTCTCGAGCTCGATCCCGACTTCGCCTCTTTTAATGTGGCTTCACCACGCCTGGGCACCCCACTCCGTGAGGAGGCGCTCGAAAAAGGATTCATCCCGGATGAGCTCACCGAGTTAGACAACTCGATCACGTTTCCCACCATGGAGTTAGGAACCCTTACCAAGGAACAGGTGTGGGAACTACGTCAGGAAGCCATCCGGCGCTTTTATTTACGCCCCAGTTACCTGTGGCGGCGGTTGGTGGGAGTCCGGTCGTTCCGGGAGTTGGCCAATTCGGCTTATGAGGGCGCCAACCTGCTGCGCCACGCGGTCCGATCTGGTATCGATCCCGCCGACATGGTAGAAGTTTGAATCTGCACACAAAGCAGGTTGGATAGTCCTCCCCCCCACGCCAACCCTCCCCCGCAAGGGGGGAGGGGGAGTTTTCAGCTGTTCGAGAAACTTCCTCCCCCCTTGCGGGGGAGGGTTGGCGTGGGGGGTGTGAGCTCGCCCCAGCCAAATGTAGAATGCACTAACTCACATACACGAAAGGCTTATCCCCGTGCGCCATCTTCTCAGATGTTTGTTTCTCATATCCCTCCCCGGCTTATTGTTGACCGGCTGCAGTAAGGCCACCCCCGACGAGGTAATCGAGGAAGCAGTATTGTTGATGCGCCAGAACAACTTCACCTCGGCCCGTCACCGGCTGGAGGAGCTGGTTAAGGATTCGTCTGATCCCAATATCGTGAACGAGGTCAAGCTCATCATCGCCGACTGCTTCAACTTCGAACAGAAACCGGATGATGCCGCGGCCATCTTCAAGCAGATCGCCGAGGAGAATCCCAAGACTCTCTTGGCGTGGAAATCACACATGCGTCTGGGTGATATGGCCCTCTCCGAGAAGCGATATGATGAGGCCGAGACTTGCTACAAAGCCGCTATCGCCGACAGCACCGAGGATGGCCCCACACTCACCGCCATGAACACCCTAACTCGAGCCTATACCGAGGCCGGGAAAACCGACCAAGCTCTTCAAGGGCTACGCGAAATGCTCGCCTTTGCGAAAGAACCCGAACACAAAGTGCGCATCGCGGTCACCCTGGTCAATGTCTTGCTCGATCAGGGCAAAGGAGATGAAGCCTGGTCGGCTCTGATGGGGATCTACGATCCCAAGTTCCCCAGCGATAATAAAGAAGCTTTCTTCTCGGCTGTGATCCAGGCCGCGCCTCCGGCGAAGAAGTACAACGAGGCCTTTCAATTTTTTGACTCGGTGGTCAGATCAGTAACAGATGATGAGTCCCGCGCCCAAGCCTCATTTTTCAATGGCATGTTAGCCTCGAGTACCGCTCCCTTCTCCGCTTCGGGTATTACCATTCTCAAACGGACCCATGACTTGCTTCCCAAAACGAACCATGGACGGTGGGCACTGGTGGAAGCGGCACGCGCGATCATGGCAGCCACCACGCAGTTCCCAGATGCCACAAAGGAAGCGGGAGATCTTTTTAACCAGGCCATCAAAGGGTATGACGACATCATCAACGACATGACGGTGGAGTGGTTCGAGCCACAGAAAGCAGCCTGGGCCTGGGATCAAGTGGGAACCATCTATGAGATGAGATCCCAATACATGGAAAGCCTGGATGACCTGAAATCAGCAAGCAAAACCATTGCTGAGATCCCCAAACGTTTCAAAGCGCTGCCGGAACAATCGGAACAGGCAAAGCAATGGCTCGAACGCGTGGCCTACAAGATTCATATCGCTGAAACCAGTCCGGAGTTCTTCTGGCACCAAATACGTTTGGCGCGCACCGGGAAGCTTCCTATTCAAGGCCAGGAGGAAGCGCAGGCCGCCGCTGCGGTCGCCCCCGCCACCGGAGCCCAATCCGCAACCCCAGGGCAACCCGTGGATCCGGCCCAGAGCGGACCACCACCCGCCAATGCCAGTTCCCCCAAGGTCCAGCCGGCTACGCCTTAGGGCAGCGCAATGGCGGTCGATGTCCTTCTGATTCAACCCCCAACCGGTTCTTACCGGCGGGATGACCGTTGTCAGTCCCGCGTGGAGGATCAGACTATCCAGGTGCATTTTCCGCCCATGGATCTGGCCTATCATGCGGCTGTCCTGGAGCGGAGTGGCTTCACCTGCGTCATTCGTGACTATTCCACAACCGGGACATCACCGGCTCAGGCTTTGGATGAAATCTTGAAGATGAAACCCCGTGTGGTTTTCTTCTCCTCCACACAACCCACACAAGCCAATGATCTGGCCTTTGCGGAACGGTTCAAGGAGTCAAATCCCGGCGTGAAAGTGGTGTTGCGTGGAGAATCAGTCACCTACCAGGATGAAAACATCCTGAATGATTACCCACAGATCGATTTTATTCTGCGTGGAGAGTCGGAGGAGACCTTCGCGGATCTCGCCAAGGTCCTTATGGGCGGTGATCTCCGGCCTCTGGAAGAACTTCCTGGGCTGACCTACCGCGCTGAAGGGAAGATCATCCATACTCCGGACCGGCCCTTCATCAAAGACCTGGATAAACTCCCCTGGCCGGCGCGTCATCTCTTGGATCAGGACCTTTACCGCAGCCCAGAGACCGGCAATAAGTTGACTACGCTATATACCGCCCGGGGATGCCCCCATCCCTGCATCTTCTGTCCCGCGCCCCTGGCCTCGGGACGGCGTGCTAGACTCCGTGCGGTAGAGGATCTGATCGCCGAGATCAAGGATTGCCTCGGTTCCTATGGAATCCGTGAGTTCCTCTTCCATGGCGATACCTTCACCTACTCAAAAAAATGGACCCTGGATCTCTGCGAGTCGATTGTCCGCGAAGGGCTCGATATCCGCTGGGGCTGTAACAGCCGTGTCGACACCATCGACCGCGAGATGATGGAAGCGATGAAAAGGGCGGGCTGCTGGGTGATCGGCTTTGGAGTGGAGAGCGGTCATGAGGAGACCCTCAAGCGGATCCGCAAGGGGGTCACCCGGCAACAGATCGTCGAAGCCTTCCGCTTATGCCGGAGGGTGGGCATCCGCTCTCATGCCTTCTTTGTATTCGGCTTTCCCTGGGAGGGTCCCGAACATCTACAGGCGGATCTGAAACTTGCCAAGGAGATCGATCCCGATTTCTTCGATTTCAACATCGCCTACCCTCTGCCTGGAACTGAGCTACTCAATCTAGTATGCGAGGAGGGGCTCCTCGATCCGCTCCTCGTAGATCAAGGAGGGTATGCCCTGCCCGCCACACGAACCCACTATCTCAGCGGGAAGGATCTCGATCAGTGGCGCCGCAAGGCCCTGTTAAGTCTCTATCTGCGTCCACGTTACATTTTGCGAACGCTGTACCGTGCTGGTTCTCCCTGGAAGATGTGGATGTACATCAAGGCGGGAAGCAGGAAGCTGTTCCAATTACTGAAGGCAGGTTTCTCAACGGACGGTTAGCCGTCCTTCGTTAGGAGTTCAACCTTCAAGTCGCCAGGCACACTAAAGTGTGAACAACATACGGGGCGGCCCTCCCACAAGGAGGATGGGGAGTTAAGTTATCTCCGGAAATGAGACCATACAACGATGGCCGAGTTGTTGTGCCGCCTGGGTCTGGGGCAGCTGATGAACGGCACAATCCCAGACGAAAGGCCCCTCCAATAGCACCATCTTCACTCCTTCTCGTGAATGGGCTTCAACCACGATCTGTCCGGTGTAATCGCTGCAACCGCTACGGGTGTCCTTCATCTGAACCCGGGTGATGAGAACTCCTTTTTCTACCAGACTGGAAGCCGAGTACTGGAGCTGCTCGAGGAGATATGCGAAGGTCCGTAAGACCTTACTGAGAGGACCAGCCCCAGACAGCCGCTGGTAATTTGTGGTGGTGAGATGATGGCTGGCATCGGTCCAGTTGCTCAGGTGGTGGGACTCCTCCGCGAGCCGTTCCAACTCACTATGGAGTTCACCATCCAACAACCCCTGAGTTTTGAGGGTGGCTGCGTGTTCCTGGATTGCTTTTCGTGTGATTTCTTCAACCATGTAGTTCTCTTTCTTAAATCAGATATCCTTACCACATGATCATGGAAACGATTCCCAAACGGGAGGGGAGACAAAGATTCAGGTTTCCTGCTTTTCTCCCCTTTCCTTTAGAGGCGGGGATTCATACCATGCACTCACTTTGAACTCCATGGGGTTAAGAAAGAAAATGCCATACGAGAGCGAAGACAGGAGAACCGCGGAAGCACGAGTCATCATCGTCGCCAGCCAAGATGAGGCATGGCTTCACTTCGCGGAGAAAACGCTTCGTCGTACCGATGAAGTCCATGCTCTACATGATGTAGCGAAAGGAATCCCCGGGCCATTACCAGAGGATGCCCGTAAGATCCTGATGGTCTCAAGCGAGCTGGTTCCCTCCAAGGTCAAAGATTTCCTTGAATTGGTGGGGAATGGCCGTTTTCAAAAGGTGTGCGTGTTACGCGAGCCACATGACGAGCACCAACGGATCAACGATAAACACCTCAAAGACCTGGGTTTTGTGGTCGTAGACCGTCCCGATAACACGAAAGCTTTCCACCGTCTGATGAAAATGGCCTGCGATTGATGTGGATGTCGCTGTATCTGATTCTGTTCCTGCTCAGCTGTTCATTCAGCCTGCTGGTTACCGGGCACGCGATCCGGTGGGCAGGTCAGTGGGGATTCATGGATGCCCCTGGCGAGCGCAAGGTCCACCACACCACGAAGCCACGGCTGGGAGGGCTGGGGGTGTTCGCCGGTTTTTACCTGGCCTTATTGCTCTCGTTGTTAGCGATCTGGTATACCCCCACGGAGTGGTTGCCCAATAGCTGGCGGGAGGCCTTTACAACTCACCGCGCGGGGATCGCCAAGGAATGGTTAACTCTGTTGGGGTTGCTTGGGGGGGGATTGCTAGTCTTTGCTGGGGGTCTGATCGATGACCACCGGAGCCTTTCTCCCCGTGCAAAGATGGCTTGGCAGGTAGCGGGTTCGCTCTTCGCCATCACTTTGGGATTCCGTTTGGATTTCTACAAGGTATTCTGGCATCACCCCTCCGGTGAATACCTCTTTGCGATTCCTTTCACGTTGTTCTGGATGGTTTTTGTCATCAATGCCTTCAACCTGCTGGACAACATGGATGGTCTCTCGGGGGGAGTGGCGGCTATCGCCACCACCTTCTTCGCCATCTACGCCCACTGGCAGGGGGAGTATTTCCTGGCGGCCACAATGATCTGCCTGGTGGGGGCGTTGCTCGGTTTCCTGCGCTACAACTGGAATCCCTCCCAGATCTTCATGGGAGATGGTGGAGCCTTGCTGGTAGGTTATCTCATCGCCGCATTCACCTGCCGTTGCACCTATTACCATGCCACGCCAGGGGCGGTGATCGAGTGGTTCGTCGATCCCATTGGAGCCGAAGCCCGTCAAGGACTGCTCGCGATCCTGACCCCCCTCGTCATCATGGCGGTACCCATCTTTGACACCACCACCGTCGTCTTTATCCGCTGGAGGAATGGCAAGCCCCTTATGGTGGGTGATACCAACCACTTCTCCCACCGCCTCGTGGCTCTGGGTCTTTCACACAAGAGCGCGGTGGAAGTGATCTACATGGTCACCATCTTCACCGGCCTAGGGGCCCTCATTCTACAATCCGCGCAGCTGGCTCAAGCGATTCTGGTCTTCTTGCAGGTGGTATCCGTCTTTGCCATGATCCTGCTCCTGGAGAACCGGCAACGGCGGCAACTGAAAGGTGAGGTAAAAGAGACTACTTGTGGCGGAAAGTGATCCGGCCTTTGTCAAGATCGTAGGGTGACATCTCGATGGTCACTTTATCTCCCTGAGTGATACGGATGTGGAATTTCCGCATCTTCCCCGAGAGGTGAGCCAACACCTTGTGCCCATTGGTCAATTCCACCCGGAACATTCCATTAGGCAGGACCTCCTCAATGAGTCCCTCGATCTGTATTTGGTCAGCTTTTGGCATGTATCGGTTTCGTATCCGCCAATAAATGGCGCCTCCAAGGAAAATTCACACAAACGGAAAGGGTATCCAGTCCGCATTTTCGAGTCAAGGGAAGGTTCATGGAGACAAAAGAACAAGTTTCGATCAGTGCAATGGACTCTCCGAGCATAAACGAACAACCCCACCGAACAGCCAAGGGGTGTCTGAAAATCCTGGGATTGACCTGTGTGACTCTGGTGGTGCTACTCCTGGCGGGTTTGTCCGCGGTCAAGGTGTGGTGGGACTGGAGGTTCTTCGATGGCTACAATGCGCGCCTTCCTCTTCAATCCGAGGTGGTGCAACACAGTGAAGTGAATGGGCATATCCGTGAGAAATTGACCTTTCAGGGAAAGGCGGGCGAGAGGGTCACGGCCGTGTTCCATTTCCCCAAGGATGCGGCGGAGAAGGTGCCTTGTCTGGTTCTGTTATATGGCATCGGGCAGGAGATGGACTTCGTGGACGAGATCGCCGACCCCTATGTGCAGGCCGGCTATGCGATCCTCTGTATCGAACAATATGGACAGGGGGAGCGGAAACTCAAGAAGAAGTCCGGTTTAGATGGACTAATCCACTTGACCGAGCGCCTACCCCGGATGGTGATCGAAGCCCGGCGCGTGGTGGATTACCTGGAAACCCGTCCCGAAATCGATCAAGACCAGCTGACTCTTTTTGGCATTAGCCTGGGAGCCATCATGGGTTCCTCAGCGCTGGCGATGGAGCCCCGTTTCAAGAGTGGCATTCTCATGTGGGGCGGAGGAGACCTCCCCCGCCTCCTGACCGAGAATGAGTTCGTACGAAATGGCGAGGTGCCACGGTCCCACCGGATTGCCCTCCGGCTGCTTGGTTCAGCCCTGTTCGGGACGGCGGAGCCACTTAAACGGATCGCGGCCATTTCTCCACGGCCCCTCCTTTTCCAGAACGCGCTCCAAGATGAGATCATCCCGCGGGCCTGTACCGATGCCTATTACGAGAAGGCGGGCGATCCCAAGGAGATCCTCTGGTATGAGTGTGGTCACGAAAAAGGACTCTCGATGGAACTGATTCACCACATCATCGCGGACCAGATTGCATGGTTGAAGAAGAACGGGAAGAAGTCATTCTGAGAACCCGGTGGAGCACCCACACCGCCGCCGGGGCACAAAGGACCAGACCAGTGATCATCAGAAAACAGAGCTCCCGGACCATCGCCAGGCTAATGGAATCCCACTCTTTGGGGATGGTCACCACCCACCAGGTCCAAGCCGCGAAGGGAAGGAACGGAAGCGTGGAACGTACCAGGAGACCCGCGAGATCCTTTCCGGAGTACTTCAACCAACGCGCGGTATCGATCAGCGAGAGAATCGCCGCCACCAGCGCACCCAGCAGGGCCCCCACACCACCAGCGGAAATCCCCAGACGGGAATGTCCACCGTTCAGTCCCCAATCCAGATAGATCGTCCCCACCGTAATCGTAATGGCCACCAGGTAGATCCCACCCAAGCGCCATTGACGGTTCGTGGCGGTGAAGACATTGCGCACCAGCATTCCCACCCCAATCCAATAACAGGAGAGGAGTTGCAAGGCTGTCGGGGTGATGGCGGGGCTGTATTCCGGCAGGAACAGATGAATCAACACGACACTCCCCAAAAGACAGGGGGCAAGTAACACCGGAGCCCAACCCGCCACGGCAAAGGTTGGGAGATCGACATGCCGCCGTAAATCTATTAACTCTGTATCAGTTCCATCCACTTGTTTAGTGAAAGCTCCGACAGTCCGGCGAAAGAGGACCCGGTTCACGACCTGTGGGATTTGTGTCGCGAAAGAAGCGATCATGACCGCAAGGCCATAATGCCCCATCGCCTCCGAGCGCGCCCCATACAAACTCGCCAGCGCCAAACGGTCGATCCCCTGCCAGATAACAAAGAGCCCATCCACGCACATGAATGGGAAACCAGCGGTGAGAAGATCACGCACCACCGGCGAGTGCCACGCGGACCATGGAAATGAGGGGATCACGAAAATTCCCCGGCCCCAACCGAGCACCACACCGCAGCCGTATCCGATGGCCAGACCCGCGAAGACGCCATAAATCCCCCAGGAGGGGATGGCTAGATACATCACCACAAACGACATACCGGCCATCAAGAGGTTCGCACCACTGAGAACCGCAAAGCGTCCATCGGCCAGGCAGGTCATGTGTAAATACCGGAACAACTGCGCGGGGATAAGAATCACCGCCAGACCGATCCAGGCAAACCAGGTCTCACGTGGCAATGGGATGGTCACTAACACCGCGAAGACACCCGCGAGAAACGAGGAGACCAGGGTGACCCACAACACACGGGTCCGGGCTTCGGCCTCTTTCCCTCCCTCGCCCCGGCTCCGGTAGAAGGGAACTTGCCGCGCCAAACCATGTAGGAAACCCACATGGGCATAAGAGAGATAATCGATCCCAACTTGAATCACCTTCCAAAACCCATAGGCGGCCGGACCAAGCATCTTGGCCACCATCATTCCTCGCAAGCCCGAGAGGACTTGGGAGAGAAAGGTCCCAGCGCCATAAATGACTGTCTCTTTCAGAATCCTCCGGTGCGGCATGCTCGTGTTCATCGTTTTCTCTTCCGCACCGGGGGAGGTGACTGATCCCAATGAGCTGGAGCGCTTATGCGGGGTGCTGTATGGGGTTTCTTCAGATCGCTCAACGTGTAGCTGGTCATACCCGGATTGAGAAAAGACTTGTCCACCGAGGCCACCCGTGGATCCCGCGCCCCGATCCGCTCCACCAGGTCGGCCAGAGCTCCCGTACCCTTGCCATGAACAAAGCGGAGGACCAACCCAGCACGGCCGGCATATTCATCCAGGATACGAAGGATTCTCATTTCGGCCTGAGTGGAATCCAGGCCATGGAGATCGATCTCATTAATCTGACTGGCGGTGGTTCTCCCGCGCGTGGAGGCCATCCTCATTCCTCCCCGAACCAGGCGGGCTGGCCAATCTCTTGCATGAGGCGGCTGAGCTCAGGACCACGCCTTACGAACAAACCCCATTGACGGTCATCCGGACCAGGTCCAGGCCAAGCCTCCGATGCCACCCGCGCGAACCCGGAGCCGGGTTGGTTCAGATACTCCCAGAGTTTGAAGACACGCCCCGTCAGAGGGTCGGAATACTTTTCTAGCAGCACCACATCGAAGTGATATGTGTCATTCCATAAGGTCTCCCAGCCGGGCACTTGTTCGCCGCTGTCGGGATCGGTCCAGGGCGGCATCTGCCAGAGCATCGACTCGATTTCCTTGATGGGCTTGCCGCCTTGCAAGTCGAAACGGGTGCAGCTGAATACACGCATCGTCTCCGGTGAGAGTTTCCAGATCAGGTATCCCGCCCCTGTCTCCCGTGTGAAGAGGGTGGGGGTCTTAATCCCATGCTCCAGGATGAAGTCCGCCAGCTGGTCCGGGAAATTACGTGTCGACCAACTCATCCCTCGCAGGCATTCAATGAACCGGGGGGGACGTTGCCCGGCGAAGCCCACCACGAAGGCGATGGCCAGCCCCGCCGCCACAATAACGCAACAGGCCGATTGACGGCTTGGAAATCCACTTACCAGGAGAGCCAACAGAGCGAGAACCACCACCGCCAAGACCCGCGGAAGACTCGATCCCCACATGAACGCCACCGAGCCGGGGAGGAAACTCAATCCCAGAAACAACACCCCCGGAAGCAAGGCCAGCACTAGTTCCTTGCGTGTGATTGTCCGTAGGGGAATCGACAAGGCATATGCGGCATAGGGAGCGGCCCAGATTGCAGTCAGGGGTAGGTGACGGACATGGCTGAGACCCTGCCAGAGCAGGAAAGCAAACACCAATCTCTCCCCCCAGCCGCCAAAACGCATCACCCCCAAGGCCGCCGGGAGGAGTAACAATGGCGTGGTCCACACCAGATCGAGGCGCGGTGGGGCGAGTTCGAAGATTCTTTCCGTGAGCCATTTTTGAGACATGACCTCGAAGGTCAAAGAGTGCAGGTGGTATCCATAAGGGTTCAACAGGCTGGCTCCCCCCACCAGGACAACCGCCAACCACCAGGACAGCACCATCTTTCTCGCTTCCTCCGGCCTCTCACGGCGCTGGAGAATGAAATCCAGCACCGAACCAGCCGCCATCAAGAAAACGGCCACACACCCCAGAATCGCACCCCCATGCAGGTTGGCCCATGGAATCATGAGGGCCGCCATGAGAATGATAACCGGCCAGGACAGGCATATCGAACGGCGTTGAGCAGACGACACACCCCCAGGCCCCAGAATCAGCCAGTGATAAAGAGCCAGGAAGAGAAAACTCCAGATGGGCGGACGCAGATACATGGTGAACTGCGAGGTGGGAATCGCCAGACAGACCGCCAGAACTGCCGCACGGATGCCAGGCTTCCCGCTAGAATCCCGCCGCAAACACGAGTGATAGACCACCGTGAAGGCCGCAATCAGGATCAAGGACTTGAACAGATTGGCCGCATTCAATCCACCCACCCAACTGGTGGCATAAAACAACCACTCCGCCAGCCACTCATGGTTAACCCACACCTTATCTTGAGCGGTCAGAGTGAAGGGATCGTGGGAATACCAGCCCATCTCCCCTTCCCAGAGCAACTTGCCGGCCTTGAGATGCCACCAGTCATCATCGCTGTCTTCAATGGGAAAGAATGACACCACCAGTACAAGCAATGACACCAGCCCCCATCCAATGAGCATGGCAGTCGATCGGCGGCGGTCTGTTGTGGGTATCGATGTGAGTGGCATGACCCCCAATCTTCTCTTGACTGGGCGGGGTTGGGAAGAAGACCTCTCGCACTACTTCACAGGCGAGGGAGAACGATTCTCTCCCTTCTCCTTGTGAGACAGGGAAGCTCGGGGATGAGATGGACGGGGGGGATAAGCCTCTGCATAATCCGGTCAACAAATCCCTAGGGCTGTGTTAGCATGAAGTAAGATATACGGGAGAAGCACATCACCCCCCTATGAAGACTTCACCAAAGATATCTGCTCTTTCATCACAGCACGGACGTCCGACTCTACGCGAGGTAGCACGTCAAGCCGGGGTCTCTACCGCAACTGTTTCCCTGGTTATCAATGGAAAGGCTACTGAGGCGGGGATCACGGACTCAACGCAACAAATGGTCCGCGAGGTTGTACGGCGGATGCAGTACACCCCCAACCGGATGGCCAGCGCGGTGGTAACAGGCCGCAGCCGGATTGTGGGTGTAGTCTCAGCCCTCTCACGGGAGCTCTTCGATACCCAGTTTGGAGCGCGTGTTCTGGGCGGGTTCATGCGTGGTGCACGGAGCCGGGGTTACCATTTCGTCTTCCTCGAAGACATTGTCCCGGGCCGTGAGGAAGATCAGCGGCGGGTGTTGAGCGATGTTCGTGAGATGTGCCTGGAGGGGGTCATCTTGATGATGGACCCACGTGATAACAGCATGGCTCTGCAAGCGGACCAATGGCTCTCGCTTCCGCTCCCCACCGTCTCGGCTCAGTTTACCTTCGATCCCGGTGGAACCCCTGGGTTCAGGGTGGACCACCAACATGCGGTCGAAACCTGTTTGGGGCATTTTCTGGAGCTGGGGCATACCCGCATTGCTTTTGGGGCACGCCATATCGATGCCCGTTCACGCTCAGCAGTGACCCTGGTCCAAAGTTCTCTCGCGGAGCGTGGAATTCCTTTTGGAGTGGATAATCTCATCGAAATCCCACGGGAGGATCCGGGCAGATATGTGGTTCAGCGGATCCGGGAGGCGCACATCACGGCGTTGTTCACCCTCTATGACCGCGAGGCGATCCGTGTGCAACATATCCTGCACGAGGCGGGGCTGGAGATTCCACGGGATATTTCGCTGATGGGTTACGGAGATTTCCCCTTAGCAGCGGATGTTTATCCAGGATTGACCTCCTACCGTCCCCCCATGGAGGAAATTGGATACGAAGCCATGGTATACCTGGTCGACTGTATCGAAAGGGATGTCCAACCGGGCTCGGAGGGGTTGCGGGATGTGGCCGGACGGCTGGTGGTACGTGGTTCAACCGGAATGGCTCCATAAAGTGAGCACGGTTATTAGCGGAAGGTGGTGATGGGTTGTCTCTGTCGTTGGCCTCGATTGTCACCGAAAGCGCACGGCGCTTTCCACAGGAAGCCGCACTGATCCAGGATGGCAAGATCTGGACCTATCGGGATTTGAAAAGCCAGGTTCTCTCATTCGCCACCTATCTGAAATCAAGAGGGATTGTACAGGGAGACCGGATCGCCCTGATGTGCGGGAACCGTCCGGAGTTCACCATCTCCTACTTCGGCATCCTGGCGGCAGGCGCGACTATTGTCTCTCTTAATAACCGTCTGGTGGCCGATGAGGTTACCTACCAGCTCGATCATTCCACGGCAGTTGGCGCGATTGGTGATGGCGAATCCCTCCCTATCCTGCTGGAGGCCATGAGCCGCCTGGAAACCCGCCACTGGATTCTTCAAGCAGCCTTCGATCCCACGGAGAGAATTGAGCGTTCCGAACATATTCCTGTGTTGGGCGAGGTCATCAACGAACAGAGCTCCGCGCCGGGCTTCATATCGACACGCCCAGATGACACCGCCGTGGTGATGTACACCTCCGGGACCACAGGCCATCCCAAGGGAACCGAATTAACCCATTTCAATCTGTGGGAAAACGCGCGGATCTGCTCAGAGCGGGTATTCGCCAGAAATGAGTACGATCTCTGTCCCTTGGGGCCTGGCCATGTGGCTATGGCAGCCCTGCCTCTGTTCCACTCCTTCGGTCAGACCTGTGTGCAGAACGCTCTGCTGTTCAATGGCGGCGCAATCACCTATCTGAGGCGTTTCGATCCCATGAAGATGGTCCGGATCATTGCCCGCGACCATGTGACCGTGCTCAATGCGGTTCCAACTATCTTCAGCGCATTAGTCCATTCCAAGGGCCTCGACCCAGCGCTTCTGAAAACACTTCAATATGGAATCAGCGGCGGTGCGGCCCTGCCTTTGGATACCCGCCGGGCCTTCAAAGAGAAGTTCGGTGTGACCATCCAGGAGGGCTATGGATTGACCGAAACCTCACCCGTGGCCAGTGTTCAACGCCAATGGCTACCCTGTAAAACTGGCAGTATCGGACGGCCCATTACGGGCGTGGAGATGAAGATCTTCGATAGCAATAACCAAGAAGTTGCCCCCGGCGTGGAGGGTGAAGTGGTGATTCGTGGACACAATGTCATGAAGGGGTACCTAAAAAACCCCGAGGCCACCGCGCAGGCTATGCGTTCCGGATGGTTCCATTCCGGTGACATTGGGCACATGGATCTCGACGGGGATTTTTTTATTGTGGACCGGAAAAGAGACCTGATCATCCGCGGAGGTTTCAATGTCTACCCGCGTGAGGTGGAGGAAGTTCTATACAACCACCCAGATATCATCGAGGCCAGCGTTATCGGAATCCCAGACTACCACTATGGCGAGGAGGTTAAGGCAGTGGTGGCCCTGCGTAATGGCACTCAAACCACCGCCCAGCAAATCATCACCTACTGCAAGGCGCATGTCGCCGCCTACAAGTATCCACGTATCATCGAGTTTGTGGCTGAACTCCCCAAGGGAAGCACAGGGAAGATCCTCAAACGCGAGATCAAACGGATGTACGCGGAAAAGCGAGAGGAGGAGGAGAATTAGGATGTTCCGAACCAGCCTCTCAAGACCTCAAGGAGTTTGAGGAATGCGGGATCCGTACACTTCTTGAAAGAGACTATCTCTGCCATATGCTGGAAGAGCGCCGAGGAGGAATGGGTTCGTACCTCGTGGAGAATCGCTTCCATTGTTTCTTTCGGTCTTGAGGGTTTTACTTGTCTTTTCGCGAGAAAACCGCGCTTACGGATCCAATCCTCCATGGGGGCTCTAGATCCTCTCCAACCGAGCACGGATTCAACATGCGGGGAACCGCTCCAAACCCAAGCCTCAAGCTCGGGATCTAGGACAATCGCCCTGGATCTATCCTTCCACCCGGACTGGCTCAGCCGGATCTCTACCTCCTTCTCGATCTCCATTCTGCTCATGTCTTCACGACCACATCCCTCCTTATCGAAAAGGACGAGAGCCTGGGAGTATTTCGCTTGGAAGCACCGCAGGAAATCGTGACATCGAAGGAAACAACCCGGATCCCTCTCTGAGTGCGCATACACTTGGAAGCAGATTTCGCGGATCCCCAGTGACTTCGAGCGTGGCAGGAGGGACTCCAGGACCGCCTTGGCATCCCGGTCGGCCACAAGGACCACGAGGTCTTTCATCCTTGTCTGCTCTCTCAACTGAGAACTCCAGATGCGAAGAGAGTTCCCAGCGACACTTCACCTTTCCAATCCCCCAGATACGGATGCTTGCTTCCTTGCACGATTCGGGCAGCCCCCTCATCAGACTTGGAGAAACACAGAACCTTCTCTGGAACCACCTGATTGAGGATGATTGGCGAATGTGTTGCCAGAAGAACCTGGGCTCCATAAACCGAGGATAGGGACTGACACAACGTATCAACCGCCGCAGGATGGATCCCGTTTTCTGGCTCCTCGATCAGGTACACACCCGAGGTTGATGGCATGTAAGCAATGATCGTCAAGGCAAGAAGACGTAGAGTTCCATCAGAAACTCCCCAAGAGGGAACTCGTAACCCGCCTTGGTAGTGAAGGACCAGATACCGGTGTCTGTCGTCCAACCTGACTACGGTCCGGATATCATCGAGGTCGGGAAGTGCAGTGCGAAGGTGATCAATCCAAGACTTGAAAGACTGTCGATCTTCCTTGCGAAGGCGCTGGACAATCCAAGGAAGATTAGAACCGTCAGGTAAAAGTCTCTGGCCTTTTCCGGGTGGGCTGGCATTCCGTAGTATGAGACTGTTCAGGGTCAACCGATGAATATCCTCATGGAGAAAATCCCGAAACCATGAGGTGACTGGGAACCTGGACTCGTCCTCCAGAAGGTACCTTAATGCCGACCGCTGAGGCCCAATCCGAGTTCGTACCCAATTCGACTGACCGGATTCACTCGTGAGGAGGCAGTACGAGGCGGTAGGCCCTCTTCTGATGACGCGTCGTGTCCCATTCCGAAGCCTATTGTTTGAAAGAATGGATACAAACCTCGGTCGTATTGAGGATTCAGACCTTTTCACTCTTCCAGCGTCGCACCTCGCCGGGAGTGAGTACCTTTGCTTTCGAATGAGTAGGACCTGTTCCTCAAGGATTTGGGCTTCCCCGCCTGGACTCCGTACACCCACGGAAACTTCATAGCGAATATCAACAAGCTTCTCATCCCCATTCACCCTGGGAATGAGAGAGGGAACCGTTAGTTCCACTCCAAACTGGAATGACTCCCCTTCCCGGCCCCACAATAAATCCTGGTAATTCTGCGTCCTCTGACCAATCGCGGCCTCCAGTCCATCCGAAATCAACGTACTCAGAAAGGCCACCACATCCAGAAATGTCGTTTTTCCGCTCGCATTAGGACCCACCAGAATCTGGAACGGACCAAGCGGTTGACTAATGCTCTTCAGGCATCGGTAGTTGAGAGCTTCAATTTTGGAGATCATGGCACCTCGGGTCTCCTCTCCAATAGAAAAGCATACACGACTTGTTTGCTCACGCGAACAACCTTCCTTACCTCACCTCCCTCGCCTAGCACCTTTCCCCTCCCCCCGGTAAACTCAAGGCAGTCATGCCGAGAGCTCAATCTCACCGGGAATTCCCACTCGTTTCCATTTCCCCTTTCGGAAAGGACTTCCGTGCCGTTCTGGTCTTCCCGGAACCCTACGCGGTGGCAAGTTCAAACCTGGCCTTTCACCAACTCTATCGTCTCATTGGCCAGCATCCCCGCTGGTCCTGCGAGCGTGCAGTAATCGAGCCGGAGGGTCCCATCCAGACCATCGAGGGAGAACGCCCCCTGAATGAGTTCGACCTGATCGCCTTCACGGTCCCATTTGAGTTTGGGTATTTCAATGTGATCCGTGCCTTGGACGACAGCGAGGTTCCCTTACTCGCGGCGGACCGTGAAGAAGGAGATCCTCTTGTACTCATGGGAGGCATCGCCACCGCCGCCAATCCAGCGGTCATGGCCCCCTTCACGGATTTGTTCCTACTCGGCGAAGCCGAGGCCACCTTGCCCGTGGCCCTGGACCGGATCGCTTCTCTGCTAGAGCAACGGAATTCGCGCCACGCTATTCTCGAGGCGGCTACAAAGATCCCCGGAGCCTATGTTCCCGCCATCCATGGTGAACAACCCGACCCCATTTCATATGCCCGCGTGCAAGACATGGATGCCGCACCCCCCTGCTCCGCCTGGCTGACACCCGAGACCGAGTTCGACAACACCTTCCTCTTCGAGATCAGCCGGGGTTGTCCCAGTGGTTGCCGGTTCTGCATGATCCGTCTGGCTCAGAAACCACTCCGCGCGGTATCGATAGAACGGATCGAGGAGTTGGTAGATGAACTCCCGGCCGAGGTGCCCGCTCTAGATGGAAACTGTACAGAACGCCCACGCATCGGCTTGGTGGGGGCAGCGGTAGCCTCGCACCCAGGCTTCGAGGAACTCTGCCGGCGGCTACGTGGAAAGGGCTGGGAAATCACCGCTTCCTCCATCGAAATCGACAAGGTGACCGATGGCATCCTGGATCTGCTCGCGCATTCTCAAAAGACCCTCACGCTCGCTCCAGAGCGCGGGATCGAGTCCGAACGCTTCCGGCTCGGAAAACGGATCAGCGATGAAAACCTGTTGGAGGCCGCTCATCATGCCAGTAAGTTGGGAATGCCACGGCTCAAGATGTACTTCGTGTGCGGGATCGTAGATCCCGAATTCTATGAATCGATGGGCGAGCTGCCCGGGTGGTTCTCACCGGATAGCACCCCAGAAACCCACTACGAGCGAATTTTCGAACACGAGGCGGAGGCACTTGGAGATCTGGTGGAACGCATTGCTAGAGTCTTCAGGCCTGAGGGGAAGCCGGGTACGATTGGGGTGACATGCAGTCCCTTCATCCCGAAGCCGCACACTCCATGGGCGGGCTGGCCAATGCCTACCGAGAGGGGACTCAAGTCCCTCGATCGAATCCTCAAGAGACGTCTGGGCCGGATTCCACGAGTCAGATACCGCCCCTTCAGTGCCTGGGAGGCATTGCTCCAGGGGATTCTGTCACAAGGAGGTCAATCCCTCGCACCCTACTTGATCGAGGCCGCCCGCCACCCTGAAATGAAAAAAACTGTGGCGCGTCAAATTCTTGATTCAGGCTTGGTTTGTCTGAATACACACCGTTGGCGGAATGAACCCCCACCTTGGGCCTTTGTTCATCTATGATCCGCAGAGGTCTCCTCTCCAACCAAGCCTTCCATCTACCACATTACCGCATGAAGCGGCATAATATATACGAGACGCTGAAATGTGGATCAGAGGTTAAGATCAAAGACATAGACCGGTTGCTGGATTCGCCAATATCCGTGGAAATCATGTACCTTGTGGGAAGGTACGTCGTATCGGCACATGCAGGTCACCATTCAGAATGATCTCGATCATGTTTATGAATTAGAAATGGCCATTCTCGACGAGGTGGAGGAAGCTGGCTACGACGAGAATGCACGTTTCGCGCTACGCCTTGCTCTGGATGAAGCCCTCATTAACGCCTACAAACATGGAAACCGGACCGATCCCAACCGGAGGGTCTACATCCGTTACGAGATCAACCCAGATGGAGTGGAGGTCGAGATCGAGGACGAGGGCGAGGGTTTCGTGGTGGATTCTCTTACAGACCCACGTGGGAACGATGCCCTCCACAAAACAAGCGGACGTGGCATCTTTCTGATCCGGAATTTTATGTCCTCGCTTGAATTCAATCCACGCGGAAATGTGATCCGCTTTAAATATGACGCCAAACCTAACCTGGGAATCAATGTCCATGGGCTGTCTCACTGGCGTTTCGAGGATGCACATGTATTGGAGCTCGATCCAGTAAGGGTCGAACGGAATCCGGTCATCGTACTCGATTCCATCCTTCAGCTTGTTAAAGATGGTGCACGGAAGGTGATCATCGACATGGAGTTCATCGACCACGCGGATAGCGCGGTTATCGGACTGTTGGTGGCAGCGCACCGGGATGTTCTCGCCCATGGGGGTAGACTCATCCTGATCCGGACTCAACGTTTAGTGGCGGAAGCCTTACGCTCCTCCCGCCTCGATGGAATTCTGGATATCCGCCCAAACCTTCACGCAGTCCTCTCTCCCAAGCCTACCAGCCAATGACTGACTTCCAACCTTGCCAGCTGTAACATATCACCGGGTCCAAGACGTGGGCGGTAAACACATGATGAGGAGGCACCTTCTGGCCATGAAAAAACAGACGAGTGTTGTTATTGTCTGCCTGGTAACACTCATTCTTTCGACCGCATGGGCCGCACCGCAAAACGGGACATCCAACGATTGGGTGATGGGCTCACCCTCCGGAGACAAGTATGTCGAACGAAGTGAGGGGGGGCCGACGATCATCCCCAATGGACGAATCCTCACTCCTATGGGGAAACAATACCGGATCCAGCCGCATCCCTATGGAATGGGATTAAGTCCCGATGGCCGTTATCTCGTCACGGCGAACAGTGGAAAACCCATCTGTCTCTCTATCCTGGATGTAACAGATCCCGCCAACCCGAAGATTTACCAGGTCCCGGAGAATCCAGAAAACCATGAAGGTGTACTGGATGCCGTGTTCATGGGATTGGCTTTCTCGCCTGACAGCAAAACCCTTTATGCGGCGGGAGGGAGAGACTGGAGTGTCCTGGTCTTCGATCTGGCCACACGCAACCGTGTGGCACGCATTGACTGCGCCCATGAAGCAGAGGGAAAGACTTTCAAGAATGGATACCTTGGAGACATGCGGATCTCCCCGGATGGCACAACCCTCTATGCCCTGGACCAATCCAACTTCCGGTTGCTGGTAATTGATATCAAGAAACAGAAGGTGCTGCGCTCGATCGCGGTCGGACGCTATCCCTTCGGACTCGCGCTTTCCACCGATGGCAAAAGAGCTTTCGTGGCGAATGTGGGGATGTTCGAGTACGCCTATATCCGGGATGAGGCTGGAGAAAAGACAACAATTCCTTTCCCACCCTATGGGGTTCCCTCCAAGGAAGCCGAAGAGGGAGTCACGGTCGACGGGGTTAAGGTTCCCGGCTTGGGTGATCCGAATGACATCCGTGCTATGTCAGTCTTCACGGTGGATATCTCCACTCAGGGACAGGAAAAGGTGGTAGCCAAGACCAAGACGGGCCACCTGGTGGGAGAGGAGCTCGAGGATTTTCCCGCCATGGGTGGCAGCAGCCCTAATTCCCTGGCCGTCACGGAGAAGTATGTCTTTGTCTCCAACGGTAGCAATGACAGCCTGACTGTGATCGATGCCCAATCGGGAGAACGAATCAAGGACATCGACCTGCCCATTGATCCACGCATCAACCACTTGCGCGGGATGATCCCCTTCGGGGTGGGGCTCTCGCCGGATCACTCGACCCTGTATGTGGCTGAAGCGGGTGTAAATGCGGTAGGTGTCATCCGAGTCGCGGATCTCACGGTCCTTGGTCATATTCCCACCGCCTGGTTTCCCAGCCGGGTGTTGGTCTCTCCTGATGGCAAGACCCTGTATGTCGCCAATGCCAAGGGACTCGGTTCAGGCCCCAATGCTGGCCCCGGTCACAAGGAAGGGGACCCAACCGGTGTAGGCGATTTAATGCGTGGCTATATCTCAATCATTGATCTGGCCCCGGTGACTCCCCAACTCGGGGAGTTGACCCAGAAGGTGGTCTCTAACAGTGTGGTGTTGACCCCGCTTTCCGAGGTCTCGCGTCCCAAGACTCACCCCATTCCCCCCATGGCGGGAGCCTGGAAGAGTCCCATCCAGCACACCATCTACATCACCAAGGAAAACCGGACCTATGACGAGGTCTTCGGCTCAATGCCGGGCGGAAAGGGCGATCCGGATACCTGCCGCTTAGGTAAACCCATCCCGGTCTCCAACAAAGACAATACTCGTACGGTGAAAGATGTGGTGTTGATGCCCAACCATATCGCATTGGCCAAGCGTTTTTCCATCAACGATAACTTTTATTGCGACTCAGACCATTCGGTGGATGGCCACCGCTGGCTGGTGGGAACCTATCCCAATGAGTTCATGGAAGCCAAGATTGGCGAGGACGCGGAGGGTGAGGGCCCTGGCAACTTCGCCTTCATCGGCTCCTCCGGGGCGATTTATCCTGAGGATTACAACGAAGCGGGATCCATCTGGGAGCACTTCGACCGGGGTAAGGTCACCTTCTTCAACTTCGGCCTGGGCTTTGAGTTCTGGCCCCAGATCGAGGAGCAAAGTGACAAGGAAACAGGGATCAAGATCGCGGTCAACTACCCGATGCCCAAGCCCTTGTTCGACAACACCTCGCGGACCTTCGCCACTTACAACACTAATGTCCCCGACCAGTTCCGCATGGATATGTTCGAGAAGGAATTCAAAGAGAAGTGGCTGTCCGGCAAGGAACCCTTCCCCAGCGTGATTACCCTCATGTTCCCCAATGATCACGGCTCCGGAGAACGTCCCGCGGATGGCTATCCCTTCTGGGGTTCCTACATGAGCGACAATGACCTAGCGTTGGGACGTTTTGTGGAACTCATCAGCCATAGCCCCTACTGGAAAGACACCGTGATCTTTGTCACTGAAGATGACGCACAGGGATACCGCGATACAGTCGATGCGCACCGCTCAATCTGCATGGCCATTGGCCCCTGTACGAAGAAAGGGTATATCTCGCATACTCACTCCAGCATCGCGAGCATTCTCAAAACCCTCTTCCTGATTCAAGGGCTTCCCGCGCTGAATCAGTATGATGGCTTTGCTTCGGATCTGGGCGACATGTTCGCTGAAACGCCGGATAACATCGAACCCTACAACGCGGTTCCTGTGAACTCCGAGATCTTCGATCCCCAGAAGGCGTTCGATCCATACGATGCCGAATTTAACTGGAAGGCGGTCAACGATGTGGTACCGGTCGATGATCAGCCCTTCCTGGATAGCGATCCTTATGGCCACAGCGGGCAAGAGGGGCATACGCCCCGTCCGGGCCAATAAAGTTTCATTTCATTATTGTTCGAGGATGAGATAACAACATGTTCAAAATCGTAACCAAGAAGACCCTGGTTCCCAAGATCAAGGAGTATGTCGTCGAAGCTCCCTTGATCGCCCGCAAGGCCAAGCCGGGCAATTTTGTACTCGTCAGGGTGATCGAAAAGGGGGAACGCATCCCTTTGACCATCGCCGATAGCGACGCGGAGCGTGGTACCATCACATTGGTGGTCCAGGAAATCGGCACCACCACCACCCGGTTGGGTGAATTGAATGAGGGAGACTCGATCATCGATGTGGTCGGCCCCCTCGGCAAAGACCGTGAGATCCTCTCGGGTGGGAAAACCATCGCGTGTGTCTCCGGTGGCCTGGGGGTCGCCCCCATGTACCCCCAGACCAAGGCGTGTCACGAAGCGGGAAACACGGTTTATTCCATTCTGGGAGCGCGTAATAAGGATCTGCTCTTCTGGATGGACCGGATCGAGGCCATCAGTCACGAGACTATCTTCGCTACTGATGATGGCTCTTTCGGACGGCATGCCTATGCGGCGCAGGTGCTCGAGGAGTTGATCCAACGCGGGATCCACTTCGATGAGGTTATCGCCATTGGTCCCGTTCCGCATATGAAAGCCGCCACCAATGTCTGCAAGAAATACAACATCCCGGTCATAGTCAGCTTAAATCCGGTCATGGTGGATGGCACCGGGATGTGTGGCGGCTGCCGTGTGACAGTCAATGGCCAGACCCAGTATGCCTGTGTGGATGGCCCCGAGTTCGATGGAGCCGCAGTCGATTTCGATGAGCTCACCGCTCGTCAAAGAGCCTATCTGGATTTCGAGAAGAATTCCTTCCAAAAGTATACCAGCGAGTCTGAGAGAGAGGATCACCAGTGCGCGTTGAACCACGTCAAGTAATGCCCGCGAGGGACCCGGTCGAGCGTGGCCGGAATTTTCAGGAGGTCGCTCTCGGCTTGACAGTCGACCAGGCTGTGGCCGAGGCCAAACGTTGCCTGACCTGCAAGAAACCGAAGTGTGTGTCAGGTTGCCCGGTGAATGTGGATATTCCGCTTTTCATCAAGGCCATCCAGGAGGAGAACTTCGCCGAAGCGGCGCGAGTGCTCAAGGAAAAGAACAGCCTGCCAGCCATCTGTGGCCGTGTGTGCCCACAGGAGAACCAGTGCGAAGGAGTGTGTGTGCTGGGGATCAAGAACGAGCCGGTCGCGGTCGGCGCACTGGAGCGCTTTATCGCGGACTGGGAGGCGGCTCATACGAATGGGAAACCCGCTCCCAAGGCAGAGCCAGCGGGAAAGAAAGTTGCCGTGGTTGGTTGTGGCCCCGGCGGTCTCACCTGCGCGGGTGATCTGGCCAAGATGGGGTATGAAGTCACCATCTTCGAAGCCTTCCACGATACTGGCGGGGTATTGCGCTATGGCATTCCGGAGTTCCGTCTGCCCAAGGCGATCGTGGACCGCGAGGTGAATTACGTCAGAAGCCTCGGTGTGAAGATCGAGTTGAACATGGTCATCGGCAAGGTCTTCACGGTCGAGGAGTTGCTCCAGAGCGGTTACAGCGCGGTCTTCATCGCGGTCGGCGCGGGCGCGCCCGCCTTCATGGGGGTGCCCGGTGAGAACCTGATCGGTGTCTACTCCGCCAATGAGTTCCTGACCCGCGTGAACCTGATGAAAGCTTATTGCGTAGGCGAGTATGACACGCCGGTAATGATCGCCAAGCGCGTGTGTGTCATCGGCGCGGGGAACGTGGCCATGGACGCGGCCCGGACCTCGCTGCGGCTGGGCGCGGAGGAAGTCACCATCGTCTACCGCCGCACCGAGGCCGAGATGCCCGCCCGTCTGGAAGAAGTCCACCACGCCAAAGAGGAGGGTATCCGCTTCATGTTGCTGACCGCCCCCACACGTGTCCTCGGCGACGAGAACAACCGTGTGCGCGGAATGGAGTGCCTTAAAATGGAACTGGGTGAACCCGATGAGAGCGGTAGAAGACGTCCGGTCAAAATCCCTGGATCAGAGTTTGAGATCACATGCGATATGGTCATCCCCGCCCTGGGGAACAAAGCTAATCCACTCCTGACCAAGAACACAAAGGGATTGGAACTCAACAAGTGGGGCAACATCGTGGCTGACCCGGAAAGCGGAGCCACGAGTCTGCCGGGTGTTTATGCGGGAGGAGACATTGTCATCGGCGCGGCCACTGTCATCGAGGCCATGGGCGCGGGCAAGCGCGCAGCGGAGGCGATCGACAAGTACCTGAAGTTAACCGCAGCGGCTTAGGCCGCCTCTATAAACCAGGCCCGGATCACTACCCGGTCCCCATCAGTCCGGTATCCAAACGCCGTTGGAATGAGAAGTGATTTTCGTTCCAGCGGCGTTTGTTTTTTATGACGGATTCGGAGGGGAGATTTCAATCGCGGTGTTTGTTGAATCGTGGAGGACGTGGAAGCAATGGAGGCCATGGAAAACAGCGGGACGATGAGGTTGGTCCGTTTTCCACATACTCCATCTTCTCCGTAGTTCTTCCACGGTTCAAACAAGCCACCTCTTCTCCGGAAAAGCTGGATACATGCGTGAGACTGGGGATGACCGCATCATGGAACGGGTGGATGAACAGGGTGTCATCCTGGGATTCTCCATCCTGAAAGTCAGCGAGCTCAAGAAGGAGAAACCGCTCACCGCCGTATTGGCCTGAAGAATGAAGAGAGAAACGATTTCCAATAGAAATTGTTATGCCCGTGGTTTCGCGGTGGAGCCCCGTTCGGCCAGAAAGAGTGGATAAACAATCCGTCTGGGAATCCGTTCGCCTTGTCCGATCAACTCAATGAGTATCTGTGTGGCCTCGGCACCCATTGCGGCGATATCTCCACGTAACGAAGTCAAGGGGGGGAACACCTGGGCGGCCAGGGCAGTATCTCCAAAGCCAATCACGGAAAGGTCCTCTGGCACCTGGATCCCGAGTTTCATGGCACCCATCAAAAGACCCGCCGCGAGGTTGTCGGTGGAAGCCACATAAGCGGTGGGAAGTGGACCTCCCGCCCGTACATGCTCCAAGAAGACCGCTTGCGCTGATTGGTCAGAAAATTCATCTGCATTAAGTGATCCCACCTCTTCAATCCCCCAACACGAGATCATCTCCTCGAAACCCGCCCGGTCGGCTTTGCTCTTGTAGGATTTCACCGGTCCTTGAAGATGACCGATCCGCTGGTGTCCAAGATTGACAAGATGACCAACCGCTAGAGCGGCTCCACCGGCATAATCGAGGTGAAGAATGGTAAAGGTGGAGTCACACATATAAGCTCCAGCTACCACCACAGGCATGTCCATCTCCTCGAGCTCTGAGATGAAAGGGTCATCCTCGCGTACAGACACCAGGATGATTCCATCCACGGTATGAGCCGAAAGCAGCCGTTCCATTTGACGTGGCGTGGTGGAAAACATCAGGTTGTATGAACTCTGATCCAGGACATCGCCGATACCCTCAAGAAGTCTGGTGAAGAAGGGATTGGAGAAGATCACCCGGCTGCCACGCAGAGTGGCCACCGCAACATTCCCGGTTTGGCCGCGCGGTAGGTTCCGCGCCGCATAATGAGGACGGTACTTTAACCGGGTTATCGTTTCACGGACCCGTTCACGGATCTCGGCATCTACCGTAGGATTCTTATTAACCACACGTGAGACAGTGGCCGGAGAAACTCCGGCCGCACGCGCCACCTCAAGAATTCCAATCACCTTGCGTGGTCCAGAACGACTCTTCACAAGTTGTCCGGTCATTTCCCGCCCATCCCCATGGGAGCCCATCTTTGGTCAACAACGAGACGAATCCGAGATTGTTTGTTTATTCTCTACACGTGTCTAGTGCAGCAAAGATCGAACCCCCTGTTAACATCATCATTAACACAACAATTGTCAAATTAACCGTAACTATTCAACACGGGAGAAACCCGGTATCTTCACTCTTCCTTACCGAAATCCACATCCAGGTGCCGGACAGTCAGCCAGAGGGTAATACACGATAAAGCCAACAACCCGATCCCAAGCCAAAGACTTCCAAGACACAACTTGCCAATCCCAAAAATGAGCGAAACCACACAGGTTAATGACATAGCCCAGCCACAAAGAGTGCGTCCAATCTGTTCGGCTGGCTCATAATGGCACTCCAGCGAGGCAATCACCGGCTTCCAGAAGAGTCCGATGGGTTTGACCTTCAATAGGAAAGCCTTAAGGCGCTCGGGATCGACCGGCGGGGTGAGCAAAGACACAATAATCGAAAGGAGCGTCACCGAGCCCACCACCACCGCCATGCGCGCCCCCAGAAGGTTAGGATCATCACTCAGGTTGGTGGAAATCCCAAAGACCTGTTGCACTGGGTTATCGAGAACCCCAGCGAAGATGACCAAGCTGGTCATCACATAACAGGTGACTGTCCCCGCCAGTTCACCCCAAGCATTCATGCGCCACCAGAACCAGCGGATCACCTGGACCACGGAAGCGCCACTCCAGAAGACGAACGCGATCGAAAGCAATTGTTGGATATTCTCCCCCATGAAGGAAATGATCCCTCCCAGGATTGCCATAATCACAGTGGCGGCCCGCCCTACATTGACGTAATGATGCGGGGCAGCTTCTCTCACCAGGAAACGTTTGTAGACATCATTGACCAGATAGGAGGCCCCCCAGTTGAAGAGTGTGCTGATGGTCGACATAAAGGCCGAGAGCATGGCCACCAGCAGCATTCCTTTCAGGCCAATTGGCATGAGGGTCACGATCATCCGGGGATAGGCCATGTCATGCGTGGCATCCACTCCCAGATCCGGCAACAGCAACAAAGAGCAGAGGGCCACAATGATCCAGGGCCAACAGATGACCCCATAATAGAGAGTCGAGAGGGTCAACATCGCCAAGGAGGCATGGCGTTCATTCTTGCAAGCAAGCAGACGTTGGGCCTGGAATCCCCCCGACTGAGCTACCGAAACCCACAGGAATCCAAAATACCCGATGAAATTCCAGACTGACATCTGTCCAGGAGCCGATCCCACCTCGGGTGATATCCGGAGGCTATGTCCCGGCCAGGAACCCAGCGCCCCCAGCTTCTCAACCATGGCCGCAACACCCCCTACCTCCCGGACACTGAGGTAAGCCAGTGTTGTAGTACCAATCACCGCCAAGACGAACTGCATGAAGTCGGTGTATACCACCCCCCACAGCCCCGACAAGGCGCAGGATAACAAAGCCACCGCGACCACCAGAGCCGTGGTCCAAACCCGGAACTCGGCCGGGAGACCCATCGCTTCCCGTGTGATGATCTCCATCGCCATGGTGACCCAGCCTATGATCAACGGGCACAGCAAGATCGCCGTGGCGAAAGCGGTCCAGAAACGCAGGATGGCGGCCCCTCGGCCACTATAACGGACCTCCATGAACTCGATGTCGGTCAACACTCCCACTCTGCGCCACAGGCGTGCGAAGAGAATGACCGCCAAGGTTCCCCCAATCGCTGGGGCCCAGTATTGCCAGATATAATGAACCCCTTGCTGGCGGACCAGGCTGGTAATCCACAGGGGTGTATCAGAGGCAAAGGAGGTGGCGATGAGCGAGATTCCACTTAGATACCAGGGCAGGCTATGGTTCGAAGCGAAGAAGGAATCGATATCCTTCCCCGCCCTACGGGTGAAATACAACCCCAAGGCGAGAGTGAACAGAAGGTATGCCCCAATGACACACCAATCGATTATGTGCAGCGTCCCCATGCAGGCAATCCCCCCCACGGCTAGCAGTGACTATGGAGACTGTAGAAAACCCTTGACTGAGGGTCAACGTGAAAGGGAAAAAAAGTGATGGGATACACCCCCCCGCCCTTCTCTTCTATCCTACACTTTGATTGGAATTGAGATGTCACAACGAATGGGAGGCTCATGACATGCCAGAAGAGGTGCAGGCCCCAACCGTATGGAGAACAACCGCGCGAAGGTATGCCGGGTGCTTCTTACTGACAACATTGTGGGCGATGACTAACGCCATGGCGGAGGACCAAGCCTTTCACATGAACCAAGCACCTCTTTTCTGGGCGGGACAAGAGGACTGTCACACATACCGCATCCCGGCTTTGGCGGTCACCCCCAAAGGTACACTTCTGGCCTTCTGTGAGGCGCGCCGGGAAGCCCGCAAGGACTGGGGTAATATCGATCTGGTGGTGCGGCGTAGCCTTGATAACGGAGTCACCTGGGGTCCCATTCAGGTCATTGTCGATGATAATGGCCACACCTGTGGTAATCCCTGCCCCATCGTGGATAGGCGCACGGGGGCGATTGTCTTACTCATCACCAAGAACAACGGAACCGAGGGCGAGGAACAGATCCTGCGCGGAGAGGCCGCTCCCCGTACTGCCTGGGTCACCACCAGCCGTGATGAGGGAGTCACCTGGTCCACACCGGTCAATATCAGCGCGCAGGTCAGCCGGCCCGGTTGGCGTTGGTATGCCACCGGCCCTTGCCACGGTATCCAGCTGACCGATGGACGCTTGGTCGCTCCCTGTGACTACGCCACTGGCCCCAACCAGGAAGACATGCACGCACATATCATTTTCAGCGAAGACGGTGGAGAGAGTTGGAAAATCGGTGGAGTCCTTGAAGGACGTACCAACGAGTCCACTGTCGTCGAGTTAGTGGATGGATCGCTCTATCTGAATGCCCGGAGCTATTTCGGCACTCACAGACGGTACTGGTCCACAAGCCAAGACAAAGGAGCCACTTGGTCTCCCATAGTTGAAGACCAGAACCTCATTGAGCCGGTGTGCCAAGCCAGTGTTCTCAGGCTGAGTACCGGACAGGCTGCGGGAGAAAACCGGATTCTCTTTTCTAATCCCGCGAGCGAGAAACGGGAGAACATGACTATCCGCATGAGCACCGATGAAGGCCGGACATGGCCGGTGTCCAAGTCCATCTGGTCCGGTCCCGCCGCGTATTCCGACCTTGTGGTTCTGCCGGATGGAACGATCGGCTGCCTCTTCGAGCGCGGCCACAAGGAGCCCTATGAGACCATCACCTTCGCCCGCTTTTCGCTCGATTGGTTGACGAAACCATAATCGCCTTTGAATCACGGAAAGGAAGGGAGGATTCGGAAGCAACGGAATAGGAACCTTCCGCTGCTTCCATGTTCTCCGGGATTTCCGTGATTCAATTCCGTTGGCCACCCAAAGGGTGAACTCCCAATAGGCTGTTAACGGTTCCCTTCCTCCGTTTGCTGGAAAATAAGCCCACCGCTCTCCAGCCGGAAGTTGGCGGTCTTGGGTATGCCCTTCTTCATGGCGAGGTCTGTGAAGGTCTGGCTGGGGCCATCTTTGAGACTGACCTGCAGCGAGTAAGCGCCGCTGGAGATAGTTGCATCGATGGCGTAATTGCCACCCTCATCAGTACCGGTGCTCGAAAGAACCTCTCCCGCGCCATTCAACAACGATACCTTGCCATTCGCCACTCCCGCGCCTGTGGCGGAATCGGTGACACATCCCCATACCTGGGTTGGCGGTAGATCCGCCTGGTACATGGGCTGATCCTTCCCCACTGGGATGAGCGAGGTCACCATGTCACCCTTCCATTCCACTTCGTAGACCAGACCGAAGACAGTCTCGGAGGTTTTCCGTGTAGCCAGAGGGATGCTGACCACAACCATTTCACCCCCGGCCACGTTAGGAATCTGGAGATAGAGCCCAGACATAACAGTCACCGGCAGCGCCTTGCCACCCACAGTCAGTTGGATCTTTTTCACGTCAACCCAAGAAGGAATTCTCACCTCCAGATTCACTTTCGCCTTGGGGGTTACCCGCAGCGTTCCCTGCTCCGGGAGATCACTCTCGATATGTAGAGCAGGATCATCCACATCAAACCAAAGGTTCACACAGTAGGCGTCATTTTCATGGGTGTAGATGGAACGCTTGAACTCACACAGGGCTTGAAGCACGCCCGCAGTCACATCCAAAGCCGAGATGGCATGGGTGACCTCAGCGTCAAAACGCTGGTTGGGCATGGGAAAACCATAGCAGCCATGCGCACGGTGGCGGATATTTTTAAATTTATCTTCCTTGGCCGTGGGATTCTCACGGAGACTTCCCACACTGACCACCTGGGCCGGGATCATGAAACCGCGCATATACCTTTCGGCCACTTCATAGTATTCGGGATATCCAAGCCGTCCGAGAAACAACGCCGCTTGCAGCATGTCGCCGGAACAATTCATCTCCCCACGGGTGGTACCAGGACGGCGCTCCTCCTTGACCCAGCCCCAGGAGCTGCTGAGGGTCTCCTTGAAGCCATTATCGAAAACACGCTTGCACTTCTCAGCCACCCCGGAGGCATCCTGCCGTTTGAGGAAGGCGCTGTCGAACTGGACCGAACCAGTACCCTCGGCAATCCGGAACTGGAAGGATCCCTGTACTGCGTTATCCGGAATCACAAACAAGGATTCCACCAAGGTCCATTCCGGCGTGGGGCGGTAATTCACCTCGCCGATGGGTCCAATATAGGTCCCGGACTGGTCAAACATTCCCGTGAAGATCTGGATCTGATTGGAATTTCCATCGATGTCCCGTACCCAGATCCCATGCTCATACATCTCACCCGGAAGCAGTGTGGTTTTCTCTGAGTCTTTACGAACCGCTGAATCGGTGGCCACGGTGGTAGAGGCGCGGGTGAACTCCAGCAGGTTCGGTTGCGAGGGCGCGGAAGGATCGGCTTTTGCTGTGAAGGTGCTAACACCTCCCTCGGGCAGCGCGAAGAATTGCCAACCTGGGCAAGTGGCTGTATCGAAACCATTATTCAAGGTAATCGATCCAGAGGTCTCATCCCAACCTGAATTGGTGAGCAGGTTGGGATCATCCACCTTGTCAGTCTTGGGAGCCTCCAAGGCCCACAAGAGGATGGAGGAGAGGGCGGAGGTGATGGAATGCACATGGTTCCCGGCTCCGGCCTCATCCGATTTGCCAATCAGTTGGCCATCTTCCGTGAAGGCATTGCTCAATGCCAGCAAGGCATACTTACGCGCCAGTTCCATCGCCAACGGGTTTTGAGTCACACGGTAATACTTGACCAGAGCACCCACCAAACGTCCGCTGTGGATGGTGGTCACTCCCTGCCCGATACCATGATAGAAGGGGATCTTGCCTTGAGCAGCGATAAGTTCTCCAGAGAAGATGCCATCGCTAGCTGTGATGGACTTGAGGGCCTCCAGCATCTCCTGGGCATCTTGAGCGGCTTGTTGGTCACCCCGGTATTGGATCAAGGCGGTCAGTCCACTGAGGCCCTCACGCAGGTTGTGGAATTCCACATACGCAGTGCCATCCTTGATGTAAGAGTTGATGTGGTGTTTATTCTCAAAGCTATCCAACAAAACTTTACGGATAGCGGCTTCCACCTTCGGATCAAGGGGACGCCCGCTCACATTTTCGGCATACAGCAAGGCATCCACCGCCCGTCCGGTCATATGCGGAACACCGATCTCCAGCGCATGTTCCAAATGGAGACTCCCGCCCGGCTCAAGATAAAAACCGTGATAGGGCTCATTATTTTGATCAGGGTCGGTGGAGACCAACTCCAGGCTCTCCATGGCGAAGAGAATGGCCCGGTCCAGGGGGCACATGTCCCGCTCCTGGCTGAATGCAGGCACGGAAAAGACGGCCAGGCAAAGGGATATTAAAAGCAGGCCCATGGCCCCTTTGATAAAGATGGAACGCACTTGTTTCTCCTTGAGATATTTTTGGTCGAAGATGGTATTGCTATGACAGACTTCCACTCCGTTGTCAGTTGTTAGCCGTGGGCAAGGCAACAGATTCTAATTATTCCCTTACCGTCCGATGCCACCGCCCCCGGAACGCGGCGGATGGTCTCATCACTGCGTACCTCTCCGGGGGCAACGGCATCGAATGTGCGCAAAAGACGCAATCACGTTGCCTTGCCCCCGGCTAACAACTGAACACCGGATCAGATGCCGTCCTATTTTCGAGGCCATAGCGACTTTAGCCGCATGGTACTCACACGACTAAAGCCGCTACTCCGTCATTGCTCTACCTTCCGAAAACCTGGCCCTGGAACATCTTGAGGTCGCCATTACTCTCGGTGCCATTGGTGGGGGAATAGGGGATCGG
The DNA here is from genome assembly GCA_964422415.1 of uncultured bacterium. Classification (GTDB taxonomy): domain Bacteria; phylum Hinthialibacterota; class Hinthialibacteria; order OLB16; family OLB16; genus OLB16. The sequence continues at coordinate 6,602 of CAYRBI010000032.1, read as the reverse complement.
TCCATGATACGGGGCGCCAGAACCAGAATCGTTGTCCCGGTCCGGGCCAAAGCCGCGCAGGTGGTAAGCCGAGGCGATCACCTGTCCCATCCTCCCCGTCTGGTCTCTTATCTCTGTCTTGTTGCGGTCTGACTTGGCATACTCTTCATGAAGAACATAGTCGAAGGTCTTCATTTTTTTAGCATCCTCGTCGGAGTACTTGATACCTTTTTCTAGCCAAGGCTGACCATCCGCGTTGAAGATGTCGTCAAAGACTTCCTTCATATAGGCGTGCGGTGTCGTCAGACGGATGAAACGCTCCTTGAAGGTGGCCGCGGCCCAAGGGACATAACGCTTGTAGTCAAGATTATATCCCTCCAGCGCGATCCCGATGGTACGCATGTCAGTCATGGAACGCGTGACCTTGGCACGGGTTTGGGCTTCCAGGAAATTGGGTAAGGCAATTGAGATCAGGATCAGGATGATCGCGATCACAATGAGGAGTTCAATCAGTGTGAAACCGAGTTTATCTCGCATGGGCTTTTTACTCATTATACTCTCCCAGACATAATATAAAATCTTTAAGAGGAGCGCGGCCTCAGCAGCATGCCTGCACGCACGCCACTGAGGCCGCCTTGAATCCTTTCCGATTAATACTGCGCCCAGTCCATGATCGCGGTAGGCTTCAGACGGGCGGTGAAGCCATCATCCAGATCGCCAACCACGACATCATCGATAAGCACATCACCCGATATTGCGGCGCCATTGACATCCACAATCCGGAAGCCAACTGTCACCTTGGCGGTGTTAGCTGGGGGCGCATAGACATGGCCATTCATCTCGTACTCACTTGCGCCAACAGAGAGAGGATAGGCCTCGCAGCCCACGATCGCGCCATTGCTATCCCAGCAACATACCATAACAAGAAGGTACTCGCCTGTAGCCACTGTGGCTTGGTCTTTGGCGTAGAAGGAGACCTCCATCTCATCATCGCCATCCCAGGGCAGAAGGTGGCTATCCTTATTAATGCCAGAGTCTCCACCGGTTACGGACGTTCTTTGCAGCAGGAGAGCATTGTCGCCCTCAAAGGAATCATTACTGACAGTTGCCGTCACATTATCGCCGCCAACCGCGAAGGTATCCCAGAGCAACACACGGGAATCGGAGTTCTCGAAACCGCTGTTGGTCATCCGGTTTTTCTCGCTGACATCCTCAACAAAGGCACTGTCGAATTGCAGGGACGCGGGCACGCTACCACTCATACGTAATTGGAAGGAGCACAGGCTATGGGTGCCATCTACCAGGAAAGAGTCTTCAGCGAGTTCCCAAGCGGTAGAAGCCTCCAGGTTGACACCCGTGGCTGAGACCAAGGGCGAGGGGAAGAGAACCATCCCCATATTCATCGTGGTCGAATTCGTGTCTGTATCACGCACATACACGCCATACTTGTAAGCATAGCTGGGAGTCACAGAAGTCATGGTGGAGTCACGACGGCAGGCACTATCACCGCCCGCTGTATTCCTGGTGAAGGTAAAGACATTGGGCGCGGAGATCGCATCCGTAGCAGCTTCGGAAGTAAACGTAGAATTGACGCCTTCAGGGATGGCATAGATCTGCCAATCGGGGAAGGTGACTCCACTATCAAAGGCATTATCCAGCGTGATGGTGGCAGTGGTCAGATCCCATCCAGGGTTAGTCAGGATATTCCCTTCGGTGTGATCCGGCAGAAGACGCGTGAGGAAGCCCGCATCCAAATCACCCACGACCACATCATCGATGAGGACATCACCGGTCATGGCGGCGCCAGAGGAATTCACAATGCGGAAGCCAACTGTCACCTTAGCGGTGGTGGCATCGGGTGTATAAACCGCGCCAGCGAGTTTGTATGCCGTCGCGCCAACTGGCAAGGTATTGGCCTGGCAGCCCACGATCGCACCACTGCTATTCCAGTAGCACACCATGACTAAGAGGGACTCACCGGTAGCCAGGGTGGGTTCATCCTTGGCATAGAATGTGACTTCCATCCTGTCACTGCCATTCCAGGGCAGAAGATGTCCATCTTTATTGATACCAGCGTCACCACCTGTTACAGATGTTCTCTGCAGCAAGAGAGCATTGTCCCCATCGTGAGCATCATTACTGATCGTTGCCGTGGTGGTATCGCCACCAGCCGCAAAGGTATCCCAGAGTAACACACTGGAATCGGAGTTCTCGAAACCACCATTGGTCATCCGGTCTTTCTCGGTGATGTCTTCAACGAAGGCGCTGTCGAGTTGCAGGACGGCGGGAATATCACCACCCACACGCAGCTGGAGGGAGCCTGTGCTATAACCCGTAGGCACGATGAAGGAGTCCTCGGCCAGTTCCCAATTCGAGGTCGCCATTAGATTAACGCCCGTGGCACTCACATTCGGGGTGCCAAGGAGGACCATGCCCAGACTCAAATTAGTGGCAGAGGAGTCGGTATCGCGGACATAGACACCATATTTGTAAGCGAATCCATTATAGACCGAGGTTGTGGCGGTATCACGGCGGCAGGCGCTATCGCCTCCCGCGACGTTCTTGGAGAAAACAAAAACGTTTGGAGAGGAGATCGCATCGCCAGCGGCCTGTGAAGTAAAGGTAGAACCGACTCCATCTCCGACGGCATAAATCTGCCAATCCGGGAAAGTAACACCACTATCGAATTGGTTATTTTCTAGTGTGATGCTTGCGGTGGTCAGATCCCAACCCGGATTGGTCAGCAGATTGTCATCGGTGTGATCGGGAGCAAGGCGCGAGACAAAGCCTGCGGTCAAATCGCCCATGACCACATTATCGATGAGCACATCACCCGTCATCGCGGCGCCGCTGGAGTTTACGATACGCAAACTAAGTGACACTTTTACGGTAGTTGAGGGGGGAGTATATGTTCCACCCGCAAGCTTGTAACTGCTCGAACCAACAGAAAAGGTATTATCCTGACATGCTACGATGGTACCAGTGGCATCCCAACAACAGAGCCTGGCCAAAAGTTTCTCTCCCGTGGCGATCGTGGGATCATCCTTTAGGTAGAGGGAGATCTCCATCACGTCGCTGCCATTCCAGGACAGCATGTGGCCATCCTTACTGATACCAGCATCGCCACCCGCCGCAGTTCTCTCCAGCAAGAGAGCATTGTTGCCCTCGTACGAATCGTTGCTGATGGACGCTGTTGTGGAATCACCACTGACCGCGAAGGTATCCCACAACACCGGTGAGTCAGCTGAGTTTTCAAACCCGCTATTGGTCATCCGGTTCCCGGAGGTGATATCCTCCAAGGAGCAGGAATCGAGCTGGACGGAGGCATCAAATTCATACAGCCTGAACTGGAAAGAGGCTTGCAGGCTGGTCTCGGTTCCACTGGCCGGGCAAATCCAGCTGCTTTCAAACTTGGACCAATCCGCGGACAACACCATATTTCCGGCTCCGACTGATACATTCGGCCCGAAGATGAAGGTCGAGGAAGTGAGGGTATCGAGATAACCCTCGACATCACGCCCATAGGCACTGGACATATAGCAATGGCCTGGTGTTACCGTCGCCGGAACCGAATCTCTGCGGATGCCAGCATCATCGGGAAGATTCTTCGTAAAGGACATGACATTCGGTGCGGAAACGGCATCGGCCTTGGCCTCCACCGAGAAAGTCGAGGTTCCCGCTCCTACAGAGAATACCTGCCAATCCGTAAACGTCGTCGAATCAAACTGAGCCGCCTGTCCCTCACCTAGCGTGACAGATCCTGTCGTCCCATCCCACCCAGGATTCGTCAACAAATTCTCGGCGTAGGCTACTGATCCCATCAGTAAAGCCAAACACCCAAGGAGGACATAGCGAAGATGACACATATGCTTCATATCCATACTCCTCTCACCACCCACCTGTATTTTCCACCTCTCCAACGCATGCGTTGAAGTCAAATCCTTGCCAAGTCCAAGCCGTTCACTTTTTCCTTACCGCGCCCACAACGGTAGGCGGGAGGATTCACGCACAATGAGTTCCACATCCAATTCGCGGCTGATTGGCCAACCAGAGCCCTTGCCCTCGATTTCATCGATGAGAATGCGCGCGGCTTCATAGCCAATGTTTGGAAGGGGCTGACGAACCGTGGTCAGTGGGACACTCATAATAAAAGACAATTGCGGCTCACTCAGGCCAATCGAACCCAATAGGAAATGCCCCAGATCATCATATCCTGTCAGAGCGATATCCTCCGGTACCCGAATCCCTCTGGCGTGCAATTCAGCGTACAATTGGAAAGCACCGGTATCATTGGCGGCCACAATCACCGAGGGATGAAACTTCGCACGCAACGGATTAAGACGTTCGGTGATCCAGTGAACTAACCCTCGCCGGCAATCGAAGACCTCGATTACCATATTTTCCACCGGTAGTTCTTGTTCTTGGAAAGCGGAGCGAATCCCTTGAATACGTTGCTCAACTGAATAAACCCCCAGGGTCCGGTTATCTCCCAGGAAAATCAGGTTCCGGTGCCCCATCTCGATGAGATGCCGTCCCAACAGATACCCTCCCTGGAAGTGATTTCCACACACGATGGAACCCATCTGCTCTTTCCAGGGATAGTCCACAAAGATCACGGGAACATGCTCAGACAGGACAGCGCGCAGGGCTCTCTGGACATCGGGGTCCTGCCAGATCGTAGTGAGCAAGAGACCATCAATTTGATGGCTGAGAAAGCGCTCGATATAGGCCGCCTTACGAATACCATCATACTGTGTGCAGCCCAGAATACATTGATAGCCAAGCCGTGAGGCTTCCGCCTCGAAAGCCCCCGCGACTGGAGCGCTAAAGGCGTTGGTAATGTCCGCCACCAGCAGCCCGATGGTACGTGTCTTCCCTCCAGCCAGAACCGAGGCTCCTACATTACGCCGGTAGCCCAGCTTCCGCGCGGAGGCCAGGATGGCCGAGCGTGTCGCGTCGCTGACCCGGACATTGTCCCGGCTGTTCAGAACTCCGGAGACAGCATTCACACTCAGACCGAGGTCCTTGGCCACATCCATCAGAGTTACACGCTTCCGGATTGTTCCTGAGTCCACTGTCACCGAAATCCACGCCTTCGTAGAGTTCCATTTCCGTGGCCGGTCACACACCACGATGATTGAACGCTAAATCATTTTAAGGGTCCTGTCAAGCCTGTTTTCTCAATAGATGACCAATCGTATTTCGCATTTTCTCAATGGGCCATTGACAAAATAAACCCCATAGAATAGGCTTTTATCGGGTGATTTGGGGGTAAAATCCCCCGTTGATGAGAAAAACGTGCTTATATGACAATAGATTAATCTTGATTAATCTCAATTTGATTTATCGTTATTCCAGATTACCCCATAAAGAGAAAGACGCTGGACCTTAAGGGGTTGCGTTTAACACCACAATGAAAGAGAGGGTTCCAAGCATGAGGCCAAGAAGAGACTTCATCCGCGCCAGCCTCACTATCCTAGGTCTAGTCATCTGGGCGCAGGTTGGATACAACCAAGCCAACCAACCATCCCCCCAGGAGGAATCGATGTCCCCACTCATCAGTCCCAGAACCCAACTCCATCTAGGGGGAGAAACAGGGCGCCGGATGGAGGCAGTCACTCAGCATTGGCTCATGTCTGTCCCCGAAGCCAATCCTGCTATCCTGGAGATGTTCCGTCTCCGGGATCGTGTTCCAGCCTACGATAATCCGGTTCCATGGGCAGGGGAGTTCATCGGAAAATACCTACAATCTAGCATTCAGTCCCTGCGTTTCACGGAGGATGAGAATCTCCGCGATTATCTCCGGAAAGTGGTGGCGGAATTGATCTCCACCCAGGCCGAGGATGGATACCTGGGACCCTTCCCCAAGAAGGACCGCCTATTAGGGCAATGGGATCTCTGGGGGCATGGGCATGTCCTTCTGGCACTCTACCAGTGGTACCTGGACACGGGTGACACCACCGCTCTTGAGGCCGCGAAGCGTGGCGCGGATCTGGTGTGTAACATCTATCTCAACACCGGACGGCGGGTGCTGGATGCCGGTTCGCCCGAGATGAACATGGCCATCATCCACGCCCTGGGAACCCTCTACCGCGAGACCAAGAACGAACGCTACCTGCAGATGGTTCATCAGATCGAGGCCGAGTGGCGTCTGCCAGGCGCGGGGGATTACCTCGAAACCGCATTGAAGGGGATTCCCTTCTACGACACCCCGCGTCCACGCTGGGAGAGCTTGCATGACCTTCAGGGGCTCTATGATCTGTACCTGATCACTAACGACTCTCGCTACAAACAAGCCCTGCTCCAGCACTGGCACAGCATCCGTAAATTCGATGTCCACAACAATGGCAGCTTCTCTACCAATGAGGGCGCGACTGGCAATCCCTTCCAGCAAGGCCCCATTGAAACCTGTTGCACCGTCGCCTGGATGGCCTACAGCGTAGATGCCCTCAAAATCTCACGCGAGAGTGTCATTGCAGATGCGCTCGAATTGGCCACTGAAAACGCGGTGTTGGGATATCTCCATCCGAGCGGACGTTGGTCCACTTACAGCACCCCGATGAGCGGCCGCCGCGAGTCCTCCCAGCAGACCATCGTCTTCCAAAGCCGTCCCGGAACCCCGG